>JBAZYF010000004.1 GCA_041659505.1 Parcubacteria group bacterium
CATTGCTAGAACTCCAGGTGAGATAGGAAATCTCTCCTTCTTTCGGTTCACCATCAATCGTTGCTGGTTTGATTGAAGTGGGATTGGCCTTAGCTGATCCTGTGGCGCAGTCTTGGGTTTTGGTGCCCGCGATATATTCCTCTCCGTTCCAACAAGAATTACCAGAGCAAACTTTTTGGGCGCAGTCGGGGCCAGTGGGGAGAATGGGATCGTTGATAGGGTCGGTGGGTTTGGTGGGGGCAACATAGGTGATGACACTTTCGACGTCTTTATCCCAGTTGATGGAGCCGTCTGGGCTGGAACCATAATGGTCCCACCAGTCATTGTAGGTTTTTGGGTCGACTCTGACTGAAACAGAATTGAAAGGCCACTTAACTGAATCAAAGTTGCCATTTACATCACTCAATTTAATATACAACCAACCTCCTTGATCAAGCTTGGCCGGATCAAAACCAACCATTTTTATAGTGTCAAGATAGCCCTCCATATTAAAGCGAGCGTGGCATTCTTTACTTTCGATTAAATCAAGTTTGAGATATGCATCCTGATCTTGCTTGAATGTACTGCAATCATAGTCCAGGTTAGCGGGAATATCTGGCCAACCTCCCGGTTCAGGACTGCCAGTTGGTGGAGTATTGAAATGAGTAACAGAACCATCATTAACCGAACCACTGGCCGTAAAAGCTATCTGTTGAACATTTATATGTGTTGCACCTGGCGGAATAAATACTCTGTAATATGGCTCATATCCACCATTTCTTGTAATTGGATTTGCAAATGCATAGCCAGGGTCATCACCTATCTTCGCATCTTCCGGCACCCGAGTATAACGATTATGAAAAGTCACGTATTCCGTCGGATTGCCCACTCCTGGTCCATAGACCGGATCCACCTTTTGTCCATAACAGCGCGTATTGCATTTATCCATGCAATAAGAGCCGATATAGGTGTCCGCAGAACAAGCACAATCCGGAAGACAAGTAGGATCATTTGGATCCACCGGATCCGGACTAGGCGCGCCACAGGTACAAGTCGCCTGATTGCACGGCCCATTATCAGGACACTGGTTCGGATACGGTCCGAAAGCGGAATTAAAATCACATTCTTCACCATCTTCTTTAGTCCCATTACCACAAGTACTCGATTGAGCTTTGTTTGAACTGAGAGACAGAAAAGAAAAGATCAAAACCGAAACGATAATTAGGCTGAGTAGTTTTGTTTTCATTTTTGTTTTGTTAGTTTTAATGCTAATAATATATCATAAATTCAAGAAAAACAAAAAGCTCAAATTCATCACCACAAATAAATATTACTTTCGCTCTCATAGCTCCGCTTTCTGTTTATTCGCCAAATGCTCGTCATATGTTTTAGCATAATAAGTCTTCTTGTCCTCGCCAGTTCCCGCGGTTAGAAAATAGGTATAATCGGTTTTTTGCGGATAAATAACCGCTAAAATAGCTTGCGATCCCGGATTAGCAATTGGTCCTGGTGGCAAACCTTTGTTCGTATAGGTATTATATGGCGAAATAGTTTTGAGCTGTTCGAGAGAATGGCTGTCAATCGTGTCATTCAAAATATATGACAACGTCGCATCGCTCTGAAGTGGCATGTCGACCGCTAAACGATTTTCAAAAATGCCGGCTACAATTTTCATATCCGCCTCCGTCGGAACTTCTTTTTCTACGATGCTAGCAAGAGTGATTACGTCGGAGAGTTTTTTGTTTTGCTTTTTAATTTCAGTCAGTAATGTTTCATCTAATTTATTCTCAAAATTATCCAGCATTTTTTTGGCAATTGCTTCGGCGGTCAGATCTTTTTTGAAAAAATAAGTATCCGGAAAAAGATAACCCTCAAGACTGGTGACTTCAGGATCGGCAAGAAAAGCATAACGTTTTCGGAAACTATCCGGGATACTACTAGTGAGGGCTGAAAATCCATCGCCATCAAAATTATTTTTTCTGATAATTTCCGCCATATTCTTCGCCGTCAACCCTTCCGGAAAAGTGATCCGTACGGCCTGTGTCTCAGGATTGGTGATGGCATGGGCAATTTCCGGAATAGTCAGATTGCCACTAAGCAAATACGACCCGGGCATTATTCTGTTTATCAACTTGGCTCGATAGATGTAATAATAGAAATAAACCTTGCCCGAAATCAATCCCTTATTCCCCAAATTAGTCGCAATCACCTCATTTCCCTCCCCTTTTTTAATCTCAAAAAGAATGACTTGTTTTTGGACGCCGTGTGAATAGTAAATCTGATTGCGGACATAAAAAAATCCGCCCAAAATTGCGAGGATAAAAACCAAAAGAAAACCTAAAATAATTTTTTTACGCATTGATTTTACAATAACCAGCGGCTAGAGGTTCAACCTCTACGCTACTATCTTTATTCATACATTCGTATAAATTCTTCCGCCTGCAACGCTGTGTATAGCATTGCGGGCAGGTAATTCGTAGAGAATGTCAAAGCCCCATCACTTGGATGATTATTTCTCTCGTCCGTGCTCCGTCCATTTCCGCCATGAAGATATTTTGCTTCTCAGTGATCAACATATGCCCTTTCTCAAGTGGTATTGTTTCACTTATTCCCAAAAGCATCACTTTGCAATGAGAATGTCCATTACTGCGACCATCAGACTTATTCCTCCTGGCTAATTCGAAAAGATCATGAGAATAACGATCTTCAATCGGCGCTACTCGATAAAGAACGCGGGCAAAATCCTGAAGCAACATCGGTTCATTGTGATTAACTAAAATCCCGGCTGAAGTATGTGGGGAATAGACAAGCACCGTTCCCTCCCGCACGCCAGATTGGCTGACTATTTCCGCCACCCTGCTAGTGATATCAATAAACTCCATACTGCTGGTACTTTTTACTTCAATTTTTTTGCGATAAATCTTCATTTTTTTATTTTATTTCTTAAAGACGCTGGCCACTTTTTTTACGACATTTTTATCCAGCGCCCTTGGTATTATTTTATCATGAGTCGGTTTTTTTATCAAACTGGCAATCGCATACGCTACTTTAATTTTGTGTTCTTCGGTAATTTTTTTGACATGATTGTCGAGCACTCCGCGAAAGATTCCCGGAAAGGCCAAAACATTGTTGATCTGATTAGCAAAGTCAGAGCGACCAGTGGCCACGATGCGTGCTCCGCCCGCTTTGGCCCGGTCGGGCATAATTTCCGGAATAGGATTCGCCATTGCAAACACGATTGAGTTTTTATTCATCTGGTGGATGTCTTCTTCCGTGAGAATATTTGGCGCTGAAACTCCGATAAACACATCCGCGCCGGTCAGTGCGTCGCGCACATTGCCACGGATATTTTCCGGATTGGTAATCCTCGCAATCTCCATCTTTGAATCATTAAGCCCGCCATCTCTTTCTTTGTGAATTATCCCCATTCGATCAAGCATAACGATATGTTTCGCTCCGGCCTTCAAAAGCAACTTAGCAATCGCCACGCCCGCCGCACCCGTGCCGGAAATAACAATTCTGATTTTCGCCAGATCTTTTTTGACGACTTTTAGTGCATTCAAAAGTCCGGCCAAAACCACAATCGCTGTGCCATGCTGATCATCATGAAAAACGGGAATATCCAATTCTTTTTTCAACGCTTCCTCCACATCAAAGCAACGCGGAGCGCAAATATCCTCCAAATTGATCCCGCCAAAAGTCGGCGCCAAGGCTTTAACTATTTTTATAATTTCTTGGGTATCTTGCGTATCAAGCACGATTGGAATTGCATCCACTCCGGCAAGTTCCTTGAAAAGCAAAGCCTTGCCTTCCATCACAGGCAAAGCCGCTTCCGGTCCGATATTGCCCAATCCCAAAACGGCCGAACCGTCCGAAATGACCGCCACGGTATTTTTACGCATAGTATAGGAAAAAGATAATTTCTTATCCTTGGCAATCGCCTTGGAAACTTCCGCCACCCCCGGAGTATACAAAACCGCCAGATTTTTCTCCGTCAGCTTTTCCTTGCTACAAATTTCAATCTTCCCGCCAATTTTTTTGGAAAGCCTAATCGACGCAAACTCTTGACTTTTCATAGGTTTAGGTGTATAATTATAAATCGTAAATATTGTCGCTATTTCAACGCAAATGGCTTAAAAAATCAACGCATCTACCAAGAGGAGGGCCGCATGAACACACAAATCAAACTTGATCTCAAAATAGGAGACCTACTTATCGGAGAAAGTGAAGAAGTAATCTTCCGCATAATCACGACATATCCCCGTAGCGTACGCGTTCAAAATTCAAATGCGAGGGTATCTTTTGAAATTTTTAAGGAGAACCTGCCGACAAGATATGCTGTCTGCAAAAAATCAAACCTTGACTACGAAAAAAATATAGCGGCTTTCATGAAGCAATGAGCCCCTATCTCACTCAGCATCACCTTGATTCCCAGCCAGGAGTCAAGGTGGTTTTTTTATTTCCAAAAATCAGTGCAATCAAGTGTAATCAGTGCTAACCCGCCTGCTCGGCGTGGCAAAGTCAGTGGCTCTGAATTATTTCAGTTTCAGCATCTTATACACCCCATTCGCCGCCACAGCGCCTTCGGCTGAAGCGGTAATAATCTGGCGAAATTTGTTCGATCCGGTCGTAATGTCACCGGCTGCAAAAATGCCAGGAATATTTGTCCCCATATCCGCATTGACTTTGATATAGCCCTGCTCATCAATTTCCACTCCCAGACGCTCCGCTAATTCGATGCCCGGCTCCGATCCGATTTCCACAAAAACACCATCTGTTTCGAGGTATGTTTTATCGTTATAAGCTTTGTCTAGGATAACTTTTTCCACTTTCTGCTCCCCTTTGATTTCGATGATATTGGTATTTTTAATCACTTCGATCTTTGGATTGGCCGCAATTTTGTCAAGCCAGATCGGTTCGGCTGGCAAACGATCACCGCGATAAACCAGATAGACCTTGGAAGCAAAATCCGTTAGTCCCAAGGCAGAAGTAGCCGCCGCATTGCCTCCGCCAATCACCGAAACGACCTTGTTTCGAAAAAACATCGCATCGCACGTCGCGCAATAGGAAACACCCTTGCCGGTCAATTCTTTTTCGCCGGGAACATTTAGCTTGCGATATTCCGTCCCCATCGCCATAATAATGGCACGTGTCTTGTGCGTAGTTTTTCCTGTCACTACTTCAAAAACATCTTCGTCCGATTTTTTGATTTCCACGACCGATTCATTTTGCGGAGAAATCCCGAGACTTTTCGTATGCTCGACAAAACGCGAAAGCAGGTCAAAGCCAGAGACAGACTTATCCCCTGGCCAATTTTCCAACTGCCGAATCTCGTTGATCTGCCCGCCAATCGTCGCTCCTAATAGCAAGTGATTAAGCTTATAGCGCGAAGCATAAATCGAAGCAGACAGTCCAGCCGGTCCCGCACCGATGATGATTAAGTCGTAGGTTTCTTGCATAATTTTTTCATAGTGTCATTCCCGCGAAGGCGGGAATCCAGGTTCCACTAGTTTTAAACTCTGGAAAATCGAATTATAAATCTTTTTGCCTCATATTTCAGTCAGCTCTGCATTTAATAGCTCGTTTTTCTATATACTAAGCCCGAGGTGCCTGGATCCCCGCCTTGCTCCACCGCTAAAGCTAAGGCGGCACGCGGTCGCGAGGATGACACAAATATTACGCCTTCTCCAACGCCTCCTTCAAGACCTCTTTCGCTTGCATCCCTATAAATTCCTGTACCACTTTTCCACCCTTAAAAATTTTCAGCGCCGGAATAGACATAATGGCAAAATCCTGGGCAGTCTTGGAATTTTCATCCACATTGATCTTACCCACCTTAATTTTACCATCCAGCTCTTTGGCTAACTCCTCGATGATCGGTCCCATTGCAAGACACGGCCCGCACCAAGGCGCCCAAAAATCTACCAAAACTACTTTGTCGCTTTTTAACACTTCCTGATCAAAATTTTGATCGGTAAAAACTTGTTCCATATATTTTTTAAATTAAAAATTAACAAATAATTTAAGTTGTCATCCTGAGCGCAGTCCGTACTCGGACGAAGTCGAAGGATCTGCCGGCAATAATCGAAGTTTTTACTATTCTCACAACGCTAGCGATAAGCAAAAGCAGATTCTTCGACTCCGCTCCGCTTCGCTCAGAATGACGATGTTTTTATCCCCCAAACCTTCGCTGCCTTCTCGCAAATTCCACAAGCGCTTCTTCAAACTTCTCTTCATTAAAATCAGGAAATTTTTCCGGAGAAAAAAACAATTGCGCGTCCGCCATATCCCACATCATAAACCCGGCGCTATTATGCGGTTCACCGCCCGTGCGGATCATATAGTCCACCGCGGGAAGTTTTGCTGTCATCAAGTTTTCTTTGAGCATTTCCGCTGTAATTCTCGCTCCTTTTTCACACTTAGCATTGATTTTTTCCATCGCCAGGAGCATCTCATCTGTACCACTATACGCCAGCAAAAAATTTAGGACCCGCTTTTGATAATTCTTCGTCTTTTCAATCACGGCGTAAATGATCTTTTTTAGCGAATCCGGAAATTGCTCCTCCCAACGCCCGATAAAATTCACTTGCACTTCATTCTCATGGATCTCACTCCCCTCCAACATCTTGGTAAAATATTTTTTATAAATCTCCAGGAGTGCCTTCTTCTCGTCTAATGGGCGTTTCGTCAAATTATCGATCGATGATCCCCAGATAGAAAGACACTTAATGCCTTTTTTTAATGAATAGCTGATTAATTTTTCAAAATTTTCCGCACCAACTTCGTGCCCTTTCCAAGGCGGCAATCCCCTTTCTCGCGCCCAGCGCCGATTGGCATCGGGAATAATCGCCACATGCTTTGGTAAATTATCCAACTCCTGTTCCATAATTTAAATTTAAACTTCCCTTTTAATTATATACTCAGCAATACCTTCCAGAAACTGTCTCGCTTCGCTGTTTTCAAATTCAATCTGACCCAAGGCCGAAAGCGACTCACTCACCAGCTTGGATGCCAATTTTTGGGAATATTCCAGTGATCCCGTCTCTCTGATGATTTGGCGAAAAATTTCCACTTCCTGTTCCGTCAAATCTTTTTTGCCCAAAAGCCTATCTAGCTCTTTTTTTTGATTCCCATTGCCAGTCCTAAACGCTCTTGAAACCAAAAGTGTCTGCTTGCCTTCTATTATATCAGCTCCGACCGATTTGCCCAATTTGTGTTCGTTGCCAAAAACTCCCAAAATATCATCCCGGATCTGAAAAGCGTTTCCGACCGGCAAAGAGTAGGCCGACAGTGATGCTAACAGTTTAGCATTTTTTTGCTGTCCCGCCAAAACGCACCCGAGATGGAGTGGTCCCTCGAAAGTATACCGCGCAGTCTTTCCTTCATACATCCGCAATATCTCCTCCTCCGTAGCTGTCCCTTTAGCCCCCATCAGAACATCCAGCATCTCTCCGGGAATGGTCCGCGTCACAATTGCCTGAATTTTTCGCAGAGCAGCAAGAGTGATTTCCGGCTCAAAATCAATGTCGTAAAGAATCTCATTTGCCATCGTATGAGTGTAGTCTCCAGCTGTAATGGCCATTGAATTGCCAAAATGCGTCGCTTCGCTGTCACTTAGTCCTATTTTTCTACCGTGTGCCTTGTAGGTTTCATGCACCGTTTCAATTCCGTGCCGCGTAGCGTCACGATCAATGATATCATCATGAATAAGGAGAAAGGCGTGCGCCAATTCAATCGCCATCGAAGCCCGAACTACACTTTCTTCATCTTTTCCTCCAGCTGCCAAATAACCATAATATACCAGAGCAGGGCGGATCCTTTTGCCGCCAGAAAGTACAAACCGCCGGATTATTTCAACCGTTTCCACTGCCAATGGATCGATTTTTTCCGCCTGCTCCGTCTTCAGCAAAAAATATTCCCCTAAAAGAGGCTCGATCCGTTGCTTATATTTTTTTAACATCTCAATAACTACCAGATCATTTTCCATCCGATTATGCCTTAGATTCATCTCTTAACTCCGTTCCTTCACTATACTAAAAAACCAGTCCGCTGTCGAGAAGGTGCCTCAAATTGCCAAAATTACCCAACATTAGATTAGATAATGTTGCAAGGTATAGATCCAATTTTCATCATTCTCTCCGCCAGAATCACGTGTTTTTATTTTTTCATTCAAAAGCCACTGTAAATAATTTCGATCTCTTTGCGCAACATCCGCCACGCTCATCCCGATATATTTTCCAAAATTGAACTTTTTGACCAAGACCGGACGGGCAGAAACTGCCAACATCTCTTCGATCACAGCCAACTCGCCTTTTTCTCCGATTGACATTTTGGCGAAATAATAATCAAACAGCTTTTCTAAGACACGGATATCTCCAAGCGCGTCATGCGCCGGCGCGTCCAAGACCTCCAGCTCGAAATAATAGCGCAAATACTGCAAGGCATATTTGGGAATTTCCCCATTTACATCAAGATACTGCGCCAACTTAAATGTATCAATCAGGCTGTTTGGCTGCAGGTTTTCCCTTTTGAGCATTTCCGCATCAAACCCGGCATTATGCGCCACCAAGATATGTCCGGCAGAAAAAATTTCCTCGAGCGCCCGATGCATTTCGGAGCCCGCAAAAACCTCTTTATCTGCCACCATCTTATTAGTGATATGCGCCACGGCCATCGCATCGATTCCAATCGGAACCGGCGGCTTGAATAGTGCTTCTTTTTCCACTCCTTGAAACTTATACGCTACCTGGCACAAGCGGTCTTCCGGCCCGATTCCGGTCGTTTCCGTATCGAGAAAAATCAGATTTGATCGATCCATTGTTTTTTGAAAATTTATGTTTTTATTACGTAATTAATTACGTAATCCCTTACTTACCTCTTAATCTTACTTGAAATTCTCTTTTTTGGCAAAACAAAAACTACATACTATCTTCTTTTTTGCAATCAGTTCCAGTCTATATCAATTAAAAAAAGGGGATGCGCTGTCCCCTTTTATTATTCATAGCACTTTGGCGCAATTTTGTTCACCTTTTTATAAAAGGCAGGATCCCATGAATATAGATCTCACGCATGGTGCGCCATGCACAACAAAGAATGATTAACACAACCGATACACGCCAAAGCATAAAAACAATATGCATAACGTAATCCGAACCAACAATACTTGCAATTCTTACAACAATATCGGAATTATTCATTTTAACCTCCTATTCGCAATATTAAGTAGTGAATTTTCAGAAATGCTTTTTCCATTCATCGGGACGGAAAAAATAAATTTACACTAAAACAAGAACCAGTACCACCATGTAAATCAATGTTGGCCATAATACAGGAGCAGCAATTTCTTGCAAAAACAGCGTAAATTTTTCCATATTTCCCCCTCTATGATCTGTAGCACTTCTGGCGTACTTTTATCAACCTTTTTTCTTTTAAAAAAGGCAAAATGCTGACATAGATCCCGCGTACAATGCCCCATAACATGGCAAGAGCGATAATCGCCGTGAGTATTAAGCAAAGTACAGCGCCGACATGGACAACTTCGTCGGTGCCTATAATACTTGCTATCCTTGTTACGATGTCATATTGCACCATTCTTCTACCTCCTTTTCAATAGTCATTTTAGTTTGCCAAATTGTATCTCTGAATTGTCGCTTCAAGAAATGATTTTTCATTGCGAGACTCTTTCCTAGCTCGATCATAACGATCAATCGCCTCTCCTGGTGTGATTTCGTTTTTCTGGATAAACCACACGGTAAAAAGCGACAACACGGAAAACAGAAAACCATATTGAGATCCCATGAATGATTTTATAGCAATCATGTGCAGCCAACCGATCACGGAAAGTAACGTGGCGATTAAGAAAATAACTTTCAGCACCAGATCTTTTGTTGTTGTGCCTATCTTCCAAAAAACAAAAGGGTTATCCAAATTGGCATTGAGAAGACTGTCTGTTATAAGTTTATTCCTCCCTGCCTGCTCTTCGAAATCATCCGCCCGGATTCCTAATATCTCCTCTTCAATTTCATGCATTGGTATTTTCACCAACAATTTCCCTTCCCTTAGCCTTTCATATAGATCATTTCGCATATGATATCCCTCCCTTTCCGAAAAACATTCTTGTTGACTCGAAAGTTGCTTTGCAACGTTTTTGACAGTAAGAAATAGGCGTCAATATTCTAGTTCTTTTTCAATTTTTCAAAGAGCTTTATCTGTACGTTGATAATTGCATGAAACCAAGCAATTGTCTATACCGAGCCTTTTTCAAATTGGTTTGGTACGACTGTCAATTTCTTTCGATTAAATATTTTTTGTAAAACAACCAGCGCTATTAGCGCGACTGGCAGAGAAATCACTGCATTTTCTGGAGTGACTTTGTCGGCAATAAAAATGATTATTACACTTACAAAAGATAAAACCAAACTCCAAAATACTGCTCGTTCGTTGAGTTTCCAATAAAATGATCCTAGGATAGCTGGAAATAATGCCAAAGACAAACTACCCATTGATAATCCAAGAGCGATAATATTTTGGTAGGCTATTGCAATGATTACTGTCACAACGACAAATAACAACATAAAAAATCTTGTCAATTTTTTCATGGATTCTTCGCTGTATTTTTTTGTGTAATTTTTTAAGTCGCGTGTGAAGATAGAGGAAATCATGAAAGTAATAGTATCTGATGATGAAAGTGCGACGGCATATAGCAGTACCATGCCAAATTCCTTTAAGCCAAACGGCAATAATTTTGAGAAGCCAGTGATTAACGCATCTTCTGGTAAAATATTAGGAAAAAATTGTTTTGTCGCTAAACCAACAATACTTATGATGATGGCCAAAAGTGGTAAAATTATTGCTGAATATCCAAGGCCACGTTTGAGATTCGCTTCGTCTTTGGTCGCAAAAATACGTTGCCACAAATCAGGCGCGACTAAAATTCCTATACTGCCTAACAATAGAAAACCAATTAAGTTGCCAAATCCAAGCGTGATTGGATTAAATTCCGACACGGGGATTGAAGTTTTGCCAAATAGAAAGATAGCCACAGTCAAACTCATTACAAACATTATCACCAACTGGAAAAAATCAGTTTTAATTACCGCCTTGAATCCTGCTAATAGCAAATAAGAAAGAATAACTACACCGCCGATAATTACAGAAAAGTAATATGGCAAAGGGAAAATAATAGACAATACTTTCCCGGCGATAATAAAGTTGACTATCATCAACAGAAAATATTGAAACACCAATAAAAAAGAAAACATTAGTCCGTTATGCTTACCAAATATTTTGAAAAAATATTCCGGCATTGTGTATGCCTGTACTTCGTCAGCCTTGCGTTTAATGATAAGTGCGTAACGCTTGCGAAGTAAAATAAACCCGATTGCCAATCCGACAAACATCCATGCCGCAGACATCCCGTATTGGTAAATGTAGGCCAAATAGATAGAAAGTACTGCTCCATCAAAAAAGCCTGCGCTCATGGTTGCGGCAACCTGCACACCCGAAACTTTGCGATTGGCAATCATAAAATCTTCCTCGGTTTCTTTTCGTGATGATACAATTCCAATAATCACAACGACAACAATATAAATTAAGAAAAATAAGATTGTGAGTGCCATGGATTTTTGTAGGTTGACCAATTTTACATTTATTAAGTAATTTGTAAATAAGATTATTTCAAAGCACCACCACCATCAACGAGAATATTCTGCCCTGTAACATTTTTAGCTTTATCAGACGCCAAAAACAAAACTATTTCTGCAACATCTTTTGTCTCAATAAGTTTTTTAAGTGGCATGTTCTCAAGCGTACTTTCAAGTTCTTCTTTCGGTGCCGTAAGCCAGTAACCAGCATTAACTGCGCCCGGAGAAACCGCGTTAGCCCTTCCAAATGGCGCGAGTAATTTTGCATAAGCCTGAGTAATATTCACAACCCCTGCCTTTGCTGCTGCATATGCCAACGAACCAAATTGACCCTGCATGGAATGTCGTGAGGAAATATTAACCATAACCCCTGACTTTTGCTCCTGGAAAATTTCAATAGCATATTTTGACACATTCATTACTGACACAAGATTTTGCTGCAAGCTTCTTGTCCATATATCAGAAGTTCCGTTCCACTCATCACCATCAATATACCCGCCAGCATTATTCACTAAAACATCAATCTTGCCATATTCCGATCTAGCCTTTTTAATAACATTTTTGGCGTCCAGTTCATTGATTAGGTCAGCTTGGGCAATAATAGCCCCACCCCCTACTTTTATTATTTTAGAAGCAACTTCCTCCGCTCCTGTCTTATTTTCCTTATAGGTAATAACTAGATTTGCGCCTTCGCTAGCAAACATCAAAGCAATTTCGGCTCCAATGCCACTTGATGCACCAGTTACTATAACAACTTTATTTTTGAACATAATTTTGAAAATTAATTTACAAATTCTCTATTGGATAAATATTATAAGCACTGAATTAATCATAAATTTTATGACTTATTTTTTACATCAAACTGAATTATCTGAAACCCATATTTATCGATATCCTCTTTCGACCAGAATGGAAAGTCTTTAATTTTGGCAACATAACTAGCTGTGGTTTCCAGTTTTCTGCCAGTATATTCTTTTTTATCATTATCCCATTCCTCTAAAGCCAGCGTATCACCTTCCTTGATCTCAAAATCAGCCAGCCGAAGTTCAAACCTTTTCTTGCCTGAAGCCAATTTATCAAAATATTCTTTCCAAACTTTTTTGTGTACAGTTGCCATAAATTTGTCTTACTTTATTATGATGAAAAATATTTAATACTTTTATATATCATATCAATGGCAAAATATAGAAAGGTCAGGGCAAATATTTTAAATATAATTGGCACTACTTTGGGATTTGAAAGTATCGTTCTGAAACGAGAAAATATAATTGCTACAGTCACAGTAGACACCAGCCAACCAATCTCGACAAGTATTAGAAATAGAAATTGACCAAGATGTATTTTTTCGCTTAGTGATATCGCCCTTGGCACACAAACCGTTATCCAGAAAGTCCACAACACACCATTAGCCATAATCATAGCGGATATTTTTCCTAAACTAAAATGGACTTTTTTATCGCTGTCGATTCTTTTAACTTTCCATATTGAAGTAGCAATCCAAATAAGGATACCTGCTCCGACAAATGATATTCCACTGAAAACAGCTTCTGAAAACCCCATTGATGAAAGAATCAGTAAACTTAGCAATGCCACTACAGTTTCTGTAAACATAGCCCAAAAAACAATCCGCAGGCTTTTCAAAAAACCAGACTGTAAAATTTCCGTAAAGGTAGCAGTCAGAACTGGACCCGGTATTACCCCGCCAATTAAACCCAGAATCAATGCATTTGCAATTTCATTGCTCATATTATTTTTGTCCCCAATCAATAAGTTCCGCAAATCTCAAATAAAATTTATCCACTTATAAACTTCTTTATTTTTAAAATTAGTATCCTTGTGGCGGTTTCGTTTTGCTTCCTAATAATGCTAAATCGAGTTTTTCAATTTGACCATAAATTGAATCGACTTCCTCTAAAAAATCGCTCGATGCAATTCCTCGCTCTTTTAACATCTCATGGACATAATCAGCAGTCTTTCCGAAATCATTCTCAAACTCCGTGTTTATGTCTTTCCAAGCAATCCCTTTCAATGCTTCAGAATAAACAGAGTTAAACTTAATTATCCCAGTTTTCATCAAAAAAGCAATTGATGGATAGCCGAGGTATCCTTGCCAATAAGATCCATTATCATTAGCCATGATGGATTTCTGTTCTGGGTCAAAAACTACAGCATAAAACTTCTGGCCACTGGAAGAATAAACCTTTCCTGTGTTTCCTGATATTTCAATTCTTCCGTCCCCAAGACTTCCTAGCGCTTCATATATTTTTATTTTTGGCGGCAATTTCCATTTCATAATTTTATTTCTTCTCCTTCAGCTAAGCTTTTTCTAGCATTAAAAAAGCCCTTTAAAAATTATTTCGCCAGCATTAGTTGACTTTTTCTATGGGTATGATAAGATGCAAAATCATAAACATGAGAGTAACGCCAAGAATAATCAAAAATCAAGGAGGCAAAAATGCGTGTAAAGAAAGGATGTTGGCACTATAAGTTAGTGCAGCACAAATCGTTCGTTTCCAGTCCGGAACCCAACAATACTGACACAATGGCTTACATTGCCGAAGTGTGGCTCGCGCTTTTTCTTTCCTGGGTATTATTACCTTTTGCGGTCGTGTTTTTGGGTTTTATCGTGGCAAACAGCCTTAATTGGTTCTTTGCAAAATTGACAGAGTTCCCAATTCCGTTTGTCGTTGTTAGCTCTTCACCTATCTGGTTTACGTTTTTGCTGATAGCGATTGAACCATTTACAAAAAAGAGATGGAGAAAATTGGAAGTAGTTGAATGAAACATCTCGACACAAATCTTTGTGGCCCAATGGAATAATTCCTTGGGCCTCTTTTTTAAAATTTTAAAAGGGCTATTTAAATAAAAATATTTTTGAACAAAATTTCGTTTAACTGAATTATATCACAAACCATATTGATTGCCTTATAGACTTATTTCTCCTAACATTTCAACATTATCTAAGGTGCGATTAGGCGCAACAGAATCAGATACACCATATTAAGCGATATTTGAAACTTTAGCCACTTTATCTTTTACTCGCTGAATGCTAGTCTCCATCTCTTTTGAAATATCCACATCGTAAAGTTTCGCCAACAACACTATAAACATCAAAACGTCAGCAAGTTCTGAACCGAAATTTTCTTTATCAAATTTTTCAGGCCAATGATATTCATTTGTAACTTGTCGAGCAACTTCTCCTATTTCTTCCACAAGATGAATAACCGCACTTTGTTTTGTATGAGGCCGGCGATTTGGTACTTTATCCATCCTAGAAAACACATCTAAAATTTCATGTTGAAATACTTTTATGTCCATATTTTTTATAAAAATATTTAGATCTGATATCAAACGTGAATCAAAATTTAAAATTTCATTTAATGTTTTAGCATCATCCGAAGTGCAAAGCATTTAGATGTAGCGGAGCGGAATCGCATATTCCGTGTGCGATGTGTCTGACAATTTTTATGTTTTAAAATCCACCATCTTTTTATATTCCTCTGAACTCATAATCTTTCTCATATCTGTGATTTTTTCAGTAAATTCAATGCCATCCAAATGATCATACTCGTGCTGGATTACACGACCAAGCATGCCACCCGCATCAAGTCTAAATTTGTTGCCATTTTCATCACTAGCCTCGATAATTATTTTTTCTGGACGGCGGATGGGAGCGAAAAGCTTAGCATAGGCAACGCTACCACAGCCCTCATAAATCACGACTTGCTTTTTAGATGACCAGACAATCTCAGGGTTGATATATATGCGAAGTTTGTCGGTGGGCAGATTTCGGTATTTAGTTTTACGAACCTCGGTAACAAATATTCTAAGCTTTTCCCCTATTTGCGAAGCTGCTATACCAATTAAGTCATGATAACGCATCGAATCAACTAAGTTCGTTATTACTCATTGCGTTTCTTTCGCATCAACCTTGGCAACAAATTTAGATGGACGGGTTAAAATCGGATTACCTATTTGTATTATTTCTTTTATAATCATGGCTTTGAATTTAAATTTTCAAATTATCTTAGTGTCATTTATCACATCATAAACCAAATGAATAAATGAATTTTTCAAAACATTACATTCCTTCAGTTTCAACGCTTTTATATGTTTTAATTCTTTTTGAGTATGCAACGATTCTCCGTCAATTAGACTTGCTGTTTCTTTTCCTCCGATAAGACAGGGAGCGATAACAATAGACACCCGATCGATCAGATTGTTTCTCAAAAGCACCGCATTGAGCGTCCCGCCTGATTGAATAGTTAGCTTTTTTATTCCGTACTTACTTTTTAATTTTCTGAATAAATCAGGGAAATCGATCTTTTTTGGACACTGAAGCACCCTCAACCCATCCAGTTTCATTTTAATTGCTGGATGTGACTTTTCTGCTGTTACTACCGTCAAAGAGTTAAATTTTTTTAAAAGATATTTTATGCCACGCATTTGCAAATTATGATTATCCACGATAATGCAGTTGGCGCAAAGCTTTTTTGGTTTATCCTTTCTATTATTCACATCGAGCGACGGGCATTTTTTTGTCATTACTTTTCCTGTGATTAGAAAATGCAAATCCGTCTTTTTCTCTAAATCATAGTATTGCTGTCTCCCCTCCTTTACGCCCTTGATTTTTTGGTAATCCGTGTCAGTATCCATGGCGTCAGTATCCCCTGTGGAAATTTTTCCATCAAGGGACGAAAGCATGAATAGCGTTGTGATTGGTCGAGTTTTGTCCATGTTATTACGTAATCTATTACTTACCTCTCAATTTTACTCGGCTTTTCACTTTTTGGCAAAACAAAAAAATCCCAAATAATTGGGATTTTTTACTTGGTAGCCCCAAGGAGAGTCCCTGCCTACCGGCAGGCAGGGAACTCCTCTTTCCAGGATAACCTGCCCGCTGAAATGATTGTACCGCGTATGGGATTCGAACCCATGATTTCCAGGATGAGAACCTGGCGTCCTGACCGGGCTAGACGAACGCGGCATATAAATTGGCCCTGCCCGCAATGCTACGCATAGCGTTGCAGGCGGGCAAAATACCTAAAATTCAGTTTATCAGCAATCGAAAGATTTATCAAGTAGAGACGTAGCATTGCTACGTCTGTGTCCCTACCGAATAATCATTCCCTGACCGACATTACATAAAAAATATACTTGTTTTTATTGAAAGTATACTTGTCTGTTATTAGATTCGGGCATTTCGCTCGATATTGGTCGCGGATCCATTGGTCGGATTCTTGAAAAACAAGTTGCACGTCCTCACAGTTAATCTGATTCAGTCCGTCGAACGGACGATAAAATATATATTCTTTTATTTTCGGATAAGCGATATATTCTGTCGTTTTGAGACTCGTGTCTTTACCGCCCGCTTTGATCGAAGTATTATAGGCCGTAATGACATAATTATTTTTATGCACATCCAGATCTTTGATCAAAAGTCCCATCAGATAGAGTTTCCGTTCAAAACCGCCAGCCGTGCGCAGATCATTCGCCCAAGGTCCGAAATAGACGTAAACCTGGAGAAAGCCACTAACAATAATCACCGCGACAAGCCCAAGCATAAATGTTAATGTCATATTGGTACTTTTCCCTCGTAAAGTCACGTCGCTTGAATCGCGCATCTTGCGATAAATCTTCAGAATATATTCCATCGGAAAAACACAAAACAGAAACACGCCCGGAATCATCCCGATGATCCGCAAAGAATGAGGAATGCCTTCAATGCTAAGGACTCCCGGAATAAGCATCACCCAAAAGATAGCCTGCGCTAGGATGGCGGGATAAAATAAGCCAGAAGGACTAAATTCCGTACCTTTTTCGGTGTTTTTTCTAAGTTTTATTTTCCGGATCGTATTTTCAATGATTTCTTTCACGCTGATAATAAAACCCAGCACGAAAAAGGCCACCCAACCGGCGGGAATGAGCGGTTGGCCGTTATAGTTGTGGCGTGGATTATTGTCTCCGTGTACAAAAAAAGCTTGCAGATGACTCCAGAGACTTTTGAAAAACGCTTGCGTAGCAGTCAATTTTCCTGGATGAAAAACAGAAACGGTCTGGCTTCGGAATAAAAATTCGGCCCAATGCGTATAGAAATAGAAAAAAATAGGCAGGGCGCAAGCGATACTGATAGAAATAAACAATAAGATTACTTTCCAATTTTTCTTGAGCCAACCCTTTTCAAATAAAATATAGAATAAGCCAAAGATGATAAAAATGAGTGGCGCCACGCGAAAAGCGATGTAGGAATAGAAACCCAAACCAAGGAAAATCCCCGACGAAATAAACAGCCAATAGCTCTTTCTATTTAGCCCGCGCAAGAGAAAAAAGAGCGCCCAAACCAAGCAGAATGGAACCATGATCGCGCGAAAGGCAGTACGAGAAAAATCCAAATGCCAGAAAGAAAAAGATAGCATAAAAATTCCCAACAGCACAGAAAGGCGGGACAGTTTGAGTTCGCGCAAAAGAAAATAAAAACCAATTAGTGTCAGCGAACCCCACATCGCATTGGCCAGGCGCAGCGAAAGACTGCTCACACCGAACAATTTAATAAACATGGCAGTAACATTGATGTGCAATCCTTCCCGACCAGTATTTTCCGGATAAAATATTTTGTAATCCCCGGTTTCAATCGCACGGATCGCATCGATTCCATTATACGCCTCATCATATTGAATGCCCGGCGGAAGCACATCCAACTTCCAAAAACGCAAAAAAATTCCCGCAGTGAGAATTAGGATGACTAAAAAATAAAATATTTTCGTGTCTTTTTTTTGCATAATATAAAAAAATCATCATCTTGAGGGGAATACTGATTTTTTATTAACACAAGGCTTGCGTATTTGCCTAAAAAAAGTTCGCACGTTCATCCTTCTTAGCATCCAAAGTGTCCGGTAGACCAGCAAGGGATAGCCAATGCTAGGAAACCGTGCTCTCGAGAACTTTTTTCAGGTAAATATGCAAGTCAGAAAAATATTGAAGCTATTGAATTATCTTTCCTCCTTTACCCACTTGATCAATCTTAACCGAAAGCAATTTCGACATTCCGTCTTCCCCCATCGTCACGCCATACAGGAGCGACGCTTGACGCATTGTTTCGCGGTTGTGTGTGATGATTATAAATTGTGTCGAGTCAGAAAGATCTTGGATGATCCGGCCGAAACGCTTGGAATTCGCCTCGTCCAATGCCGCTTCCACTTCATCCAGGATAGAAAATGGTGGTGGATTGTGGGCAATAATCGCAAATAGTAAGGCCAAAGATGTCAGTGAGCGCTCTCCGCCAGAAAGCATCGCAAGACTGGCGATTTTTTTGCCGGCCGGACAAGCGGTGATATCAATACCGATTTCATCTTTGTTGTCAGCATCTTCCTCGATTGCATCTGGCGCCCCTTCCACTTCACCTTCCTGCTGGGCAACTTCTTCTTCCGAAAGATCTTCTTTTGTCCGCCGCGCTTTAATTTTAACTTTCGTCAGATGCGCGTCCCCTCCGCCAAAAATGATGCGGAAATATTTGGAAAATTCCCGGTTGATTTCATCAAAGGTTTCGTGAAATTTCTCATTCACTTTTTTCTCCATTTCTTTGATTACTTCGCGCAGCGACACCAATGCATTTTCCAAATCGGCTGATTCGGTCGTCAAAAATTGGAAGCGTTTTTCCGTCTCATCATATTCTGTCACCACCAATGGATCGATGCCACCGATCTGTTCCATCTGAAATTTCAACTTGGCAATTTCTCGTTCCAAAGAAAATTGGTCGACAATTTCCAGCTTCTTTTCCAGCAGTTCCGCTTCCACTTTCAATTCTTCCAAGATACGCGCCCGTAGATCTTCCTCACGCACCTCGATCTTAGCCAATGAAATCTTAAAATCATTAAACTTATCCTTGAAAGAATTAGCCTCATCTTGTTTCAAGCGCAACTCTCGCTCAAGCTGAAAAAATTGCTGACGTTTTTGACGATCCAAGGTAATTTCCGCTTGAATTTCCCCTACAATTTTTCGCAATTCTTCTTCGAGCGTTTTAATTTCCGCGCGTACTCGCACTGATTTGGCCTTAAGGTCAATGATGGCTTGCGAATCAACGGAAACAACAACTTCCACCGGTTTTGTTTCCACTTTTTTCACTGGAGCAGGCGTTTCCTTTTTGCCTTTTTCAATATCCCCGCGTAACTCAGTCAGTTTCTGTTGGATCTTCTTCGCCAATTCCCGCACTACTTCAATATCTTTCAAATCTTTGGCCACGTTTAACTTTTGCACCAAAATTTCTTGATCCCGCCTGATCTCTTCCAAATTGCCTTTGACATAGCTCAGATCGACCGGCTGGCTCTGAATCTTGATTTCTTCGATAATTTGGATGCTTTTTTGCTTTTCCTTTTCCAACTCGATCCGTCCCTCAGAAATGATCAACTCGCGCTCCAACTCGTTCAGGCGACTTCTTTTTTCCCGTTGGATTTTTTCCAATTCCTGCAAAGTTTCATTAGTCTTTTCCTCCTTGGAACGCCGATTAACTTCATCCATTAGCTTATCCGCTTCGCGCTGAATATTCATCATTCTCGCCCCAAATGTGTCTTTTTCTTCATTGAGCCTGACCTTGTCATCATTAAATTTGTTCCAAAGATAAGTATAGAGCTTGGTCTGCTTTTCTTTCAGATCTTTGGAAACTATCTCGCTTTGCGCCGCTTTTTCTGCTTGGCGTTTGAGAACCTTGAGGTGCGGCTTGATTTCTTCAATCAGTTCGCCTACGCGTACCAAATTCGCCTTGGTTGTTTCCAGTTTCCGCAGTGACCGTTCTTTTTTGATCTGATACTGCTTCACTCCCGCCGCTTCCTCAATCACAAACCGGCGATCAAGCGGGGTGGCATTCAAGACTGAGTCCGCCATACCTTGATTGATAATGGCATGGCTTTCTTTCCCCACGCCGGCCTTGGCTAAAATATCCACGATATCTTGCAGTCTAACTCGAGAATTGTTGACCAAATATTCACTCTCACCACTGCGAAAAATTTTGCGACAAATCGCTACCTCATCAAATTCGAGTGGCAAACGTTTTTCGCTGTTGTCAAAATAGAGCGTGACTTGCGCACTGCCCAATTTAGCTTTTTTTCCCGATCCGGCAAAAATGATGTCTTCCGATTTTTTACTGCGCAGATTTTTCATCGATTGCTCCCCAATCACCCAACGCATCGCGTCAGCAATATTGGATTTCCCCGAACCGTTCGGTCCGACAATCGCGGTTATCCCTTGCGCTCCGCCGTCGCTTGCAGACGCCGAAAAATCCAACACCGTTTTTGATGCGAAAGATTTGAATCCATTGATTTCCAGTTTTTTGAGAAACATTAAACCAATCCTGTCTAAAGAATTATTTTCTAACTAATTCCACCCATCTTACTACATTATTATAGTACTACACTTTTAGAGAAAAATAAACCCCCAACAGCGTTGACAAAATACTTCCTTGGATTTATTTCAAATCCAAGAGCCATTTCCAAGCAGGAATTATTTCGATTTTTTTCTTTCCGCTTTTTCTTTCCCCTTCCAGGCTCTCAGTGATAATTATGCCTTTTGTGAGTTTGAATTTTTCCATTGCCTCCAAGAGACCGGACACCTCCCTGTCCGCAGTTTTTGGCTCCGCCAAGCTCAGCGTCACCTGAATCGCTTCACTAATTTTCAGGCCTTTTTTGACAATAAAATCACATTCTTTTTTGCCCTTATAATAATAGACCTCCATCCCTCGTCTTTTTAGCTCTAAAAAAATCAGATTTTCCAACATCTTTCCGGAATCGCCGGAAAAGGAAAATGCCACGGAATTTCGCAGACCATTATCAATAGCATACATTTTCTTGTTTGAAACATACTGCTTTTTCAAAGAAAAATCATACTTGAAAAGCTCGAAGGCTAAATAGCTTTCCGCAATAAATTCGATGTAATTTTTCACCGTTGTGGCGCTCTTTATCCCCAAAAAATTCTTAAGCGAATTATAGCTAATCTCGCTCGTGATATTGGTGAACAAATAATTGACCAGCGATTTGAAATTTTTGGTTTCCCGGATCTTAAAGCGTGCCAGAAGATCGCGATAAACAATATCCTCAAATATCTGCTTGGTTATTTCACCATCTTTAGTTTTGACAAACTCGGGAAATCCACCACCGAACAGATATTGCTCAAAATATTTCAGCACTTCCACTTCTTTTTTCGTTCCTTCCTGTTCAATCGAAACAGAATGGAAATGCAGGAATTCCTTGAAGGAAAAAGGGTACAGTTCTATTTTCAAATACCGCCCGGTGAGGTGCGTCGCCAATTCGCCACTAAGCAATTTCGCATTTGATCCGGTTAGAAAAATTTTATAACCTTCTTCGAAAATTCTCCGCACAAAGCGTTCCCATTTCGGCACATTTTGGATCTCATCGAGCAAGATCACTTTTGTGTTTGATCTCTTTTGAAAAGCAACCATCAGATTTTGAAAATCCGCCACGGTAAAATCTACTAATCTTTCATCATCGAAATTAAGATAGTGGAAGGCCGGATAATGCAAGGAAAATTGCTTGAGTAAAGTTGACTTACCAGCGCGCCGAATTCCCGAGATCACGGTTATTTGTTTTGTTTTCAGATATTTTTCAAAATCAACATCACGCAATGTTCCCGGTTTTTTTTCACGAAACGTTTCTGCTTGATCGCTGATTACCCGTCCCAAAAAGCCTAAATCTAGCATAATATTATTAACTTTAGTAATGTTGATAATTTAAGCATATCAACATTAGTATTATACATAAATTATGTGAACCCGTCAAGCCAATTTCGCTCACCCTCCTATTTTCAATCTATTCCACACTCAATCCGCTCGGCGCAGTTGGCGAAACAGTATCAGCCTCTCCTTGCAATGGATGCGGATAAGTATATGGAGCGTATCCCAAATATGCATTATCTCCTGTCGCAGTAAAAACCATATTGCCTGCGTTAGGGTAAACACTGCCGTCAGTCGGATAGCTGGCTGATGCGCCATTCGCTCCGGTGAAAGTTTCTTTGCCATGTGTGCAGACATTGCCATATCCATCGGTGGTGTCACCTGCTGCGCATGGGGCGTGGAGGAAAAAATCGCGATCTTGCAAGAGTCCGGCACTAACATGAGGCGAAGCTTCAACATAGCCATACTCTCCATCATTAAAATCAGCTCCCCGATAAGTATTGTTCCACATAAAAGAATTATGCACCTGGTCTTCGGCCGGCCAAGCTGTTCGCAGGATTGACCAATTATCGCTGTAATATTCCTCCTCTTGAAAATAGATCCTTGGATTATATTGAACCGTTCCCGTGATGGAATTATTAAAAATCAGATTGGCAGAGCCCCGAGTCAAAAACATAAAATCAATTCGCTTGCCATGCTCGACGTTATTATAGAACTCGATAACTGATTGACCCCTTCTCTGACAAGAACCGGCTTCCCAATAGCCTGCTCCGCCACAGCCACCATCAGCACTGCCATGAGCCATAAAAGGTGTATAAGTGCCTACTTCATCCGGTATATCATCAGCATCAAACTCATTATGCCGAACAACCAGTTTTCCGCCATTGAAAGTCGCTATTTGCTCTTGCGTGTAGCCAAGAGTGTAACTGGCATTGGTAACAAAATGATTATCCTCAACATACAGAGCGTCGGATGTTCCAGCTGCTAGCGAGCTCCAAGATGCATCAGCATTGGTTCGACTGCCCGAACTAAACTCGACGCCAATTACCGGATTATAAAAATAGTTATGATCAATCAGTCCTTTTAGATGATCAAACAATATTGGCTTGCTGCCAAAGTGAAAAATATTATTATCAATTCTAATTTCACCACCAGAAATACCACCTTGCATTTCATGCACAAAAATAGCAGCTTCTGGAGTCGCGTTTACCATTTGAAAGGTAAAATCAGTGATGCGCACCAGACTGCTCGCAGTGAAACCGGTAATGTTGAAAAATCCGTTCGGCATTGTTCCGCCGGCGGTGAGCGTTGTTTCATTACCCAAAATAGTCACCGCCTTCCCTACTGTAAGCGCTGATGACCAAGTGCACGCTCCGCTGACTGGAAAAGCAATTGTGTCTCCAGTTGATGCGGCATTGTAAGCCGTTGTGACATCCGCCAAGGAGCAACTGCCGGCAGTATGCGTGTCTGCAAGAGAATTCCTTGCCACCCCAAACACCCCACAAAAAATGATTGCGAGAAAGAATATTTTTAGTTTTAGATTTTTGATTGACATTTTTTAGTTAAAAATTATTCTACTGCCAGTCCGGTCGGAGATGTTGGCGAAGTGGTATCGGCTTCGCCTCGGAGTGGATGAGGATAGGTGTATGGCGTGTAATAAACAGACCAGGCATTTCCATTCCATTTATAAAGCGTTCCTGAAATATCATCACTCCTATTTTCTGAACCGACGCCTTTGGCCCCAATCAGAGTTGAGACATTGGAACAAGATTGATTGGTGACCCAAAAACCAACTCCTACATTAGTTCCGCTGCCTGGATTGATCGCGTTCATTTGCGCCAATGTCCCGCAACCTACACCAGATGTTCCGTCGAAACTACTGGTATAATTCCAATAATCAACATTTTGAGTGATCGTATACGGCGAACCGACTGAAGCATCACTACAAAAATCAAAACCTTTTGTCATCGGCATCAGGCTGCCGCCGGAATAATTGATCCAGGTATATGTATTTTGGACATGTTGAGAATAGTTTGATCCGTCATTTTGACCGGCAGGATCCTGGCAGGAATCGCAAGAATATTGATTATAGGTAATCGTCGGTTTGTAATATGAATCATTATCGTTATAAAACATCAATAACCAACTGCCGCGATGTGCTATCCAATTTGAAAAAGCCGGAGCGTTGACTATTTTGTTTCCATATACTTCCAGCTTGATATTGGACCATTCTTGGCAATTGATATAAGTTGGATCACACAAATCATGTCCCTCATAACCGCAATCCCAATCCCTGCCCACCCGGTAGGAATCTCCGGACGCATTGGCTGAACCCATAGCGTTAAAATGCAAAGTGTCATTGGTATTGGTCGTGGTAGTAATAGATGTGATCAAATCATATTGCCCCTTAGTTGTGTTATAAACCAACGTACCGACTTTTGCTCCCAGCGCAACAAAATTTTTGGCAGTATCAATCAAAGTAGTTGTTGATCCACCCGTAGCCGTTCCAGTCGTGACGAGTGATGATTTCATCGATTGCAAGCCATGATTAACCCAAAGACCGGATAGAGTGGCATTGGTCAAATCTTCAGTATTGTACCGAAACACCAAACCAGGCGAACCTTGCCCGTCATCAAAAAGCCCTCCTTCCATGGTTGTGGTCAAACTGACTAAATTGTCCTCTACAAATAATCCTACGTCCGTTCCGTATTCTCTCGGAACAATTCCCCATGAAATGCTGTCATTTCCGCTCGGCCTGACCAGATAATCAACATTTATGAAATGATTCAAATAAATTACACCGTAGACTGGGCCATCCACCATTATCATCGTTCCGTTAACTCCGCTATTTTGCAATATATTATTATGAATTTTAATATTGGATATTGCGTTGCTATTGCTTGAATTTATTATCCGCAATGAGCCTTGAGCTTTATAGGTTGAATCGCCATCCAAAGTAAATCCACTAAACTCAAAGGTCGCATCTGAAGTAATAGAATCCAGGTCGGGATAGTATAAAATTTGTCCTCGGTCAGTCGCGCCAGCAGCAATGATTTTAGTTGTTCCGCCGATTCCGCCTTCCAGCGCTATGCCTTTGGTAATATTCAATAAATGGCCATAGCCGTCGGCTCCTGTTGTTTCCGTCGACCAAGTAGCTGTTCCGGCACAAACTTGAATTGTGTCTCCCTTGCTAGCCGCTGCCACGGCCGCAACAACTGCAGGTTGAGCAGGGCCAACACAAGCCGCCAAAGAATTCCCAGCCACCCCAAAAATACCGCCAAAGATTATTGCAAGAAAAATAATTTTTAATTTTAATTTGTCATTTTGCATTTTTATTTTTACACTTTTTAATTTACCATGAGTCCTGTCGGAGAAGTCGGAGAAATAGTATCCTCTCCGCCTCTCAGTGGATGTGGGTAGGTATATGGTTGATAATAGAGCGTCCAAGTATTCGGTGCTGTGCATTTATAAAATCTTCCGGCTTGTGTATATGTTTTCATATCACCCATTTCTTCAGGGACTTCAGAGCAAGGCGAGTAGGAAGTCTGCCAATAGCCGTCGCCAATTGCACAAGAACTTGTCGGGACAGCACTTCCACAATTGATCCCCTTTTGCACATTGCCATCTAAAGTATTGGGATTATAATTCCAATAATCCACATTTTCCGTAATAGCATATGGTGAACCGACTGCATAATGCGCGCAATTGTCTTCCGAGACATAGATCGGGCGATTAGTACCATTGCCCAAATTATTCCAGACATAAGTATTTTGGACATGCATCGAGTATCTAGTTCCAGTTCCATTCTGGCAACTATCGCAAGAATATTGATAAATATCAGGAAGTGGCATATGCCCCGTTCCTGTTACTACATTATTGAACATCAGCATCCAACTACCCCGCAAACGCATCCATTCTTGCGGCGTGCTATAAGGATTGTAAAGATTAGAATGGATATTCCCGTACCACTCTGTTTTTATCTGCGACCACTGCTCACAACTTCGTCTTTCTGGATAACAAGAATTGGGAACATTAAAAGGCGCATAGCCACACTGCAAATTCACAAAGCTATCATTATCATCTGTTGTCATGCTTTGCAATCCATGCAAATCTTGCCACTGATTTCCATCCAAAAGCACTTGTCCCAAATCATATGTGTTATAGCGAATAATCATACTTCCACCCTGTCCAGCTGAAAATGCACCAGCCGATGGAACCGTAGTTGCCGATATCACATTATCTTCAAAGAAAAAATTATTGCCCGTGCCATATTCCCGTTGCCCCAGATCCCAAGATTTTTCATTACGTCCCTCTTCCCGAATGACCGTTTCGCATTCGATAAATGTGTTGGCATATGCCACGCCATAGACCGGTCCGTTCAAGTTGATTGTTTCCTGGCGTTCATTTTTGAAAATATTGTCATGGATTTTTATATTCGACAACGGAGTTGTTCCCGAATTACTGACATCCAGCACTCCTTCGTAATAAGTTATGTTATTTGCATCAACAGTAAACCCACTAAATTCAAATGGAGTGTCGTTGGAAATTGAAGTCGTGTCAGGTTCGTAAAGAATCGCTCCATATGGCGCAGCGCCAGCAAGAGTTATGCTTGTCGTTCCGCCTATGCCACCTTTCAAATTAATTCCCTTTTTCATACACAACGCTGTGTTACCAGCGCATCCTTGCACTCCGGCCGTCCAAGTTGCGCTTCCCGCACAAACTTCCACTGTATCTCCATAAGTTGCGGCGACCACAGCAGAAACCACAGCCTCCTGAGCCGGTCCCACGCAAGCCGCCCAAGATTTCTCCGCCATACCAAAAATACCGCAAAAGATTATCGTGAGAAAAAATATTTTTAGTTTTAGGTTTTGGATTTTGAAATTCATTTGGAATTTGTCCGCCAGCTGGCGGATTAAAATTTATTCCACTGCCAGCCCCGAAGGCACAGTAGGCGGCGTCGTGTCACTTTCTCCAGAAACATATTCATAGGCACCAATGTCCCAGAGACCAGAGGATGGACGAGCGACGCCGTTTTTGTCAAAACAAATCTCCGGTGTTTCTGAGCACAATGCAGTCAGATTAAACCCGGCGCTGATGGCAGCTGATCCGACGCCCAACGTACCGTTCGCTTGAAGGTTGAGAGCGGAAACTGTCGGCTGACTACCATGCTGGTCAAAACCACATTCTCCGGCCGGATAGACGCCGACCGTATTCCAGTTACTAAAGGAATAGATGGCGCCGGTTTGATTGGACCAGTTATCAGCGTCTCCGCAATAGAAATTATAGTCAATAGCAGACAAGTCCGGCCAAGGAATTTCCGATCCATAAAGAGAAATGAAAGTGCCGGCATCATTTCTGATCAAATTGTTTTTGACAATTGTTGTCCCATCGGGATCAGTAAGACTAATTCCTATTCCACCAACCCCATTGTCAATTATGGTATTATTGACCACCAAAAGATTAGTAAGCAGGTCATGATTCCAAGCGCCTGTAACGATCCTCCCATTGGCGGGATAATTTATCGGGTCATAAGACGAGATGAAAAGATTGTTGAATATCTTATACCCGTCCATGATACACCCCTCTCCGCCATCAGGATTTAAGAATATGCCAAAGCTAGTTGTGTGGCTATCTACTGACGGATATTTGGAATAATAACCGTCAAAATAGTTGTCATAGATTTTGACATTAGACGATGTGCCGCTACAGAAGGCGTGGATTCCGTTGTGATGATAGAAATTGGACGGCTCGTCCCAATTATAGCAATCGCTCATTTCATTATCGTGGATCGAGCTGTTGCTAGAAGCTCCGATTTTGATGTGCCGATTGATATATTGGCTGTAATTGTTTTTCACCTCTGTTCCGCTGCCAGAAATATAAACCGCGCATTCAGCGTTTTTGATCGTGTTACTGTAAATCGTATTATTATCCCCTGTCGTTACGATTCCTGTCGCCGTATAAAAATCTCCGTCATCAGTATTGGCAATATGTATCTGAAGATTTTCGATGTCCATTTTAGTAACGCTGCAGTGGGAGCCAGCTACATTAATACCTGTACCTTCTGATTGGTAGGCGCAAGTCCCGCCAGGACAAGCTTGGCCAATGGTACCATCCAGAGTCGCGACGATTTTCCCGTTCGTACCGCCATCTACATTAACATAGTTGTGAGAAATATAAATTGCTCCCGTGGCATTTGGCCAAGCCGGAGAAGTCAAAACAGCATCCGTTTCGAATTTGACCGTGATCGGTGCGCCGAATGAGCCATCGCCAGCCGAAGTGATCGCGTTAGTATTATAGGGCTCCGTTATGGTGCCGCATATGTGCAGTGTATTCCCAGCGATCCAATTGGAAGCATTATTAATACCATAATAAGAATCACCCAAGTCATAGGCATTGGCACAGTCTGTCCCATTCTCACTGCCTGCTGCCGATGAAGCAAAATAAACATCCGCCGCGAAAGACTCTCCTGCCATTCCAAAAACCCCGCAAAAAAGAATTGCAAGAAAAATAATTTTAAATTTTAATTTGTAATTTTGCATTTTTACACTTTTTAATTTACCATAAGTCCGCTAGGAATATTTGGCGGAGTAATGTCAATTTCTCCTTGCAACGGATGTGGATAGGCGTAAGGAATATAATTCCAACTTGTTTTCGTTCCACAATCAATCGACGGATCGTGATAACAAAAATCTCTATCTTGAGCAAACCACGCACTGTCCCCTGCGATAGTCGCAGAATCATTACACGCGCCACCCGTCGCACAAGTTGCCGTAGTCCCATTATTATACCAATAGACTGGGGAGGGATATTGATTCCTTCCTCCAGCTCCATACTCCTGACCCCAGCCCGTCTGATCCCGACAAGGATAGCCATTTCCTCCACTGCTTCCATCTACATTATCCACAGTAGCAAGGCAAATTGCGCTCCCATCTGTACCGATAGGACAATCCGAATTACTCGTACAAGCTACTATGCACGATCCACTTGCACTTCCATAACAGTCTCCATCGCCTGAGCATACTGCATGGTTTCCACCGCTGCAATGCATAAAAGTAGGAGTATTACAAGCTCTTACTATTGCTCCTGTGCAAGCCGCACCCAAAAATCCAGACCCAACAGTTGCGCGCCAAACTTGGGCGAAACCCGGAGTCCAAAAATCGCCAGTAATCGTGTTGTCGTACACAATCGCACCCCCGCCCCGCAGAGCAACAGCTGTTAAATTATTACAATTACCCCCGACACAATTTATTGTATTGTTGTAGACTTCTGTCATTCTTTGACCGCGCGCAGCAGGAGTGCTCCCCGTATCATGCATCTGGATATCACCACCGTTAATAATATTATGCCTCACAACCAGCCTGACGCCATGCTCAGTGTCTGTCAGATCACCGTTAGCACCACCTGTCCAAGTGAAGGTCGAGTCTTCGATAAAAATAGCCCAATCAGTGCCATACTGATCTGCACTTTGCCAAGTAGAATTATTGCCAGCTATCTTAAGAAGCCTTGACCATTGATTGCTTAGAAGGGTGATATGATCAAACAACGCCTTTGGATGAGATGGGATGAGCCACCATGGATCAATCGTGAAAGCGTGTCCATTAATGTTGGTAAATTTTAGATGATCCGCTCGAAGAGAATTCCAGATTGTGCTTTCATCCCCACTCAGGCGGATAAGTTGTTCTTCTAGCCCTCCACCGCCACCCACAGTTCCTGCAAACCCCAGATCGGTAATTCTAAAATTCGCCCCACTTGTAAGCGAAACGCTGAACAAGGTTGTATTATTAGCCGTCAAGGTTGTGGCATCGCTTCCATTGCCTTTTATTGTTATCCCCTTTGTCACCGAGACATAAGACGACCATGTCGCCGATGTGCAGTTAAGATAGACCGTATCACCAGCAACAGCAGCATCAACAGCAGACTGAACATTCGCTTGGGAACAGTTTGTCACATTAATTATCGTAGCTTGAGAATTTTCCACCAATCCAAAAATCCCGCCAAAGATAATTGCCAACAAAAATATTTTTAGTTTTAAATTGTCATTTCGCATTTTCATTTTTACACTTTTTAATCTACCATAAGTCCGCTCGGTGCTCCGGGCGCAGTCATATCACTTTCTCCAGAAACATATTCATAGGCGCCAATGTCCCAGGCACTGCCTTGCGGACGAGGGACACCTAAATTGTCTGCTGTGAAATAGGAGGACAGGGAAACGCCGTGATCCTTAGCAACCACATCTGTTGCAGTCGACGCATAATTCGCATCCAGTGTTGGCTGACTGACTGTGCTGTGCGCATCAAAATTGTAGCCATGACTGGCGGTAGCTGCTTTCCAACCAGCAAAATCATATTGCGCCCAACTACCGTAAGAAAAAACTCCATCTCCGTAATATACATTATAATCACACTGCGCTACTGCATCATAATCATAAGGTTCCACAACAAAGGAGGTGTTGTAAATCAGATTATTTTTAATAATATGCCCGATGTCCATCCCTCCACCCCAACCACCGACTTGCAATGACAATCCCCCATCTAAGCCGATGAAAGTATTATTTGCCACAACGGCATAATTACTGCCCTTTAAATTCATCAATCCATTTCCGCAAGCACCATCAGGATCAACTTCTTTGACTAAAACATTATTATAAATCTCGGGAGAATAAATATAGCCTTCCAGAAAAACCAATGCGGTTGAATTTGTTCCACACATTCCTGAAAAGTTATTTGAATATATTTCCAATCCCTCTAGTCTCGATCCCTCATGCACCGCCCAAGCATGAATTAGGTTTGTGTGAATTTCCGGCGCACCGCTCCATTTGCGACTTTTATGGAAAGTGTTGTCGTGAATTTGCACATCAGACATTGTTTCGTTGGTATTTTGCGAACCGACCGTCACACAACTGTGTCCGCAATCATCACAAACATTTCCGCTGATTTCTGCACCACTCGAACCGGCGCGATAGCCAATATACATTCCATTAGATGCGTCTTTCAAAATATTGTCCTGTAACGTTAGGTTGGTAGAAATTCCATCAAACCCGATGCCGATACAAATATTATTGGCATCCGTTCCTTCCACTCTTTCATACAACGGATAAACGGCTAAATTTTTAACTGTAACATTCGAACCGTTATTGAAAAATACTCCGGCTATGTCGTACTGAAAAGTTCTGGCCGTCCCGTTGTCCGTTGCTTCAATAAGGCCGTTGGTTCCGCCATCAATTGTGATGTAGGATTTGTTACTTCCATAAATCGCCGCATCCCCATTGCTTCCACTTTGGTACCAATGATTTTTGGACATTTTCGCGCCAGTTTCAAAGAATATGGTAATGGGACTCTCTGACGTTCCCGATCCTTGGATTGTGATTGGGGATGAAAAAGTTCCGCAAAGATGCGCGGTGTCTCCAGCACTGATTTTATTTGTGCCACTTCCCCAATTGCCAGAAGTGTTGAGCCATGAGACCGAATGCGCATTCACGCAATCCGCGCCAGTATCGGAGCCTGATACATTTTGAGCAATATACAACTCTTCCGCGTGAGAATCCTCCATCAATCCAAAAATTCCGCAAAAAAGCACTACCAGAAAAAACATTTTTAGTTTTAGCTTTTGCATTTTATTAAAAAATAAATTGCTACCAGTGTTACTTACCTTGTTACGTAACAAGGTACTTACTCCAGTTTTAATCTACGCTCAATCCGCTCGGTGAAACTGGCGGAGTGATATCAGTTTCTCCTTGTAATGGATGCGGATAAATATATGGGGTGTAATCAACGTAAGCGTTATCGCCCGTAGCCGAAAAAATCATATCACCTGCGTTAGGATAGACACTATCATCGGTCGGATAACTAGCTGATGCGCCATTTTGCCCAATGAATGTTTCCTTACCGTGAGTGCAAACATTTCCATGTCCATCAGTCGTGTCTCCTGCTGCGCAGGGAGCGTGGAGGAAATAGTCGCGATCCTGGCGCAGAAACGGGTTGGATGTCGTGACAAGTTCATCACCACAAGTACCAGTTCCACTTCCCGTGCAACAAGCCATCGGAACACCATTGCCGGTACAGTCATAGTTGGTCGGGTATGTCCCGATAGAGCCAACCAGGCCATCATTAAAATCATGCCCGGCATAAATATTATCCCAAACAAAAGTGTTATGCACCTGATCTTCTGCTGGCCAAGCAGTTCGATGTATTGACCAATTATCACTAATATATTCTTCTTCGGAAAAATATATCCGCGGATTATTACTTACTATACTTGAAATGGAGTTATTATAAACTAAATTTGCTGAACCACGGGAGATAAACATAAAATCGATCCGTTTTCCATGTTCGATATTATTATAAAACTCAATGACAGATTGGCCTCTTCGCTGGCAAGAACTGGCTTCCCAATAGCCTGCTCCACCACAACCACCATCCGCGCTTCCGTGCGCCATGAAAGGCGTGCAAGTTTCCAGGCCATCCGGCACATTATCACAATCAAACTCATTATACCTTACAACTAATTTTCCACCATTATTTGTGCCGATTTGTTCTTGAGTATACCCCAGAGTATAATTTGCATCAGAAACAAAATGATTGTCTTCGATAAAAATTGCGTCCACAGTGCCAGCTGCCAGCGAAACCCAAGCGGCATCTGCATTGGTTCTACTACCGGCGCTTATCACAACTCCTTGGATTGAATTATGAAAGTAGTTATGATCAATTAGGCCTTTTATATGATCAAACACTATGGCCTTGTTCCCATAGTAAAAAGTATTATTGTCGATTCTAATATTTCCCCCATCTACTCCGCCCTGCATATCGTGCACATATACAGCGGTGGCAGGAGTCCAATCCATCATTTGAAAAGTAAAGCCACTGACACGAACAAGGCTACTGGCGGTAAAACCGGTAATGTTGAAAAAGCCATTACTCATAGCGCCGTCAGAGATTAAATTCGTATTGTTACCTGAAATTGTCAAAGCCTTGCTGACCGTAAACGCTGATGACCAAGTACACACCGTAAATGCAGGAAAAACAATCGTGTCTCCACTCGAAGCAGCATCGTAGGCTGACTGGGCGTTTTCCAATGAGCAGTCCCCGTCACCATAATCCGCAATATTTATAGTTGCCGCAAAAGAATTTTTTACTAATCCGAAAACCCCGTAGAAAAAAATTATGAGAAAAAAGATTTTTAGTTTTTGCATTTTTTATACCTAAAAAACAGTTTATAAACTATCCTAATTATAGCAAAAAATCACAAAAAAATAAACCTCGTTTTCACGAGATTTAAATCAATAATCAAAATAGAAAAATGTTTCTTACCAGCCTTTTTCTTCCAAGGCTTTTTCAGCCGCATTGCGTTGCGCCTCTTGCTTAGAAAGTCCTTCACCCTTGGCGACCATTTCTTCCCCAACATAGGCACCGACGATAAATTTCTTGTCATGATCTGGACCAGTTTCTTCCAAGACGCGATAGGACGGCGTCACGCCAGCGCGTTCTTGCGCTTCTTCTTGGAAACGGCTTTTGGCATCAAGGTATAGTTTCTTTTCGATGATATTGGGCAACTTGGTCACAACATGTTTCAGGATAAATTTTTTGCAAGCATCATAGCCTTTGGTTTTCTGGTCAAGATAGATCGCCCCAGTGATTGCTTCAAATGCATTTGCCAGCAGATATTGCCGGGCGCGTCCTTTGTCTTTCGCTTCGCCACGACTCATCATTAAAAATTCCTCCACGCCGATTTCCGTGGAAATGGTCGCGAGCATCTCGCCATTCACCAAGGCTGCTCGCCAGTTAGTCATTTCCCCTTCCGGATTATTGGGATAATTATTATAGAGATATTCCGTCACAACCAGCTCCAAAACTGCATCACCCAAAAATTCCAATCGCTCATTATGCTCCAGTTTATAATCCCGATGCTCGTTCAAATAGGACCGATGGGTAACGGCTTGTTGCAAAAGATCCAAATCGTTAAATTTTACCCCGATTTTTTTCGCTAGTTCTTCGATCACGAGAATAGAATTTTCAATTTTCAATTTTCAATTTTCATTGAATTTCCAATTTTTTAATTTCCAATTTCAAAATTTATTGAAAATTAGCTAACTGAAAATTGATTGCAAATTGAGAATTGTGAATTGAGAATTAATATTAAAAATTATTTCTCCTCAACTTTTTTATCACTTTCTTTCTTGATGGTCTTTTTCTTTTTTGTTTGGTCGTCTTTCATCGGCTCGCCCAGTTCGCGATAAATCGTTCCCAGCACACCATTCACAAACCGTCCGGAAGCGTCTCCACCAAAAGATTTGGCCAGCTCAATCGCTTCGTTGATCGCCACTTTCGGCGGGACTTCTTCGTAGTTGCCGAAAAGTAATTCGCAAATTCCCAAGCGCAAGATGTTGCGGTCGACCAGCGTCACTTGATCAAGCGGCCATTCGGGAGCACACTTCTCAATGAGCGGGTCGATTTTATCCTGGTTGTCCAACGTTGTATTGACTAAGGTTTCCACGAACGTACAATCGTCCATTCCAGGCGCAAATTCCTTAATGTTCTTTCGCATAATCTCACTCATCGCCTCTTTTACTCCACCCTTAAAATCCCACTCATAGAGAGATTGCATCGCTATTGACCTGGATAAGTGCCGATTTGCCATTCTTGTTTTTATGAAAAAACTAATTCGCATGTGCGCTTTCGCAGTGCGCTTTTCGCATACTTATTTTTTCTTCGCTTTTCTGGCGAGCTTTTTGGTCGTATCGACCACTTCTTTGCCTTTATATTGGCCACAATTGCTACAAACCATATGGGCTTCAATCTTGGTCTTGCAATTAGGACATTCTACTAGATTTTTTGGGCTAAGTTTATAGAACACTCGAGCTCGGTCTCTGCGGGCCTTAGTATGGCGTTTTCTTGCTACTGGCATAGTTTAAATATAATGGTTAATTTCACCTACGTAATATATCACCAATATTACTATTTGGCAAATACACGCACTGTGGAGACGCCCCGCTGGGGCGTCTTGGCTTGTTGCAATTAATTTTTAGACTATTTTTCCGAAGGCGTAACACTTACGATTGTCACATCATCCACTGGTCGATCGGGTGTTGTCGTTGGGACGTTTTCAATCTTCAATGCAACATCAAGACCACTGACGACTGAGCCAAAAACTGTATAATTTGCTGTAAGCGGTGCCGAAGGACTAGCAGTTACGATAAAAAATTGACTGCCATTGGTGTTTGGTCCAGAGTTGGCCATTGCCAAAGTTCCTTGCGGATAGGTTTCTGTGCCTGCGAGCTCGTCTTTAAATTTATAGCCTGGATCACCTGTTCCCCAGCGATTTTTCATTGCAGCATCTTTTGAGAGCGGATCACCGGCTTGGATCATAAACCCTTTGATCACCCGATGAAATTTAGTATTGTCATAGAAATTCGCCTGAGCTAACTGCAAAAAATTCGTCACCGTGAGTGGTGTCGCTGTGCCATTAAATTTTACTTTAATATCCCCCAAACTCGTCTTGATCGTAGCGAAAGGATATTTCTTGATCAAATCCGAATTGACCACTGGCGCTGTCGGTGCATTTGTACTCATAGCTTTATCTTCGTTTAATGAATTATTTAACCGCGCATTTTCCGCGTCGGTCGCTTTGGCAATATCTTCCTTCGCCTTTTTACTGATATCCAACGGCTTAGTTACGGTCCCAGTCAATTGGTCCGCCGCCTTGTCCGCCGCGCTCCCGTCCCCATTGGAACAGCCAGCTAATATGACTGCCAAAAGCAACACTCCACATAAACCTAAAATTTTCTTTGTTTGCATGAATTTTAAAATTAATTTTTTATCCTGGAACTTACGTAATCGCCAAAAAGTTGTTCGCACGTTTATTTCTTTTAGCATCCCAGGCTTCCGGTAAACCAGTAAGGGAAAGCCAAATTGAGGAAACCGCGCTTTCGAGAATAATTTTTTGGTGATTACGTAAGTTCTGCACTCTTCTTATTTTAACTTTAATTTTAAAAAATGTCGAGAAGCACTACTTTGTCACAACCACCTCGCATTTGTTCTTAGTACTCGCGCAATCATAAACCACATCACTCGACACATCTGTTCGCAAAATTTTAACATTCTCGTTTTTCAATCGTTCCAAAACTTCCGCCGTCGGATGGCCATAACGATTATTTTTCCCCACCGAAATCACGGCTTCACTAGGATGCACAAACTTCAAAAATTGCTCACTTGTAGCTGATTTTGATCCGTGATGAGCAACTTTCAGTACATCGGAATTGAGCGGTAATTTGGCGCCGACCAATTGACTTTCCATTTCTAGCGGAAAATCTCCCGTAAACAGAAAACTATTTTCCCCAAACGTCAGTTTCGCCACGACACTGGCGGAATTTGTATCGTCTTTTTTCAGGCCAGAAATTATGCCATCAGTCGGGCTAAAAATTTCCAGTTGCGCATCATCATCCAATTTTATTTTCATCCCCCGCCGAGCCTTTTGTTTTTCCACTTTTTTATCCTCCGCCGTTTTTTCCAGAGCCGCAAAAATTTGTGACTCACTCTGCGCCCCACTTTCAATCAATTGATCCACAGAATAGTTTTTGAGCACATCAACGAGGCCGGAGATGTGATCCGCGTCCGGATGCGTCGCAATCACCACGTCAATCTTGCGATCCCAAAACGGTACATATTCTCCCAGCTTCTCCAAAAGTTTCGTCCCGCTCGGTCCGCCATCAATGAGGATTTGTTTTTCGCCCTGCGAAATCAAAATGGCGTCACCTTGCCCCACGTCCAAAAACGCTACTTGCAACTTTTGACTCTGCGCGTGAGAAGTCACGCCAAAGAATATCAGACCAAAAGCTAAAAGCGCGCTTAGTGAAAAATAGATTAGTTTGCGGTTTGGCATAATTCTTTATTTGTCCTATGAATTCTCGTCTGAACTGCTATATAGCCGATCCCGCACTCGCCCCCTAGTCACAATCTCTTGAGTGGGAGAAAAATATTCCTTACCGGATTCTTTTTTTATGAAATAGATTACGCCCACTAAAATTATATACCAAACAAGCATTCCTTGCCACGAGAGCCCGACTGTGAGAGCAGAAAATTTGAGATTGGCGAAATAATTGATTACGAGAATTTCATAGCGCAGTGGCAAATATGCCAGCCAAGAAAAAAGGATCGCTAGTGGCTGAAAAATGAAACTAATGGCAATCGCCAAAAAACCGATGAGCATCGTGATGGGCAAAATCGGCAGGACTAAGATATTGGTCACGGGCGAAATGAGCGAGAGGGTTTGAAAGTTGAAAAGAATGATCGGTAAGACAAAAATTTGCGCACTGAGCGACATAAACAAAATCTCAGCAATAAAGGGAACGCCGGCCGGATATTTTTTTAATTTTTCACCGAAATATTTATCCATCAACGGATAGAAATAGACGATACCGATCGTAGCTAGAAACGACAACTGGAATCCGACGTCATAGCGCAGAAGCAGCGGATTCCAGAAAAGCATCACTGCCGCCGAACATAAAATCGCATTGCCCGCATTCGCCAGCCGTCCATTTTTCATCGCATAGAGCAAAAGCGTTCCCATCACCCCCGCGCGGATCGCCGAGGCGGGAAAGCCAGTCATAAGGATAAAAACCCAAATACCGATGAGCGCAAACCAAAACGCTTGCCGCCGCCACAACCCCAAAAAGAATCCCAAAAGCATCAGATATTGCGCCACGATGGTAATATTGTACCCGGAAACCGCCACAATATGCGTCATGCCAGTGCGCGAAAAATTGGCCTGGATTTCTTTGGACAAATTACCACTTCCGCCGATAATGAGGCCTTCCAAAAGGGCAGCTTCCGGCGAAGGAATAAGGGCGTAAATATTTTTGCTAAATTTATTTTTCAACATAACCACCGCACTATAAAACCGATTACCCAAATTCTGACCAGTCTTTTCCAACTGCGGTTTTTGACAAATGTAGAAAATATCTTGCCTGGCCAAATAGGCCCGGTAGTCAAAATCACTGTCCGCCATATTTTTTGGCAACGTAAGCTTACATTGCAAATCCAATTCTTCACCATAGACATATTTCTGATAAGCGCTCTCTTGGATGAGAATGTTGTAATTTATCTCCCCCGCCGTCGCAATATTGCTTTGGCGTGGCGAAGTTGAAGAAAAAACTAGGTCTTGCTGGTTGTCTTTTATTTTCGGCTCCGCCACGATCATTCCCCTCCTGGAAAAATCCACTTCCTCCGGCGCAGCTTCAAATGCTGCTATTTTATCAATCCTAATTTGCGTGACAAAAAAACCAGCTGCAAAAAACAAAAGCGCGAGTGTTATGAAAATCGCGTTTTTATTTTTGTAACAGACAAAAAAGATGATAACCGCCGAAAGCAAAGCAAGCTGCGCAAAAATCGCAGGAATATAATTCGGATAAAAAAAAGAAGCGCCAAAAACGCCCCCAATAAAACTTCCCGACACAGTCAAAAATATTTTCGCTTTGTCCATGAAAATATTATAACAGAAATTATCCAAGCCACTAAAAAGAGCCAGCATAATAAATCTATGCTGGCTCCTATTCCTTGTTGAGGAGGACTTAATTTCTCAACATTAACAAGGCAAAATCGCGGAAAACAAAGTAGTCAGAGAGATAGCGCCAACCCAACTTCACACGGACACTATCTGTATAAAGATACGGAACAAGGTAACCCCTGTTGTCTACAACGACCGACCCCCAGCCAAATACAAATTTTTTGGCAAAATATTTTCGGAAGAAAACAATGCCTCTGTCCTGAATAGCTTTAAGGTCAACAAGATTGCAGCAAGATTCGAGCATCTTATTTTTTTCCAAATACTTATAAATATCATAGCCCCTTGCCGCATCATCCCTCTCCTCATCATAAGCAACAGCTTTGAGCTTGCCCTCCTGTATAGGATGTAGCCAAAGGCTAAGTTTAGTTACCAGAAAACTTGTCGGTCCTTGCAACTCAAGCTCAGGATTTGCAAGTTTTTTTACAAAATCAGGATATTTTGGCGATACGCTGCGGTTAATGCAGATAATTGGATGCTCCATATCCATGATTGCATTACATTTCTTTTCATTAATCATCATAATAACCTCCTTTGTTTCAAATATAGAACGTACAATCAATTGATTTTCGCTACTCGCTATGGCCACAAAACGACTAAAATAATAATTTCATAGCTATAACGGAGCAATATTCGGTTTTTAATGTTCAACTATTAATACTAGCACATTTTTAGGTTTTTGTCAAACCAAAAAACCAAAAAGACCGTAATGAAGCCCTCCATGTATTAAAATAAACCTAAAAACTACTTAACCCCCAGGACATCCACCATCTTCCTCTGCGTACTCTTTCCCCCAACAATCGTGATGAAACTTTTAGCCACGCCAAAATGTTCCGCCAAGATTTTAATCAGCGCATCATTCGCTTTACCATCCACCGGCGGAGCAGTAAGGCGCACGCGATATTCTCCCTCACTGATTTTCTCCACACTGTTTTGCGAAGAGCGTGGACTGACCTTAAGATATATTCTCATTGGTTTTTGGGAAGAAAACATTCTTTAACTTCAAAAGCAGACTTACTACCATAAGAATGACGAGTAAAATATTCATTCCCAGAAAAATATCCCGCACAATCCCAGTCTTCAAATCAGTTCCCAGGTTGATAGCATGAAAAAAAGCAAAAGCATAAAGCACGATGTTCAAAAAATGCGTGACGCGCCAAACGCGATAGGACAGATATTTGCGAAAGAATGATGTAAGAATAAGCGCAAGCATTAGATACATCCCAAGCACACCCAGCGTGACTGCTTCCGGATGATAGCTTGATGCGAACGGCACAAAAATATCCTTGAAGCTAAATTTAAGATATTCATCGCCCAGTAGCACCAAACCGTGGATGAGGGTAAAAAGCAAGGCTTGGACAGAAATCCAGGCATGAAAATTCAAAGAATTAATTGGTTGAAAAAAATTTTTCAAACCCGGAAAACGAATCGCGATGCCGAAAAAAATTGCTAAATATAAAAGCAAAAAAGAAACAAGACCGCCGGCTCTGGTGAGATACCACGCCCATTTTTCCGCTGCCGTTTGCGTCGATTCCCGAACGGTTATATTTTGCACCGCGCTCGGGCTAGTATTATCCAGGGGATTAGTGCCATTCAAAACTTCCGTACCATCCAAAATTCCATCACCATCCGAATCGGCAAGATTAGGATCAGTTTTATAAATCTGCTTTTCGCCTTCATCGGTCAGGCCGTCCAAATCATTGTCAAGAACTGGATCATTTCCATAATCCACCTTTGACTCTTGCGCCAAGGCCACGCCGAAATGCGTTCCTAAAATAATTATTGCGATGATGAGGAGTAGTTTTTTCATAAACTATTCTTGCCAGTTATACCAAATAAAAATTCCTTTTCATCTCTCCCGAAACCCAAGCATTACCACGATAATCTAGAAAAATAGCTCTCAAACTATGCTCGAGTGCAAATTTTTTTCCATTCTCTCTGCCTTTAATAAATAATACTTTCGCCCAAAAATCCGCCTCCACTACTGTCCTAGCCATGACTGTCACTGATTGCAGATCAAAAGAAAAACTTTCCGGAGCTTGCGGATCCACCAAATGATGGAATCTTTTTTCGCCTCTTTGCCATTTGCGTTTTCCGATCCCTGATGTGGCCACGGCCTCATTTTTCAAAATCAATAATATTTTTTCTTCCGCAATTCCCTCAATATCAATTTTCCAATCCTCTCCTTTCTTATCCTTGCCCCAGGCTAGCATATCGCCGCCCGAATCAATAAGAAAATTTTTCCACCCGAATTGTTTCAGCATCTCGCCAGCATTGTCTGTGATATATCCCTTAGCAATTCCCGCAAAATCCATCCGCGCATTGAAAGAAATTTCTTCATCCCAAATGACCAAATCATCCTCCAGTCTGTGCGCATTAATTTTGGGAATGGCCTTTTCTTCTCTGATTGAAAGCAAATTCTCCACTTGCCCAAAATCCTTCGCATATCCAATTTGTTCTAAAATCGTAATCACTCGCGGATCAAACAGACCTTCGCTCAAATCATGATAATGTAATATTTTTTTTGCCACAGCGAGAAAATGTGACGAGGCTTTTGAAAATTTTCCCAAACTGTTATTCAGCTGATTCAGCTCGCTATTTTCCTCAAAACGGCTAAAAATATGCTCAGCCGAAAGATAGAAATCTCGCAGAGCCACCAAATCTTTTTCTGCCGCTTCCTTTAAGCTCTCATTGCAAACCAGCTGAAAATAGATATCCGTCCCGAGCGCTTTGAATCTTTTTTCCACCACCAGCTGTTTTTCCATTTGGTTATTTTTCAAATTGATCCACAATGCCATTGCCATCGTTATCAGTTACGATATACATTTCCGGAATATTCGGATGCGGGTCATTGGGATCCAGGAGACCATCACCATCACTGTCTTTTTGGACAATTGTTTTTGTACTCACATTAGTCGTTACCTCAGTTTTTGTCGAGCCACTGGTTGAAGTTGAGGTGCTTGTTGTTGGACGATCTTCTTCCTCCTCGTCATCATCTGCCAAGGTCAAATTGACCGTAGCCAAAAAAATAACCAGAAAAAGAAAAATCGCTAGAAATATTTTTGCTTTTTTTTCGTTCATAATTTTACGATTTTTTTGTTGTACTACTACTTTTGCTTGGGCTTGGTTTAGTCACTGCGGTGTTGGTTGTTGTCGTTACCTGTTGAGTTTGCAACGCTTGCGGAGTGCTGTTCAGTTGACGCAACTTATTCTCTCGGTCAGCCGAAATGGCATTTTGCGTATCCAGAATTTTTGCGTCAAGCGGATCAAGCGTTGCATCTGTGCTCGTCTCCAGTGCCAAATTTTTCTGATCCTGATTTTTAATCACAAAAACTGCGATAATCATCAGTAGGATATTGATCGTAAAGACTAAAATTTTAGTAAGATGTTTTTGCATAAATATTTATCTGTCATTCCCGCGAAGGCGGGAATCCAGGTTCCACTAGTTATAAACTCTATAAAATCGAGATACAAGTCTTGGTGCCTTCCCGTTTCAGATAGTCTTGAATTTTAATAATTCGTTTTTTCTTAATTTTGAATCTGAGGTGCCTAGATTCCCGCCTTCGCGGGAATGACATGAGCCTGAAACCTCCGCAAAATTATAGCAGAAATCGATATTGCTGGCAATGGTCTGTCCGCAATCCTTTGCTAGCGTCTAATTCCCATCTTCTCAAAATTATCCCCAATTTGCGCTTGGATCTTTTCCAGATTGATTTTCTGGCCTTTCGTCTTTTGCTTCAGATTTTTATCCAAAATCACGTCCTCGCGATATTCTTGTAAATAGTAGGCCATAGCGCCTTTTAGCCACTCAGCAATCACCAAAAAATCTTTTTCCCTATGGATACCCGGCACGACCGTCGTACGAAATTCATAGGGCAGACGACTATTTTTGATCAACTCAACGCTTAATTTTATCCGCTCCGTGTCCACTTTCACACCGACCGTTTCGCCATATCGTCCAAGCTGATTTTTAATATCCATCGCCACAAAATCCAACAGTTTTTCATCTAGCAGTTTTTTCAAAATATCCGGTCGTGCGCCGTTTGTGTCCAGTTTTATGCGAAAACCCAATGCGCGCACTTTTTGGACAAACTCGATCAAATCCGGTTGCAAAGTTGGCTCACCGCCCGTAATGCAAACTCCTTCCAGTTTGCCGATTCTTTTTTTCAAAAATGCGAAAAACTCCCGTTCCGTTTTATTCTCCATTCCTGATGTCTTGATACCCGCGCCCAAAACCAATTCCGGATTATGACAAAACGGACACCGAAAATTACAGCCAACAGTAAAAACGGTGGTTGCCAAGGTTCCGGGAAAATCAATCAAAGTTAATTTTTGATAGCCGCCGATGTTCATACTAATAATTTATGTTAGAAAATTTTGTTTATATCCCCTTCGCCCTCCGGGAGAAGGTGGCCGAAGGCCGGATGAGGGAAAGGGCTTAATATTAGGCAAAAGCTAAATTAGCACAGACTGTTTTTGATTTATAGCCCTTGCCCTAACCTGTCACGTGCTCGTGACATCCTCTCCCGAGGGGCGAGGAGGAAAATAAATATAATTCAGGGCAATCCCGAAAAATTCAAGATTGCCCCGCTATCTTTCTATTATTTAGCAACAAGCAACGCCGTCCAGCTTGAATTCCTTGCGATCATCAAATTCCGCTTGTTTGCCTCCGTTCCATTGCGCTACCGGTCGGATATAGCCTACTACTCGAGAATAGACTTCGGTTCTTTGAAAATTACGTAGCACTGGATCGGCCTCATGACAACTCTTACACTTACAAAACTCTCCACTCTCTACGACATAACTCATATACTCTTCGTCCATCTTCAGCTCTCGGCCACAATCGTGGCAAATTTGTTTTTGCATATTGTTTTTTTAATTTATTATTTTATTTTGAAAAAAATTATTTTTTCTTTTCTACTTTAAATTCCTTGCGATCATCGAACTCTGCTTGCTTGCCACTGTTCCATTGCTCGACCGGTCGAATGTACCCTACAACACGGGAATACACTTCGGCTTTTTGCTCTGCGACGCACTTAGGACAATATGGATGCTCACCATTGATGTAGCCATGCACCGGGCAGATACTGAAAGTTGGCGTGAGGGTGAAATATGGAAGGGCATAGTTTTCCGCAATCTTGCGCACTAATTGCTTGGTCGTTTCGATGTCCCAAATGCGCTCTCCCAAAAATCCATGCAGCACCGTTCCGCCGGTATATTTCGTCTGCAATTTATCCTGCAGATCCAACGCTTCAAAAATATCTTCTGTGTGCTGGACTGGCAATTGCGATGAATTGGTGTAATATGGTTCAGCATTCTTCTCCTTAACTTTCTGGTCGTTGGCAAAAATAATATCCGGATGCTTTTTCTTGTCCATCCGCGCCAAGCGGTACGAAGTACCTTCGGCCGGCGTTGCTTCGAGATTATAGAGATTACCGGTTTCTTTTTGATAGCCGATGATTCTTTTGCGCATATGCGTCAGGATTTCTTCTGCCATTTTTTGTCCAGCCGGAGTCGTAATATCTTTCCCAATCAGATTAAGGAGCGCTTCGTTCATGCCGACTAGACCGATTGTCGAGAAATGATTCGCCCAATATTGTCCACGGCGCATTTTGATCGGTGCCAGATAGAATTTGGTATAAGGATAAAGTCCGCCCTCGGTCAGTTTTTCTACCATCGTGCGTTTTGTCTCAAGACTCTCTTGCGCCAGATCCATTAGATGATTGAGTTTTGCCAAAAATTCTTGTTTGTTTTTTGCAATATATCCCAAGCGAGGCAGATTGATTGTCACCACGCCGATCGATCCAGTCAGTGGATTGGCACCAAACAGTCCGCCACCGCGCTTGTGCAATTCCCGATTATCCAAACGCAACCGGCAACACATCGAACGCGCATCATCAGGATCCATATCTGAGTTCACAAAGTTGGCAAAGTACGGAATACCATATTTAGCAGTCATTTCCCAAATCGCATCGAAACGCTTATCTGTCCAGTCAAAATCTTTGCCGATGTTATAGGTCGGGATGGGGAAAGTGAAAATCCGGCTGGCAGCGTCCCCCTCTGTCATCACTTCGGCAAATGCCTTATTGATCAGATTCATCTCTTCTTGGAATTCACCATAAGTTTCTTTCTGGGGAAAACCGCCAAAAATCACTGCTTCATTTTTCAAGTTCTTGGGACAAGTGATGTCCATCGTGATATTAGAAAATGGCGTTTGGAATCCCACGCGCGTCGACACATTCATATTAAACACGTAAGACTGAATTTCTTGCTTAACCTCAGCATAAGTCAATTTATCATAGCGCACGAATGGAGCGAGCAAGGTGTCAAAATTGGAAAAAGCTTGCGCGCCGGCCACTTCACCTTGCGTCGTATAGGTAAAATTGACCATTTGTCCCAAAATTGAACCCAAGTGTTTGGCTGGTTTGCAAGCCACTTTTCCTGGCACACCAGTAAACCCACGGCGCAAAAGATCTTGCAAATCCCAACCGCAACAATAGGCTGCCAACAGTTGCAAATCATGAATGTGGAAATCTCCGCCCTCATGTGCCTCACGGATCGCTCTGGTGTACACACGATTCATCCAATATTTCGAGCTGACAATCGAGGAAATGTAATTATTAAGACCTTGGAGCGAATAAGCCATATTGGCGTTTTCTTTCACTTTCCAGTCGATTTCTTGGATATATTTATCCACCAGATTGACCGCCTCATCCAATGATTCCTGCGCTTCGCGATTTTTGCGATGTTGTTCGCGATAAAGGATATAGGCCTTGGCAGTTTCTTCAAAATCCAAAATCATCAGCACTCTTTCCACCAGATCCTGGATCTCTTCGATCTCCGGCACATAACCTTTTTTATGTTTTCGCCCCAAAAGCTTCACCACTTTTTCCGTCACTTTCTTGGCATCATCCGCCGTACCTTCTTTGGTCGTCACAAAAGCCTTCGCCACTCCTTTAGTAATTTTCGCCTGGTCAAAATTCGCCACATTGCCATTACGCTTGATGACTTTTTTGATTTCTATATCCCCGCCCGCATCGCTACGCGAAGCGTTGCGGGCGGGCCCGCCTGATTTCTTCACTTCATTCCCCTTGCCGCTTTTTTTCACTTTTTTTGCCATACAGTTTTTGTTATTTTTTATTTCAATTAGCCCCCTAAAAAATTATTTATCAAATGTATCCAACTCCCGCTTAAAACTTTCGATATTCGCAAATGATTTATAGACACTAGCAAACCGCACATAGGCCACTTCATCCAACTCGCGCAGTTTTTTGAGAATGAGCTTGCCGATTTCGCGCGAAGTGATTTCTGGTTTTTCTCTTGAACGAATTTCGTACTCAATTTCTCCGATAAATTTGGCAATCTTCTCTTCCGAGACTGGACGTTTCTCAAGCGCCTTACGCACTCCTGTCTCGATCTTTGGCCGGGAATAGTCCACCCGTGTGCCATTCCTCTTTAGTACTGAGAGGCGCAAGAGTTCGACTTCCTCGTAAGTACTAAAACGCGCTTCACATTTCAGGCATTCGCGCCTTCGGCGTGTAATCTTGCCCTCATTGGTTTCCCGCGAATCGACGACCTTGGTTTCAGTATTATTACAAAACGGACAATTCATACTTTTTTCTCTTTTTATACTATATATAGTGTACCGCCATAGAATTATACCACAACCGAAATTCCTGACAAGGGGCACATTTCAAGCCAAAAACAAGAGTTATCCACAGGGGGGAATTTTGATTATTTTCCCCGCACCCCAAATTTCGCAACGATAACTGCTAATGGACAATAACCGGTCAAGGAAAAGTTAATCAGCATCGCGCCGACCAAGAGTGTGAAATAGCGAAAATTAGGATGACCGGCCAAGGACATTACTTCCGAAAGCACTACAAAAATTCCGGCAATCAAAAAAACGATTCTTTCCACATACCAACGATCGGTTTCTTGACGATAAATTTTCTTTTGCATATTTTTATTCTGAATGACTTACGCATTTGCCCAAGTCAGCCGTATTGGCTAAAAAATCCTGTTTGAGAATGCCTTTTTTCTTCAAAATTTTCCATTGGTTGCCGCTTCTTGAGGGGAAATTTTAAAAAGAAAAAAGAGCGTTCGAGTAATTTTTTTAGCCAATACGGCTGTGAGGTGAAATGCATAACTCCTAGTCTAAATGTTTAGCTCGCATTGAAGTGTCCCATTTTTTATGTTCAACCATATAATAGATGATTGGAAAAACCACCAAAGTGAGAAAAGTTGAAGCCGTGAGACCGAAGATGAGCGCCCAGGCCAGCCCTTCCCAGACCGGATCAGTTATGATTGTGAGCGATCCCAAAATGGCCGTAAGCGAGGTCAGGGTGATCGGAAGCAAACGAATTCTACCTGTTTCAACCAAAGCCTCAATCATTGGCTTGCCAAGCTTTTTGAGCGGTTCGAGATATTCGAGATATATGACCGTATTTTTGACGGAAAGCCCCGCAAGTGCAATGACGCCAATCATCGACGTTGCATTAAAATAGGTGCCTTTGAGGGCGTTAAGGATTGCAAAGCCGGGAAAAACTCCAATGAGACCAAGCGGAATACTTACCATCAAAAGAAGCGGCACAAAGAGTGATTCGGATTTGGCGGCCAAGACAAAATAGATGAGAAAAATCGCCACCCCCATCGCCAGTCCCAAGTCGCGAAAAACTTCCAAGGTCAATTTCCACTCGCCGTCGATTTTGACAAAATAATGCTCATGCGTCTGCGTGTTTTCATATTCCGCACCGAGCAGATTCCAAGCTACTACTTTCCCATTGCCATCCGGCAATTTATATTTGAGAAGCTTGGGGAAAAAATCCAAAACAGCATACACAATACTGCGATTATTCATCTCGGCGGAAAGATAGGTCGCTTGCCGGCGATCATCAGACAAAATTGGCAGATCGGTTGCACTGTCGGTTTTTTCAATAATTTCCAAAAGTGGCACACTCGTACCATTTCGTGAGGGAATTTCAATTTTCGCTAGATCCTCCTCTGTGTTGCGATCATCTTTTGGCAAACGCAAGATGATATATTCTTGCTCCGGTTTGCGCGAGTTGCCCGGCGTCACTTCATGATATTGTCCGACCGCAAAGCCAGATAGCGCCACATGCAAAAGCGTCGAGATGTCAGTCGGAGCGACGCCTAAAAGCTCCGCTTTATCGGTCCGGATGCGATAAGTATAATCCAATGTCCGCTCGGGAGTAGAAAGGTCGAGATCAATGACACCTGGGATATTTTCAATTTCTGCTTCGAAATCGCGCGCCATCTGTTCACGATTTTTTTCGTCCCTACTCTCAATTTTTAGCAAAAATGTCGCCAATACCGGCGGTCCCGGCGGATCCTCGACGATGCGCATCTTAATATTCGGATGTTCGCTCAGATATGGACTGGTCACATTAACAAATTCCTGCGCAAGCTTTTCTGAACTAATATTGCGCTCATTGCTTTCGGTCAGATTCACCCTGAGCGTCGCTTGGTTTTGAAACAGACGGAAAGAACTACCCCGGAAAAGTCCATTGAAATCCACCACGGGCGCCTCACCCACAAAGCTCTCCACATTTTGCACTTCCGAATTTTCCAAAATCAGCTCCTCGATAGATTTAGCGTCAGCTTGCGTCTCACCCACAGCTGTGCCATTGGGCAGATTGATATAAACATAGACTTGATTTTTGTCCGCTTTCGGAAGCATCCGAAAAGGCACAAGCGGAGTGAGTGGCAAGATGAGAGAAAAAACAAAAATAACCGCGACCACGCTAATTATTTTTTTCCTTCTCCCGGCCGTTGCTAAAAAATATTTGAGCCATTTTGTATAGCGCTCTTCCAATTTTTTAAACTGGCGGAAGAAAAAACCTTCCTCATAGCTTTTTCTCTTAATATTGGGATCATTTTTTGGTGTAAAAATCAACGCGAGATAGGGATTGATCGAAACAGAAAAAATAAGTGAAGCAAACAAAGCGGCCGGCACGAAAAACGGAATCGGCGCCATGTATGGTCCCATCATTCCGGTCACAAACGCCATCGGGATGAAAGCGATCGCCATCGTGAGTGTGGAAAGCGCCAGTGCCCCACCCACTTCATCCACCGCTCGTACAATTAATTTTATCCGATTCTCCTGCGGGTAGAGTCGAAAATAGCGCGCCACATTTTCAATCACCACGATTGCGTCATCGACTAAAAGCCCTAAGGAAAGAATGAGGGCAAACAGTGTAATGCGGTTAACAGTTTGCCCAGCCAAAAGTCCCACACCAAACACGGCCAAAAGAACCAAGGGGATAGAAACCGCCGCCGTCATTGCGTTACGAAAACCCAAAAACAGCATAAGGAGTACCGCCACAACGAGGATCGATTTGGTCAGATCGAAAGTCAGTTTGCTAATTTCTTCACTCGAAGTTTTGCCTTCATCGCGCAGCACTTCAACTTTGACATCTTGAGAGATCATCGTGCCTTTGAATTTTTCCAATTTCCCTATAACATCAGAAGAAACGGTTGTGGCATTGGTTCCCTTAAGCTTAGAAAGAGCAATGTGCACCACTGGCACATCCGCCTCGTTTTTCTTTGCCACTGAAACAAAACTAGTAATTTCTCCCGGACCGTAAGTAATCTCCGCGATATCTCCCAAACGCAAAATCGCACCTCCCTCTTGACGCAAAACTAAATTTTTCAAATCTTCCACATTCCGAATATTTCCAGAAACATCCAAAAGTGGATTTCTTTTTGCTCCTTCGATTGGATTGACACTAAAAACACCGTTTGCACTAGTTATCGCTCCCATAATTTCAAAAAGAGAAATATTCCTTGCTGACAGTTCCCCCGCGCGCGGTTCCACAAAAAGATTATTGATCCGCCCACCTTTAATCTCGACTTTTGATATGCCCTTCGCCTGCTTGAGTTCATCAGAAACATCAAAAGCTAATTTCCGCAAAGTACTTTCCGATAATATACCAGAAGATAATCCAATATCCAAAATTGGCACATCATCCGGATCAATCGCTTGGACGACGGGATCCATCGCGCCCGCTGGTTTCAGTCCAATATTATCCTGTAATTTTTGGTTCAGCTCAACTTTAGCATTCTCTAAATCAGACCCGACTAAAAATTTCACCATCACCATACTCCGCCCACCCGGAAAAGTTTGCGAAGAAATATTGTCAATCTTCGTCAACTCGGAAATTTTATCCTCCATAGGACGGGTGATCAGCTCATAAATCTCAGACGCGTCCGCATTGGGAAAATCGGTCGTGATGATAAACGCCGGGGCGACGATTTCCGGATTATACTGCTTGGGCGTGAGAATAAAAGAAAATGTCCCCCAAACCGCAATCACAATGATAGCTAAGATGGACAACTCTTTTTTTTGCAAAAACAACCGGGTAATTTTCCCCGCCAAGCCTAATTTTTCTTTGTGCGTATCATCAAAAGATTGGTCATTATTATGCATATTATTTTAATTTCACGATTTAAGCGTTTACTCGAGTCAGCCGTATTTTTCTAAAAAAATCCTGCCTGAGAAGGCCTTTTTTCTTCAAAATTTTCCATTGGTTGCCTTTGATAGAGGGAAAATTTTGAAGAAAAAAGAGCCTTCGAGTTATTTTTTTAGAAAAATACCGGCTGCGAGGTGAAAAGCGTAACTCCTGAGTTTTGTAGCCCTATCTGACTTAGTACTCATTATTCATCTGAAACCACATCTCCATCCAGCAAAAAATACTGCCCTTCTATGATGATTTTTTCGCCTGCCGTAATCCCGGAAAGTACCTCGCGCAATTCGCCGAACGAATCACCTAGCGTAATTTTATTTTTCGTAACTGTTCCATCTGCTTTTAAGCTAAACACAAAAGTATCATCATACTCGCGCAAAATTGCTTCTTCGGGAATAAGAATAACCGCGCGCGAACTTCCCACAGGCACAGCCACGGTTGCATATTGCCCAAGCGAAAGCGCTCGAATGTTTTCTGCGGCGGAAAATCGGATCCGCATGATAGATTTTTGCGTCGCCGTTCCGACTGATTGCGCAGTAGAAAAAACGTAGCCGGACAATGACAAGTTTTTTTGTCCTTCGGGATAAACTGATACGGAAATGTTTTTTGAGCTATTTCCCGCCACCGAACTGGGAACCGAAACACTTACTTCCAACTCAGTTGGCGAAGCAATCGCATAGAGCGGTGTCCCCGGAGCGGCAAAAGAACCAACGGAAAAATATTTTCTTGTGATAACTCCGGAAAAAGGCGCGGTAATAGTGGCGTTTTTCGCCGCAATATGCGCTACCAATTCCCCGCCTTGAGCCGCGGCCTCATTCGCCTTCGCACCGGAATTTTGCAAATCACGCATTTTTTTTGCGCTATCCAATCCTTCTTCGGCAATTTTTACGTCTTTTTTTGTCACATCGCTATTGGAATAGCTTTCCTTGGTTTTTTTGAGCGACGCCTCGGCTTCATCCACTTTTTGATCATAGAAATCTTTTGTGTCCCGAACAGTTTTTTTGATTGCATCAAGCGTCATTAGCGCACTCTGATCCATCGCCGCAAGTTCACTACCATCAAGCACAGCAAGCACCTCTCCCGCGCGCACCACGTCACCCTCTTCTTTCAAGAGCTTCGTCACATACCCGCCAGCCTTAGGCGAAACATCAGCTTGTTTTGCGCCGCTGACAAACCCTGAGAAATCTCGCGTCGGCTGAAAATCGGACTCCGTCGCAACAATGGTCTTGACGTTTTTAATCGAGTTACTAGTTTCAGATGTCTCCTCTCCCTTGGCAAAAAAAGCGCCTCGAATAAGATAAAAAAATGCAAACATAGCTAGCGTTCCGATGAGATATCTTTTTTTCATAATGATTGAGGCTTACGCACTTACCCGAGTCAGCCGTATTTTCTAAAAAAATACTGTCTGAGAATGCCTTTTTTCTTCAAAATTTTCCACCGGATGCCGTTGATTGAGGGAAAGTTTTGAAAAGAAAAAAGAGCGTTCGAGTCATTTTTTTAGAAAATACGATTGCGAGGTTAAATGAGTAAATTCCGATGGTAATTTATTTTTTAATTATTTCTTTCAAAAGTCTGCCCAACTTATTCCTATCACTGGTTTTCATTTTCGCAGCGCAATCAACTAAACTCTGTTCGGTATATCCAGTCATCACACGTTCAAACGCCGCCTTGGCCGCTTTCATCTGGATCAGCACGGAAAAACAATCCTGGTTTTTTTCCGTAAGCATCTTTTTGATTCCCTCCAGCTGACCGATGACATTATTGATCAACTGCTCGTTACTTTTTGACATATTTTTTTAAAAGTTAATACTTAGTGATTCCAAGTCTAACATACACCCCCTGGGGGTGTCAAGGGTTTACTAGTTTTCCTTCGCCTTGCAAACAAAAACACTCCCAAAAAAGAGTGCTTTTGATCAGATTCTATTGCAGAATCATATTACCACTACCTATTTATCAACTATAACAACAAATAAACGCGCTGCTGGCTCGTGAGTCAAACAGCCCAATCATTAGATTCTTTTTTGTACGCCACCATTTTCAGATTGATTTAGGTATTTTTTTAAAAAATCTTCTCTCGTCATGTGAGCACTCCTAGTAGTTTTACCTATCGCAGATCCATCAGTTTCATCAATGACAAAACCAAACTTCTCTATAATTTTTGGATGTCTTGCAATAATCCATGATTCTCCTTTGACCATTTCTATATCTTTATTTTTATTCACAATCTCAGCTAATATTTCCAACCCGTTTTTAAGTTTCACAATAGTTTCACCCAAAGATTCTCTCGGCCGTATATGTATCTCCGCGATATTTTTCTTCATATGACAGACGAGCAATTCATTGATTTGTATTCGTTCAAAATCATCCAAAGGATCCTTCTCGTTAAGTTCCGGGTATTTGATTGTTAAATCAACCAATGGCTTAATCAATTTAAACACTTGTTCGATAAATTCTCTCTTATCTTTTATGTTCGCGCATTGATCTAATTCTACGCCGATCGTGTTTTCAACTCCATGTAGTTTCATAATCCTCGCCAAATTCTCTTTCATGGAATCTACTCGCTCCTTCCCTTTCTGATAAGTCTTAAAAATGACACCGATTTTGGTTTTTACCACGACATACTCCCTTTCCTTTTCTATATCCTCATGAGATTTTTGCAGTTCCTTTTTCCCATCAGAACTCTCCTGTTTTAAAATTTCTTCTCTCATTTTTTTAAGCTTACAGACATAATTAACTCCCCCTTGAACCACTTCCTGATTGTACCACAAATAAATCAAACCATCCTACTTCGAAACACGCAGACTATTGAGAACCACAGAAACCGAACTGAAAGACATCGCTATCGCCGCGATTGCCGGCGTGAGAAAGCCAAACATCGCGAGCGGTATGGCAATGATGTTGTAGAAAAAAGCCCAAAAAAGATTTTGCCTGATTGCACGGAAAGTTTTGCGGGAAATTAAAATCGCCTCCACGACTTTTTTCAGATTATTCTCCAGCATCACGATCTGCCCAGCTTCCTTGGCGATATCCATCGCGCTACCCATCGCAATCCCCAGATCGGCCTGGATAAGACTTGGCGCGTCATTGATCCCATCGCCGACAAAAACAATTTTTTCTCCCCGCACTTGAAGCCGTCTGATCGCTTCCAGTTTCTCATGCGGCAATACATCAGCAATGACATTTTCAATTCCCAAATGCTCAGCCACAGACTGCGCCACCACTTCGCGATCACCGGAAATTATTCCCACCTTGAGACGCATTTTTTTCAACGTATCGACAACTTTTTTCGCTTCATCGCGAATTTCATCTTCGATCAAGAATGCCCCTAGAACAGTGCCGCCTTGAGCCACAAAAAGAAGCGCGCCTGTTTGATTTTTAGGGTCAGCCTCCATCTTAGAAATCCACTTTCCGCTCAACTCATTTTCTGCCATAATTTTTGCATTACCCAAAAGAACTGTTTTTCTTTCTCCATCGATTCCCGAAATTCCCCGCCCTTTATACTCCAACGTACTTTTTAGCTTTCGTTTTTCCATAGCGAGATTCAAGCTATTGGCATAAGCTACGATCGCCTTGGAATAGGGATGCTCAGAATTTAGCGCCAAGCTATAGGCGATACTCAAAAAATCCGTCTCTGATGTTTTTACTTCCGGATTTTTAAGGATCACTTTGACGACCGGCCTACCTTTGGTCAATGTCCCAGTTTTGTCGAAAATAACCATCGAAATATCCTTGATCCGTTCAAAGCTTTCTCCGCTTTTAAACAAAATTCCCTGTTTCGCCCCGCGCCCCGCCCCCACCATAATGGCTGTCGGCGTAGCCAGGCCGAGAGCACAAGGACAAGCAATAACTAAAACAGAAACCGCATAGATGACCGCTTGGACGCCCTTTTCCGTAAAAAAGTACCACGCAAGAAAAGTAATGAGCGTAAGCAAAAGTACCGTCGGCACAAAAACTCGCGCCACCTTGTCTGCTAATTTTTGAATGGGCGGTTTGGAATTCTGTGCCTCTTCAACTGTTCGAATGATCTGTGCCAGCGCCGTCCCTTCGCCCGTCTGCGCTACCCGCACCTTGAGAATACCGTCTTCATTGAGCATCGCGCCAAAAACATAATCGCCCACTTTTTTTTCAACCAGTAATGACTCTCCTGTAAGCATCGATTCATCCACCGATGAATGTCCCTCAACAATGTAGCCGTCCAGTGGAATTTTTTCGCCCGGTCGCACCACCACCACATCTCCAATTTTGAGCTCAGAAATCTCCACTTCTTTTTCTTCCCCACTAATCAATATCCGTGCCCGCTTGGCACCCAACTCCAAAAGTTTTCGCATCGCTTCACCCGTTTTTTGCACACTGATATCCTCCAGATATTTCCCTAAAAGGATAAACATGATGATCATTGCCGCGGTTTCAAAATAGTCCTTTTGCCCGTGGAAAACCGCCCAGAGGCTGAAAAAATAGGCGACGAGCGTACCCATTGAAATCAAACTATCCATATTAGCTTCTTTTTTTCTAGCCTGAAGATAAGCCATGCGATGAAACGGCCAACCCAAAATGAACACCACAATTGTTGCCAAAACAATATGCACCCACATCACAAAATCAATTCCTGCAATCAAAAAACCAGACTTAATCTTAAAAAACATCCCCAAAAGGATCGGTAAAGAAAAAAGTGCCGATAAAACTAGCCGGACTTTAATATTACCAAAAAGTTCATTTTTATACTGCGCATACTTATTAACTATCTGATACCTGCGCGAACGTTCACTGCCAATTCCATAACCATTGGAAAGGATGATCTTTTTGACATCACTTTCGCTAAGCAGCTTATCATCATATTCCACCAAGGCTTTTTTGGTCGCAAAATTAATCGAAGCTTTTTTGATTCCTGGCGTTTTCACCAGCACCCGTTCATTACTCGCCGCACAGCTGGCGCAGGTCATTCCGGTGATTTCAAAAATAATTTTCTTTGTTGGCATAAGTTTAACTAAATTAATTGATTCTTATTCTAAGGTTACTACATAAACTAATTGTCATCCTGAGCGAAATTCTGTACTCAGAACGCAGTCGAAGCCTGCCTGCCGGTAGGCAGGGATCTACTTACCAAAACCTCTAGTTTTGAAGATATAGACTAAACTTAGGATAGCGCAAGGCAGATTCTTCGACTCCACTACGTTTCGCTCAGAATGACAATATTTCTACTCTACTATAAATTTACCACGAACCATCCCCATCCAACAACTAAACGGGATTTCGCCGACTTTATCAGGAGGAGTAAAATTCACGACATTATCTCCAGAGCTGATACTTTGCGAAATCTTGAGACTAGGCACAATAATTTTATTCGTACAGCTTGTCACACTATCCCCTTTGATCACCCAACGCACCGGCACGCCCTTTTTCAAATGTAAGGTATTTGGTGAGAATCCTGCGTTAGTCACATGCATTTCCACCACTTGCTCTGCCACATCAGTTTTTGCCGTTCCCATTTGTTCTTTTTGATTACTTTGATCGCCGAACACATTGCCCGATACGCCAACCAACGCCAAGCCGGAATTGAACGTATAAAAGGCAAAAATAACAACTAGCATGCCAGCTACCTTTTGAAAAATCGCCGCATTTTTACCCTTGCTCCAAGCGGTAGTCACGCCAAGAGTGAGAAGGGACGGCACAGTGCCGAGTGCAAAAAGAAACATCCCAAGCCCTCCGCGCATAAAACTGCCCGAAGCAATGGCAAGGATCTGCATACTTTGCGTAAAACCACAGGGCAGAAAAAAAGTCATAATTCCTAAGAGAAAAGGCGCGGCTGGATTTTGAGATTTTTTCAGCCTATTCCAGGGCGCGCTGAAAAATCTCGGCATCCGCATTCCCAGACTGGCGATATCAGGAAATAATCCCAATACATTAAGACCCAAAATTGCTAAAACCACTGCAATAATGATAGTGTAGACCGCGACAAAATTTCCACTGATATTTATCTCTCCGCCAATCGCACCGAGCAGTCCACCTAGGACAAAAAATCCGCCTAACCGGCCAAGATGGAAAAATAAGTTCGGCTTCACGGCTCCACCTAAAAACCCGCGCTTATCACCTTTATATTTTTCTGAAAAAGCAATCACCACCGATCCCACTACGACCAAGCAACTAGAAACAGAAGCGACAAGTCCGATGAGAAAGGCTGTTCCAAAATCAGCGCCAGAACCAGTGACACCGATTTTTTGCCCGAAACTAGAACCTTGAAACAGTTGAAAACCAAAAATTATTAAAATAACAAAAGCCACGGCCCAAAGCCAAGATTGCCAAGAACTCTTTCCAGCCTTCTCTATAGACATGATCGTTTTTCGCTCCGATGCAGTATGACCAAATTTCTCTACTATCTTTTTAACTTCAGAAAAATCCGGCTCGGTATCTGCATAATCAAGTTCCACACTGCCTTTTTTTCGATCGGCACGAATCTTTTTTACGCCCGGAACGCCAGCCAATTCATCATCGAGCAACTTCTCGCAACTAACACAATGCATCCCTTGGATATAGATTATTTTTGTTTGCATATTCATCCCCCACCACTTTTTCGCTCGCATCCGCGATTAAGCTAGAGGTAATTTATTAAATTATGCTATTGACATATCATGTGATTTATTAAAATAAAAAACGTAATCATAAAAGCGAAAAAGTGGTGGGGGATAAACTTACTTAGACATCTTATTCAATCGCAAAATCTCATCGATCATTTCTTGCTTTCTTTTCTCGTTCGTTCCTTTCATAGCATTTATAAAACAACTATTGAGATGGCGCGCTAACAGCTTATCATTAGCAGATTTTAAAAGTCCCATCACAGCCAAATTCTGTTGCATGATCGAAACACAATATTCCCCACCCTCGACCATCGTAATCACTTTCGCCAAATGCGTTCGCGCCTTTTTAAGCCCAATCAAAATTTGCCCATCTTCTTTTTGCATATTGTTATAAGTTTAGGAAATTATTCTGATTCGTATTTTTTAAAATTAAAAATTTTAAATTTTAAATTCCGCCTTAGCGGGTTACCTCCCCCCTAGGTATAATATACTCGCACCTGGAAATCTTGTCAAATAAAAAAACACCGGCAAAAAAGCTCCGGTGTTTCTATGTTATCTTTTTGTAATTAGTGGTATTTCCCCATCCCGACAATTCCCACGATTATACCGATAAGCGCCGTGACGGCGGTAAAGATCCAGACACGCATCGTCACTTTGGTCTCCGGCCAGCCCTTGGCTTCAAAATGATGATGAATCGGCGCTGCCAAAAAGACTTTGCGATGGAAAAATCTTTTGGAAGTCAATTGGATCGCCACCGAGCCAGATTCCAAAAGATAGATGAACACGATTATGAACAAAACTAGCGTTGAATTAGTCAGCATTGCCACAACACCCAACGTTGCGCCAAGCGAAATCGCTCCCGTGTCTCCCATAAAAAAACGGGCCGGATGGATATTGAACCAAAGAAATGCCAGAAGTGCCCCGGCAATCGCTACGCAAAAAGCGGCCAAGTCGATCTTATTTTGAAAAAAAGAAATGAGCCCGAAAGAACTGAAAGCGATCAAAAGCACCCCGGCATTAAGTCCGTCCAATCCGTCAGTTTCATTGGAAGAAATTGCTGTAAAAAGAATGACAAACATAAACAGCGGAAGGTACCAAAGACCAATATTAAAATCGCCTACGGCTGGAATATGGATATTATCCCAACCCAACTTATAATAAAACCACCAGGCGCCAAGAGCGGAAATCAAAATCAGCCAACCGAATCGATAAAGAAAACGGATACCTCCGCCCTTATTCTTACCGATCCCTCGCACGCTTGCCCAATCATCGCAAAGCCCCAAAATGCCAGCCGAAATCAAAGCGAATAATGGAAGCCAGACTTGCTTTCTGCTAAAAAAATCCAGCCGTGCCAAAAAATTAACTCCGGTCCACTCCGCAAACAAAGGAAAAAGATAATGCGAGGCATAAACTAAAACTAAAACAGAAAACCATACCAGTACCCCGCCCATACTAGGTGTTCCGTTTTTATGTTTATGCAACTCACTAACATAGGTCAATTTTTCTCCGTCCACTCCATTAGTTTTGATCCTGATTCCGATTTTGTATTTATATAAGAAATGAGTGAGTAGCGGCGTCAAAAAAAACGCCAGCAGAAAGGCTAAAAAACCGGTGAATAAAACCTTAAGCATATCAAGCACAGCAGGAATAGTTTGGATTTGCGCTAGTTCCATAATATTTTATTTCCATTCATAGTTATTATACACCCAACTTAGAAGTACCCGCATATCATCCCAGCGCTTTTCGTCATTCAGAAGTACGGTAATCACCTTATGCTTGCCGGTTGGATCAGTCGATCCCATAAGGAGCGACTTGCCAGCCAGCGGAGTAAACCCGGTTTTGCCGCCTAAGCAATTGGAAATATTGCCCAAAAGCAGATCGGTATTTTTCAGCTGATGCATATACTTTCCGTCGGTGGAATAGAACTGACCTTCTGGTATTTTCATTATATCCCAGATCAACTCATATTGCATAGAAGCAGCAGCGATCCGTGCGATATCGTAGGCGGAAGAATAGCACTCATTTTCCCGACCGTCAATCTCCAAGCCCGACGGGGTGCAAAAATGCGTATCGATAAGTCCCATGTTCTTAGCTTTTTGATTCATCTCTTCCACGAATTTTTCTGGCGTGCCTGAAATATATATCCCCAAAGATGTTGCCGCGTCATTGGCACTATTCAAAAGCATCGCTTTCAAAAGATCGATAGCATGCACCTTCTCCCCTGCATACATTTGATTGCCATTACAAAACACACTGGTCGGACAACCCACCACCGTCCCGTCAACACGCAACCCTTCCTTTTTTATCGTCACTTCCGCAGTAAGATCGGGAATATTTTCGATCGTCAAGATTGCCGTCATCATCTTGGTAAGTGAAGCGATCTGGGTCTGCTTGCGACCATTATCATAGTGCAAAATTGTTCCGCTGTCTACATCGATGGCCACTGACGAACCGGCCCAGACCTGCAGATCGGTACAATTGGTTTTTCGTTTTGGCACCAACCCTGAGCTGGATAGATCGAGAGAGGAAAAATCCGGCTTTTGCGTCAAATCAAAATTCTTTTCCGCAGCAGCTCCATCACTACTTGTCATTATGACTTCCTCACCCAAAACTTTCTGGCTTTGACCGCCGGCGAAAAGCCGCTCCTTCATCTGCCCTAGATCACGTGAAAAATTCCCAGAAAAAATGCTAGGCAACATCAGGACAAACAAAATTGTATAAAGCATATTAAACATCGTAAGTGGTGGACGGTAAAATTTTAAATCCTAACTTTCAGCCTCGGCTGTCTTTTCGATCTCGTCATCATTTTTCTCCCCCGCCTTCTCTACTACCTCAGCACTATTTTTTTCCGGCGCTGAAGGAACTTCTTGAGTATTTTCTTCAATTTTCTTATTTAAAACTTCCCAATCCGGCAATTTCTCGACACTGTCCATTCCCAATTTTTTCAAAAAATCCAGAGAAACGCTGTAAATATAGCGGCGATTATCTTTGATATTTTCTGTCCGGTCCATAAGGCCCCGGATGAGCAATGCGCGTATAGTAAAACTGCAATTCACCCCGCGGATCGCCTCTATCTCTGCTCGCGTCATCGGTCCGCGATAAGCGACGATCGAAAGAACTTCTAGGGCTGCTTGGCTCAAATTTTCTTGGATCTCACTCTTGACCAGTTCCGCCACAAACTCGGCATTCTCAGGATTGGTTACCAACTGAAGTTCATCCTTGATCCTAACAATCAAAAGTCCGCGGCCCTTGGCATAATCTTCATTTAGTTTTGCAATTGCCTCCTCCACTTCCGCTTCGGTCGCGTCAGAAACTTTCGCCAACTTCAGAAGCTTCATCGGTTCACCGCTGACAAAAAGGATACTTTCGATGATTGATTTGATTTTTTCCGGTTGCATAAGATTGGATTATTAGAATTTAAGCTAATAAATTCGGCATTATAAAATTGATGAATTGGAAATTGTTTAGAAATTAAAAATTAAAAATTTACTCACCCGTTCCGCTCTGCATGCTTAGTTTAATTTCCTGAAACAACTCCTGTTGTTCTACTCGGATGATCCGTTGCTTCACCATCTCCAGCATCGCCAAAAAGGAAATAATTACATCAATTTTGTCCTTCGCCTCAGCCACCAGTTCGGAAAAGCAGGTTTCTATCTTGTTGCGCAAGGCCACTTCCAGGTCACTGATTCGTTCTTCCAGGGTAATGACTTCTCCCACAATCTCTTCTTGCAACACGGAAACGATCGGGACTTCACAAAGCACTTTTTGGAAATATTTTTTCAGATCATAAGCATTGATGCCTTCTGGCGGATAGAAAACTGACCGGATTCCCAAATACGGCGGCTTGGAATAGCAAACGTGGTTTTCCACCGCCAGTTTCTTGATTTTGGCGGAGATGTCTTTGAACCGCTTATACTCCGCCAACTGCTCCGCCAAATCTTCAATTTCCTCCTCCTCTTCATCAGTAAATTTAAGGATCGGCAAAAGAGCGCGCGATTTGATGAGGATCAATTTAGCCGCCACAGACAAAAAATCCGCCAAATGCTCCAGGTGGATATTTTGATTATCCCGGATATAGTCCAGATATTGATCCGCCACTCGAGCCAAGTTCAGCTCGGTGATGCTCAATTTTTCTTTCTCAATCAGCTCCAAAAGCAATTCCAACGGGCCCTCAAATTTTTCTAACTTGACCTGGTACACAAAATTATACGCTAATCTTTTTAACCTCACTATCTTAGCACCTTTTTTTCAAAATGGCCACCTCCCTATTTCCGCTTCCCCGACAAGCGATAAGCGGGGATCAAAGCGGAAAAAACCACCAGTGCCAACAAGATAAAAATGGCGGAAAGTGGTAAAAATAGCAAAAGAGCAAAAGACAAACTGGCGGCTACGATATAGCCGACCGGCATCGCTGTGCGAAAAAAACCGATCAGATCAACATCATCCCCGTCGATCCGTTTATAAAAATAGGAATCGCGCAAAATTTCCACCATCGCCGCGCCGATCCTGGTCAGAAGCAGGACCAACGACCACAAGAGGACATTCGGCGAATGAGTCAGAAAAACTACGACTGAAGCAATCACCATGATGAACAGAGCAAAAATCAAAAGTTTTTTTTCACCGGTTTTTTTATCCGCTAGAAAACCCATCGGGTATTGCAAAAAAACAAACGGCAGAAGCATTGCGGAAAAAATAATGCCGATCTGGTTCCAGTCTAAACCTAGATCGATGAGGTATAGAGGCATATAGATGATCATCAGCGCGTAAAAAAATTCCAAGACAAAAGAAATATAATAGATCGCCATCACATTTTTCCGCTGATAAACTTTTCTCAGCAGATTGGATATGGAAATATCCCTTTGCGGTTTTTCATTCGTATCCCTCAGCTTGGTCAGTGCATAGAAAAAAACCACTATGTTAAAAAGCAAGAGAAAAATAAAAATACCGGAAAAATCAAAATGCTCCAAGATTCGGGTCGAAATAAACGGACCCAATAGAAAACCCGTATTAAGAATCGTGAGGTGCATCCCGCGGATCCGTCCCGACTCTTTGTCGCAAGAAAAAGATTCCAAAATCGTGTCCAGACTGACCCACTCCAAACCGGAAAAAATCACATAGAGCATCAAAAGAAAGATGCCCCAACCGGACGGCTGCGAATTAGCCAAAAAAACTAGGCTGACAATCTTAAGGGCCAAAATTACCAAAAAAATACTAGTTTTCCCCAATGTTCTCGTCAATTTATACAGATTCAAAAGGATAAGCAGCGAGATTGCGTAGGCGATAAGATAAAAGCCTCCGACATTTTCCGTGCCGGAAGCTTCTCTGAAATAACTCGACATCACATAGATCAAGACGGCCTGTGAAAAGCCTAGGAAAAATGAAATGAAATTGATCGCTTTAGTTTTTTTGTGATCCAAATGTTCTTTGTGTTTTGGCATCGTACTTTTTTGTTTTTAATTTTACTATTGAATTATGGCGTAATTCTTTTCACATCGCGTGGAAAAAGGATCGCTTCTTTGATACTGCCAAGATTTAGGATCTTTTGTACGATCCGCTCTGAACCAAGACCCCAGCCGCCATGCGCCGGCATGCCTAATTTGAAAATATCCAAATAAGACTCAAATTCATCCGGCACCAGGCCGTGTTTCAAGATGCTTTTTTTCAATTCTTCATAGATATGGATCCGTTGTCCGCCACTGGCAATTTCCACTCCGCGAAAAATCAGGTCGAAAGTTTCTGTGTATTGTCCGTCCGCACTCGGCATCGAGTAGAACGGTCGAACATTGACAGGATAATGCGTGAGAAAAACAAAATCACTATTGTGCGTCTTTTTCGCCCATTCACAGATCAAGCGCTCGCCTTCCGGATCAATATCCACGTCTTCCGTCTTTTTGCCATATTCCTTTTCCAAAATCTCTAGCGCTTCAGTCAGGCGCAAACGCGGAAATTTCTCCAAAAACAAAAGTTCTCCCGCAGCATATTCCGCCAACTCATTCTGGCAATTCTTAGAGACATCTGAAAGCATCCGCCGCATCACCTTTTCCAAAGCATCCATCACATCAGAGAAACTATCGATGAAACCCATTTCAGCATCAAGCCCGGTATATTCGTTGACGTGGCGCGTAGTAAAATGCGGTTCGGCGCGAAAGACAGTGCCAATTTCAAATACCCGTTCAAATGCGCCCACTCCGGCTTGCTTGTAGAACTGCGGACTTTGAGCTAAAAACGCATCCCGATCGAAATATTTTATTTTGAAAAAATTCGCACCTCCCTCGGTGGCGGCAGCTACAATTTTAGGTGTTTTAATTTCCAAAAAGGAGTTTTCCCGCATCACCTCAGAGTATGATTTCAGAAGTTCCGCATTGACCTTGAAAATATCATTGACTTTCTTGTTGCGCAAGACCAGATTACGGTTGTCCAAAAGCGTATTCAGATTGACATCCAACTCATTTTTTGCTACATCAAAAGGCAACTCCGCTTCTACTTTTGAAATAATCGTTATTTTCGCCGCCTCTACTTCAATTTTCCCAATTTTATCCTCTTTCCCCTGCCCACCAGGACGTTCTTTCACTAAGCCTTCGATTTCTACCACAAATTCAATACGGACATCTTTCGCATTTTGGTAGGCGCTTTCCTTGTCAGGAATGACCACGACCTGGACCACCCCACTCCGGTCGCGCAAATCGATAAAAATTAATTTCCCATGGTCACGCCGGGAGTTGACCCAGCCTGCCAGCTTAACATATTGGCCAATCATTCTCGGCGCATCGACAATAAGCGTTCGTTCCATAAATTTACTCGGTAATATTAGTTAATCTCTTAATTTCTTCTACCATTTCGCTCGGAGTGTATTGCGACTTTGTGATAAACCCATTAGCTCCAAGTGCCATCACCTTGTTCCTCTCTTCTTTTTGACTCAAATTGCTAGAGACAATAATTTTGATGTTTTTGTCATAGTTTCCATCCCGCAAACTTTTAATTACACCAAAACCATCAATTCTGGGAAGCATCAAGTCCAAAAGTATTATATCCACTTTTTGTTTTTTAACTATTTCCAGAACTTGATCGCCAGAAAAAACAGTTAAAACTTCATAACCTATTTCCTTAAATTTACGCTCATAAATCTCAGAGATCATTGAGTCATCCTCTGCAATAAGAATTTTCGTCATATTTTATTTTAAGCTATTATTAAATGGGCGCTTCTGTGCCATAATTAGTCACTTTTGAATTATAGCGCAGTAGTAGAAAAAATCAACTCTTTTGCTAAAATTTACCTTTTTAGCTATTATTCATAAGTTAGTGCTAAATTAACTAATAACTTTAAAAAAATATGGCAAACGAAAAGTCCGCCTCCGCCAAAGCTTCGGCGAATAAAAAAAAGCTCGAGTCTGTGGCAATTATCGGTCTGGGTTATGTCGGGTTACCGCTCGCGATGCGTTGTGTGGAAAAGGGCTATGCGACTTATGGACTTGATCTCGATAAACGGAAAGTGGATTTAATCAAAAAAGGTCAAAGCCCGTTCAAGGAAGAATTCATTGAAGACAGAAAAACTCTACTCAAAAAAATCACTGCTACGACTGATCCGGCCATTCTCAAAAAGGCCGACATTATTGTGGTCTGCGTACCAACACCCGTCGATGAAAAATTTTTTCCCATCCTCACTCCCCTCACTTCCGCGACAGAGATGATTGTCAAAAACCACAAAACCGGCCAACTGATCATGATCGAATCAACCATCAACCCAGGTATCTGCGATGATGTGATTGCGCCAATTCTCATTGAAGCGGGACTCAAAGAAGGCAAAGATTTCTACCTCGGCCATTGTCCGGAGCGGATCAATCCAGGTGATAAGAAATGGAACGTCACCAATATCCCACGAGTGCTGGGCGCATCTTCCCCGGCCGGACTCGCTATCGCTAAAAATTTCTATGAATCAATCATCGACGCACCGATCAAACTGATGGGTTCGATCAAAGAAGCCGAAGCATGCAAAGTGGTGGAAAATTCTTTCCGCGACATCAACATTGCCTTTGTCAACGAACTAGCGAAAAGTTTTGACAAATTGGAAATCGACGTCAAAAACGTGATTGATGGCGCCGCCACCAAACCCTTCGCTTTTATGGCGCACTACCCCGGCCGTGGCGTGGGCGGTCACTGCATCCCGGTCGATCCTTACTATCTGATTGAAAAAGCCAAAGCGTCTGGCTTTGACCACAAATTCTTGCGCGTCGCCAGAGAAATCAATAATTCTATGCCAGCCTATACTGTTGAATCGATGCAAGATCTTTTAAATGAAATCAAACTCCCGATGAAAGACACGGCCATCGGCGTGATGGGACTGTCCTACAAAGCCAACGTAGATGATTTGCGCGAATCCCCGGCCATCAAAATCATTTTGGAACTCAAAAAGAAAAAAGCCAAAATCATCCGTTATGACCCCTTCATCAAATCAATGTCTGATGTCGCCGATCTCAAAACCTTCCTCAAAAAATGCACCGCGATAATTTTAGTCACCAACCACCAAGAATTTGCAGAACTTGATCCAAAAGAATTCAAGAAGAATAATGTCAAAGCAATTGTCGATGGAATGAACTGCCTAGACAAAAACAAAATCAAAAAACTCGGCATCAAATATCGTGGGATTGGGAGGAAATAATGTTATTCGCTTCGCGAACCCGTACTACGAAAACGGGACATGCGAAGAAATTCACAAAAAAAAGCGCTCCAGAAATCGGAGCGCTTTTTGAAAACCCTATTAGAATGAGCCCGGATTATTTCACCATTCCCAAAAGCTCATCAATTTTCACAATTTTACTGTCTGTTTCATTACGTTTTTTGAGTTCTACTCCGCCGGCAGTGAGGGATTTTTCGCTGATAATGACGCGATAGGGCAAGCCTAAAAGATCCGCGTCGGCGAATTTTTCTCCAGCCGAAACCTCGCGGTCATCAAAGAGCACTTCAATTTTTTCGGTGTTCAGTTTTTGATAGAGCTCTTCTGCCGCTGATGCGTCCTTGCCCAAACTGATCAAATGCACTTTAAACGGTGCCACCGCTTCTGGCCAGATAATCCCTTTTTCGTCATGAAAAATCTCCACGATTGTGCCCATAAGCCGCGCCAGGCCAATTCCATAGCAACCCATAACAATCAGTTGCTCTTCGCCATTTTGATCCTTATAGGTCAGATTGAAGGGCTTGGAATATTTTGTACCCAGTTTGAAGATGTTGCCTACTTCGACCGCTTTCGTTTCACGTAAATCGGCATTGCCACAGAGCGGGCATTTGTGTTCCAAGTCTTCAATAATTTCTTTGTTGATAGCGATGTGGCAAGCATCGCAAACATAGATCGTGTCTTCACCCGCTTCAGTTTCGGCTTGAAATTCGTGGGAATATTTGGCAAATGTTCCACCAGAGGCATAAGTGAAATATGTTCTCGCTCCGATGCCAGCACGCTCAAAAATATTTTTGTAGGCTTGTGCAACGCGGTCATAATATTTATCCAAATCCGCTTGATCGACATGGAAAGAATAAAGATCTTTCATGATAAATTCGCGCAAACGCAAGATGCCTGATTTGGCTCTTTTTTCTCCGCGGAATTTGTTTTGAAAATGATAGACGGCTTTGGGCATATCTTTGTAGGACTCGATGATTTTTTTGGCGAGCGGCGCTACAACTTCCTCATGGGTCGGCGCGAGCGCCATATTTTTTTCTTCGCCCAGTCCGACTTTCACCAAAACATCAAGGTCATCCCAACGCCCGGTCTTTTCCCAGTTCTCCTTTGGATGCATTGAAGGCATAAAAAGTTCTTGGCCGGAAACAGCGTTCATTTCTTCTCGGATAATCTCTTCTATTTTTTTGCAAGTGCGCCAACCGAGCGGCAGATAGGTATAGGTGCCCGCCATTAGCTTGTCGACATAGCCTCCGCGGATCAGCAGTTGAGCATTGATGCTTTCCTCATCTTTGGGCGCGACTTTGTTGGTTTTGGAAAATAGTTGTGATTGTTTCATGATAGTAATTATTATGATTATTTAGTTTAAGAATAGGTTTTATTTGCCTATTTGTCAAAGATTAGTTATGAGAGCGGAGCGTTGACCGCTCTCATAATTTTTCTGTTTTTACTCGGAAAAATTTCATCCTCCAGGGAACATCCACTGTCTTTGTTTTTCAGCAATTCCAGTTTTTACATGACTTTCACTTTCCCAGGTCTTTTTGCTGAAAATTACCGAGAAAAAACTGGCCTTAATTTCTGTCTTTTTCTTTTTACTGAGCTTAATGAAATAAAACACATCGGCCCTGTCTTGACCAGCTACTTGGGCAAAAGCAATGATTTCTTCATTTTCATTAGTCGCAACAAGACAGCGCGAGGACAAAATTCTATCAACAGTTATTTCGATTCCATTTTTTCCCAAAAGACTGGTTGCCTCCCCTGCCTGCACTCGGTTGAGTTTTTCAATTTCATAGTCCATAGCTTTTTCCTTTCATTTTCGTTGAAATAATAAAGTAAAAACAATGACCTCATCCAAAGAACAAAAAAACAGCTCGCGGAAGGCAAGCTGTTTTTGAGTGTTTGCAATAGTTTCGTCTAATCCCCGATTCCAAACACACAAAAAGAGCCTGCCCTTGCCGGAACCGGAAAACCTTGGGAAATTGTGCGTTTGGCCTTTTGCATGTGTTTAAAATATTTACGCTTTCACTCTAGCAAGAAATGGTTATTTTTGTCAAACCTATTTTTTGAACCGTGCGTCTCCGTCAATCACAATTTTTTTCTTAAGCGATCTCGCTCCACGTCTCTTGAGATCAACCATTTTACTTTTATCTTTGACAATTTGCAATGTCAACTCCTCGCAAGCGATGTCGGCTGAACCTTCAATACTCTCCGAAATTTCTTCCGCCCGATAGAGCGCGTAGGGAGTTTTCACCATCAGCTCGACACGATACTTGCCTTTTTTGTCCAGAGATATTTCCACCTCAAACTCCAAAACATTCTTGATAATTCTGTTCACTTTTTGTAATCTTTTTTCAATATACTCCTGGGCTTTTTTGTTCGAGTCCAGGCCCTTAAACATAAATCTCATACTTTGCGGTTTTTTCACTACCATATGTTTTGATCAGTATTGAAGAGAAACTGACATATTCTCTAAAAAACCGATTAATTAACTTTCTTAGGACTAAAAACCAACATACATTATCTCTTCTTTGATTTGCGTATCATAACCTTCTCGTAATTTTTGCTTGATGATTCCAGCCAGAATGATCACGTCTTCCGCTGTAGCTGTTCCGTCATTGATGAAAAAATTGGCATGTTTTTCACTCACCATCACTCCACCGATTTTCTTCCCCTTAAATCCAGCCTCTTCGATCAACCAGCCAGCCGGAATTTTTCCATTTGGCGCTTTTGCTCCAGTTTCTTTTTCAAATTCTTGCAAAACTTCTGGATTATCTACGACTGGATTTTGGAAAAAACTGCCCGAGCTGAAACCTTTTGGCTGATGCTCGATGCGTTTTTTTGCGATTTCCTTCATCCTCTCTGTGATTGTTTTTTTGTCCCCTTTTTCTAATTTTAACTTGACTGATAGGACCACCAGGTTTGGATTTTTCTTAAAAAGGCTAGTGCGATAGGCATAATCACAATCCGCTCTTTTGTATTCCTCAACCTTACTACGATTATCGGAGATTTTTAGCGCACGCACACTTTCCAAATTATCCGCCATTTCCCCGCCAAAGGCTCCGGCATTGCCCCGCACCGCTCCGCCAACCGTCCCAGGAATTCCCATCGCCCACTCCATTCCAGTCAAACTATTTTCCCTAGCAAAATTAACAACACTCGACAAACTTTCCCCCGCCCAGCATTCAATTGATTCTCCTACAACTTTAATTCCCGTTTGTTTCTTGCTTGCCTGCCAAATCTTTAGCGCAGGCAGGTCTCTTGTTTCTTGTACCTTGATGATTAGTCCATCAAAGCCCTGGTCGCTAAAAAGAATATTGCTCCCACCGCCTAACATAAAAATTTCCAATTTATTTTCTCGAGCAAAATCCAACGCCTCCAAAAGCTCCGTTTCATTTTTCACCTCCGCAAAAAACTTCGCCGGTCCGCCGATTTTGAAAGTAGTGAGTGGTGCTAAGGGGATGTTTTTTTGGATGATTATCTTGGACATAATTGAAAAATATGTGTCATTCCCACGGAGGCGGGAATCCAGGTTCCACTAATTATAAACCATAGAAAATTGAGCTACGAGCCTGAAAACTCTCTACCTCAAAAAGTCTTGAATTTTAATAATTCGTTTTCTCTTTATTTTTAGCTTGAGGTGCCTGGATCCCCGCCTTCGCGGGGATGACATCAAACTAGAATACTATAATTCTAGCATAAAACTAGCTTTCATTCAAGCTGATTTTCCACCGTTTTGAGCATCCTCTTTCCGCACTTCTTCCCAAAAAAAGACCGCCAAAAATGAACCTAGAACAACCAGCCAGTCTATCCAATCAATCGGAAGCATCCGCAGATATGCTTGGCAAAATGGCAAATACATAAACACCAACAATATCACAACCGAAATCAAAACCGCTCCAATCGCGTACCTATTTTTGAAAAATCCCAGCCGAAAAGGTGAAAGCGTTTCACTGCGCGCCTGCAAAAGATTGGCCATCTGCGTCATTGAAAGGACGGCATAAGCGGCTGTAGTTGATTTGAGATAAAGTATACTATCAACGGAAAAGCTCTGACCAAAATGCCAGCCACCGCGAAGCATCGACCAAAGAAATGCCACCACCGCACCCGTTGCCATAATCAGCCCAAGGTAAATTATCCGGCGAAATCCGCCAAAACTCATCACACTATTTCTAGAGTTCAAGTTTGTCTTTGAAGCACCAGGCTCTTCCGGCTCAAGACCGAGCGCAAAAGAAGGAAAAATATCTGTCCCTAAATCAATTGCTAAAATCTGCACGGCTGAAATTGGCGAGGGAATTTGCAAGAGCACGCCAAAAATTACCGTGAAAAGTTCACTGGCGTTCGATGTGAAAACATAGTGCACAAATTTTTTGAGATTTTGAAAAACGGTCCGTCCCGTCCGCACCCCTTTCACGATCGATGCAAAATTGTCGTCCATTAGGATCATGCTGGCCGCTTCTTTGGAAACATCCGTTCCGATAATGCCCATCGCCACGCCGATATCGGCTTTTTTCAGTGCCGGTGCATCATTCACGCCGTCCCCTGTCATCGCAATCACTTCGCCATTTTTTTTGAGCACGGTCGCAATCCGCAATTTTTGTTCCGGCGCGATCCGCGCAAAAACACAGGCGCCATTTTTGATTCTTTGATATAATATTTTATCAGAAAGCTCGTCAAGCTGCTTGCCATTAATGACCAGGCTAGCTCCCTTGGGATCGGAGCCAGGCTCCGGTTTTATCAGACCGACATTTTCCGCAATTGCGCGTGCGGTTATTTCATAATCACCAGTAATCATAACAACATCAATCCCCAAATCTCGACACTCCGCAATCGCCTTGCCAACATTGGCACGTGGCGGATCAATCATTGCCATCATCCCGACCCAGACTAGGCCTTTTTCCGCTTCGACAAGATATTTATCTTGCGAAAATCCATCCAGCTCGCGATAGGCAAAAGCTAGGACGCGCAGAGCATCCTTGGACATCTGGTCGTATAACGCCTTAGCTTTATTTTTTTCCTCAGCGTTAAAGGGCAAGATCCGCTCACCAACCTTGGTGAAATTACAAAGGTCGATCATTACGTCTGGCGAACCCTTGACGAAAGAAATCGTTTTAGCGTTGCGGTAAATCACACTCATCCGCATCCGCTCTGAGGAAAAAGGATTTTCTGTAATTTTTTTCTCTCCACGCTCATAGAATTTTTTAGCCTTGTTATATTTTTGCCCCGCCACAATGATCGCCCCCTCCGTCGGATCACCGATTATTTTATAATTTTTCTTGTCCGTCGTCAGACTGGCGTCATTGCACAACGAACCGACACGAAAAAGCAGCTCCAAATTCGCCACCTCTTTCGGATTTATTTTTGCTTCGTTACGATAAAAATTTCCCACCGGTTCATAGCCAGTACCATCGACCTCCAAAACTTCACCATTAATCACAATTTTTGTCACAGACAATTCGTTGCGGGTAATCGTACCGGTCTTATCTGTACAAATGAGCGAAACGGAACCTAGTGTCTCCACGGCATTCAATTTTTTCGCCAGGACATTCTCATTGATAAGCCGCTTCATCCCAAAAGACAAGGCGACAGAGATAGCAGCAGGAAGACCTTCCGGCACGACCGAAACGGACAGCGCTAAAGCAAACAGAAAATTTTGATAGAGCGACATCTTGAAATATTGACCCGCAATGAGCACAACAATGCCGATAAAAACCGAGAGGACCGTCACATCCCGGCCGAGCGTGCGCATTTGTTTCTGGAGTGGCGTCGCGTCAGATGCCACCTCTTGCGTCAAATGAGCAATCCGACCTAATTCCGTATCCATCCCCGTCCCCGTCACCACAAAACGCGCTTCACCGGTCGCCACTGTTTCTCCCATAAACACCATATTATCAATATCTGTAAAAGCGATGCCGGTTTCTTTGATGATTTTTGCTTCCTTCCTTTTTGGTTTTGATTCGCCGGTGAAGATAAAACTATTAACCTTAAGATCATAGCTTTCTAAAAGATATCCGTCTGCTGCGATACTGTCTCCGGCAGCGATGAAAATGACATCACCGGGCACGACCAATTTCGTGTCGAGTTGTTTTTTCTCTCCATCTCGAAACACCAGCGCATAACTGGCTGTTAATTTTTTGATGCTCTCCAGGACGCGATCGGCCTTGAATTCCTGAAAAAATCCGACCGTCGCGTTAAGCAAAACAATGATGCCGATAATCGTTGCGTCGCGATATTCTGAGAACGCCAAAGCCAACCCAGATGCAACCAGAAGGATCCAAACCAGCGCATCATCAAACTGGGCGAAAATTAATTTCAACCATTTCCAGTTCTGCTTTTTAATCAACTTATTTTCACCAAATTCTTGGAGCTTCTGTTTCGCTTCATCTACACTCAAGCCTTCTAGACTTGAACCAAACTTTTTCAAGATTTCTTCCGGCGAAAGATTATAAATTTGTTTTTTGTTTTTTCCGCCCAAGGCGGATGCGTGTTTTGGCATTTTATTTTAAAACTATTCCAAAATATATTTTTCTAATTCTTTTTTCTCCCTGAAATAATCGATGTTATTTTGCATAAACTTTTCATATTCCAATGGATCATTATCAAACTGACCGAGGATTGTTTCTTTCACGCAGAGTTTCCCATCCCTCTTTCCAGTATAGTCTAAATAACTAGAACATGGCCAGTCTTTTTCAGGATAGTTATGAATCGCATGATTAGCGTTTACATAAACCGAGAGATGCAAAAGATATTCATTAGAATCGATATGGATGGATTTGAATGGTCCTTGAAAAAGAGAACCGGAACGGGCGTGTTTTTTATTGAAATATGCTGTATACCCAGAGCTAATTTTCAACATGAATTTACTTATTCCGTTTTTTTGTAGCTGCCTCAAAACAAAATGGTAATGGTTTGGATTAAGACAGTAATAAATTATTTCTACTAATTTTTTGATTTCGGGATTGTTAACGGCATTAGGGGCTAAGTCCCCTATAGGGGACTTAGCCCCTTGAATTGCCACTAACTTTTCTCGATAATTTTTTTCATACAAACTTCCAATCGCTTCAATACGATTAAATTCATTCATACCCACAATAAACCGAGTATAATCTCCATCACTCAAGAACACCTCCCGCTTATCCACTCCGCGATTGTAGATATGATAATATTCGCCATTGGCAAATTCTGTTTTTCGCATGTTGCTTCAATATGTCAGTAATTACGCATCCAATCACTGGGGTTTAAAAGATTTGGTTTTGGCTCTGTATTTATTTCATCATGTCTCGTGGAAATACTTATGCCAGCACAATCTAATTGGACGACAAAATTAAGAAAGTTGCCATTATCGTATTTGCTTAAAACTTGTTTTTTTGCTTCTGGGATTTTGGTAATCGAAAGGTCTATCATATAAATCATTCTACTGGGAAGTGCTGTTATGAATTCTTTTGATGGCACCTCGAATATTTCCATTGTTTTTATACCTACTTCAGCACGTTCAAAAACAATTCTCAACCAGTCTACCCGCTTATTAATCATTTCTCTTAACTGTCGCGTCTTAGGATTAACAGTGGATTCGCTACTATCGGAAAAATAGCCATTTAAAAAAGTTTGCACCCTAAATAATTCATGCAAATAACCTTGACTGAAATTAGACCAGATATTACGTCGCAACTCTTCACAATAATCATCATATTGATTATGATTTTTTTCTATTTCTGATATTCTTCCTACTACACGCTCCTGATAAGCGTCCTCCCATCTATTCATCTTAATATAATCCAAAATATCATTTCGCCCCATATTTTGTAACTCTTGAATAAGGCGCCTCGCTTCATCTTTATCCTCGGGGGCTGGCGGAATCGCTTCATACTTTTTTTTGGGCTTATCTCGATATGCCTGCTCTTTCTCTAGAATCCGAATTTTGTCTGTGACGACTCTCAATTGAGGCTTCAATTTATTACATTCATTACTTATTTCCCCAATCTTCACAGATAACTCAGAAGACGTTTGAGAAAGTTCTGCACATTTTTGTTTAAAACTATTTTCTTTTTGTTCCTCTGTGATACCCAATTCTCGTTCTTGAGCTATTGTTGTGATAAGCGGCTCTTCTTGAGTTTTGTGTGCTAATTTTATCTCGCTTAATTTATTTTCATAGGACTGCAGTAATTTAGAATCTTCTTCTGAAAATTTTTTAAACTCAGTCAAAGATTCATCGCGTTGAGCTTTTTCTTTTTTTCTTTTCCAAAATTTGAGACGAGAAATTTTCATCGACTGAAGCTCTTCTTTTTTGCCCAAGCGCTCCTCTGTTCTAATCCTTGTTTGCTGTATTTTATTCTCGATCGCCAAAATATCCTCTGCTTGTTTTGCTCGCAGTTGAGAAAGTTGCTCTTCCAGCTGGCTAGTATTTAAAGTATGGGACTCTCTGGATTTAGCCACTGAATCTTTCACATAACTCCATTCTATTATAAGCCGTTGTTGTTGTTTTTCTGTTTCACGCTTCTGCTTATTAAGTGTCTCAACCTGCAGACGCATTTCTTCTATCACTGGCATAATTTGCTTTTCCCTACCACGCAAATCATCCAGCATGCGATTTAATTCGTCTTGTGTATATTTCTCAGGAGTAAACTCTTGACTTATTTGTTCCTGAGGTTTTTGTTTTGGTTCTTTTATATCCATACTGTGTAGAATTATAAAATAAATTTTATCAACTTAAAATTTTATTAGAAAAATAGCTTCTCATTATTTCACATAGTTCCTCCTTCGAAAAAATCAAGCCAATCCTTTAATCCTGCAAATCATGGTTCAGACAATTTACTAACCACCTCCCAACCATTCCCCGCACCGATAGCAATCACCACATCGTCCGTGCCGATTTTATCTTTAAGAAATTCCACCACCTCATCAATCGTCGCAATATGCTCCGCTTTGCCACGATCATATTTATTGACCAGATCCACCAGATCTTTTGAATGCACGCCACCTTGCGCTTCACGAGCACTGCCATAGATATCGAGAATAATCACATGATCTGCATCAGAAAAGCTTTGGGAAAACTCCGAAAGCAAGGCTTTGGTGCGCGTGAAGGTGTGGGGATGAAAAATTGCCCAAATATTTTTCTCCGGATATAGTTCGCGCGCCGCTTGGAGTGTCGCCCGAATTTCATCCGGATGATGACCATAGTCATCAATGAGCGTTGCACCGTTGCGTTCACCGATAAATTCGAATCTGCGCGCCGTCCCACGAAAAGTTTTGAGCGCCTCTTGGATTTTCTCCGCGCTAAAATTAAGCTTGTGGCAAACCGCAATTACGGCCAGCGCATTTAGCACATTATGTTTTCCAAATAATTGTATTTCAAATTTTCCCAAATTTTCTTCTCCACGCAATACCTCAAATATCTGACTCGGAAGCATCGAGACTTCTCTTTTTAATTCTAAATTAATTATCTGATAATCACAATCGGCAGAAAAACCATAGGTCAAAACTGCACAGGTCGCTTCCTTGGCAACTTCTAGAGTAGAGGTTGCATCACCGCAAACGACCAAAAAACCAGTTTTGGGAATTCTTGCTACAAAATCCTTAAAGACTTTTTTATACGCCTCAAAATCCGGGAAAAAATCCGGGTGATCGTAATCACAACTGGTCAAAATTACGCTGTTGGGATTGTAGCGCGCTAATTTATTCTGATACTCATCCGCTTCCAATACGAAAATCTCCCCTGTTCCAGTAAGTGCGTTTCCTGCCCAATTCGTCACGCAACTGCCAATTGCCGCTCCAGGCTCCGCACCCAATTCTTTCAATGTATTGGCGAGCCAGGCTGAAGTAGTGGTTTTTCCATGCGTCCCACAAATCGCAATCCCATAGCGCCCATTAAAAAGTTGCGCTAATATTTCCGGATAACTGATTATTGGTAATTTTCTTTTGATTATTTCCTGAACCTCCACATTATTATTTTCGTTATAGGCGCTGGAATGAATTACCAAATCAATATCGGCTGGAATATTGTCCGCCGAAAATTTTTCGAAATACTGGATCTGATTTTTCTGAAGCACCGCATCGGTGAAAAACTTTTCCGCCGTATCAGAGCCTATTACCTCAATTCCCCCGGCCTTTAGTATTTCCGCAACACCCACCACGCCAGAACCTTTGATGCCAATCACATAAACTTTTTTGATTTTTTCCAGATCGATTGCCATATGTTTAAAACTAAAAAAATTATTCTTTGATCATTCCCAGGATCCCCTGTGCAATTTTTTCTGTCGCATCAGGATGATAGAATGTCGCAATATTCTCAGCCAGTTTCTCGCGCAATGCTTCATTCTCCATCAACTCGTCGATTTTTTCTAAGAGCATATGCTCGCCCATATTACTTTCTTCCATCACGATACATCCACCGATTCGCGCCAAAGAATAGGCGTTCATCCGTTGATGATCGCTCGCAGATGTTTCCAGGGGAATGAGAATGGCTGGTTTTTTGTTGGCAGCAATCTCGGAAATAGTCGTTGCACTACCACGAGAAATTACCAGATCCGCCACTGCAAGAACGTCTTCAATATTTTCCTTGATAAAGGCGATCGGATAATAACCTTCGCGCCCCGCCTTAAAACCAAGTTCTCCCGCCATATGAACAACATTTTCAAAATCATGTTCTCCTGTTTGATGAATAATTTGATATTTGTGCAAAAGTTGAGGCAAGATCCGCAAAATTTTATCATTGATACTTTTCGCCCCTTGTGATCCGCCCGTGACAAAGATGACTTTTTTTGACTCTGTGAGATTGAACGTTTGTCTGGCGCGATTAACATCGCCCTGCGTAATTTTTTCACTCAAAGGGTTACCCGTAAGCACCACTTGCGCCGCCGGAAAATATTTTTCCGCTTCCGGATAAGACACCGCCACGCGATCGGAAAATTTTCCCAACATTGAGTTGGCCAATCCCGGATTGGAATCTGACTCGTGGATCATAATCGGGATACGATAAAGCCAACCGACGACGACGACCGGAAAAGAAGCATAGCCGCCTTTGGAAAAAATCGCGTCCGGCATCAAAACCAACAAAAGCCACATTGATTTTAATATTCCAAAAGGAATCTTAAAAAAATCGGTCACATTCTGGAAAGAAAAATAACGGCGCAATTTTCCCGCCTGGATATTGCGGATCGGGATATTTTCCCGCCCCATAATTTCATCTTCCAACTTGCCCTTCGGACCGATGAAATAGAATTCCACCTCCGGCACAATTTCTCTGATTTTCTTGGCCACCGCTATGAGCGGAGTCAGATGTCCGCCAGTCCCCCCTCCGGTAAGTACGATACGCATAAATTTCGTATTTGATAAAAAATTAATTATTACCAATTTGCTTGGAAATATTCAAAAGCACGCCGATTCCTGCCATCAGAAAAACGAGCGACGTTCCACCATAGCTAATGAAGGGCAATGGAATGCCGGTGAGCGGGATGAGGCCGGAAATGGCGGAGATGTTGATGAAGGCCTGAAAAACAATCCAGGAAGTGATGCCGACGGCAGCTAATTGCGAAAAGCGATCTGGGGCATTTTGTGCTATGCGAAAACCGATCATCGCCAACGCTAAAAATAAAATAACTATAACAACCACGCCGATCAAGCCCAATTCCTCACCGATAATCGCAAAGATCGAATCACCAACCGGTTCCGGCAGATAATTAAATTTTTGCATGCTATGGCCCAGACCCACGCCAAAAATTCCACCCGAACCAATCGCCAGAAGCGCCTGATTGATCTGATAGCCGATCCCGCGCGGATCAAGTTCAGGATGGAGAAATACTAAGAACCGATCCATCCGATAGGACTCAAATTTGATGAGCAGTCCCAAGGCGGCAAAACCGGAAATTGCTATTAGTGCCATATGAGACAGCCTCGCGCCAGAAATGAAAAAAATCGACATGGCAATAAAAATAATCACGCCAAGCGTTCCCATATCTGGCTGTTTTTCCAAAAGAAAACTAACCACCGCTACCACTGCTAGAAACGGCAAAAGTCCCTCATAGAAATCCTTCACTTTTTCCGCCCGGCTTTCCAGCCAGGCCGCCAGATAAATAATAATCGACAATTTCAACATTTCTGAAGGCTGGAAAGAAAACGGACCGAGTTGCAACCAACGACTGGCTCCGTAGACCCGAGAACCGACACCTGGCACGAAAACGAGAATAAGCAGAAAAATGCTTAAGATAAACAAGGGAAAGGCAATTTTTTTCCAAAAATTATAGTTGATTTTTTGCACTGCATAGAGAACTAGGAGTCCCGGCAAAACTCCATAGAATAATTGATGCTTGAAAAAATAGTAGGAATCGCCAAACCGACTATGCGAATAAGCGATGCCCGCCGATGCGATCATCGCCAAACCAAAAGTGAGCAGTGTCAGAACGACAAATAATAAATTTTTGTTTATTGTTTTTCCCGCCATTTTTTTATCTCATTATGATTTCCGCTGAGTAGCACTTCTGGCACTTGCCAGCCATTAAAATTTTCCGGCTTGCTGTATTGTGGATGCTCTTTATAGTTTTTTTCTTTATGCGATTCATGCTTCGCACTTTCCGCGTTTCCTAAAACTCCCGGCAAGAGCCGCGTCACCGAATCCACAAGTACCATAGCCGGAAGCTCCCCACCTGTAAGAACATAATCACCGATCGAAATCTCTTCATCGGCAATTTGCTCTGCCACCCGCTCGTCCACACCCTCATAGCGCCCGCAGATCAAAATTAGATTGGCATATTTTGAGAGTCGCTCCGCCGTCCGTTGGGTATATTTTTTGCCTTTGGCAGAAAATAAAATTGTTCTGGTTTCCGCCCTAGGCGGACCCGCCTTGGGCGGGTTTTCTTCCCTGCTTTTTGCAATCAGCTTTTTCACAGCTTCCACGCAAGCATAAATCGGCTGAACTTGTAGCACCATCCCTGCTCCTCCGCCATAAGGCGTATCATCAACTTTTCCATGCTTATCGGTCGTGTGATCCCGCAAATTATGCGCGGTAACTTCGATCGCCCCACTTTTTTGGGCACGACCAATAATTGACTCTTTGAGATAGGAGTCGAAAATAGACGAAAAAATTGTAACAATATGAAATTGCATAATAATCTAATCATAGCAAAATAAATCAAAAAAGGCTAACTTTCGTCAGCCTTGAATTTTGTTTGCTATAATACACATTATACCTAAAAAAACTAAAAAGGCCTCTGGGGAAAATTCTTCCCCGAAGGCCTTTTTTTGAAACTTATCTTAGCCCTGCAGTTTTCTGCAGGGCGTGAACGACCTCTGCAATGCCGATTTTTTTGTCGCCGTTGACGTCGCCACTGACGTCTACGGAAACGCTTTTCCCTGCCGTAACTTGCAGGGACAAAATGGCGTCCGACAAATCAACTTTGTTGTCGGCGTTGACGTCTCCAGCTATCGGGTCTATTAATTTTACCACTTTGACATGATAGCCATCGGCGACCAACAATTTATCCCCTACCACCTCCATCGCATTTGCGATGATGGCGATCGTTTCGACCAGTCGCGGAGCCGTGACAATCGAAACATCAACAACTAGAATCTTTGTTTTTGTCGCGATGTATATTCTGCTACCGCTTTTTTTCATAAATAGCAACCCGCATTCAAGATCCATCGCGCTCGCCTGTTTGGCCAAGCTAAACCAGGTCTGCACATATGACGGATCTGTCAAGTTGATAATCGCTAGAACTCCCCGCCAACCAGTAGCATCTCCGGCCAGCGCATAAACATACTGGCCTTCCGCGACCATATCAATGGCCTTGGAAAAAGTAATATACCCATCAGCGGAATAAAACTCCTTCCGCGACTGGCCTAACTTGTAGGGTTCTCCTGTATTTGTCGTATCCCAAATGCCAATTCCTGCGGTACTCATTGCCAGGAAAAGATACTTTTTATCCATTTGAGAAAAGGATCTCTCGGGAGTTGCATCCAAACTTCGTGAGCCCATAAAGCTCAATTCTCCCGACGAGGGTAAGGGCAGATAGGTGCGAAGATACGGTGACACCGTTTCACTTCCACCACCGATGAAAATACCAATACCATCATTGGCAATGCTTTTAGCATTTTTTAATTGCCAATCAATACCGTTAAATAGCGCGGTCATCGAGCTTAAATTCACAACCGCTCCAGGTGAACTATAATAGCTCGTAAGCACAAAGCCGTAGCCATTCAAGACTGTCATTTTGGAAAAAGCATCCCAGGCCTGATAACCATTCCCTCGCAATGAGGAAACTTTTTGGAGCTGGTCTCCGATAAATTGGAGTTTAAAAAAATCTCCATTCCAAGCCGGATCTGCATTGGTAGTCGTGGCATAAATCATACCACTCCCATCAACAGCAATGTCCTGGACTTTGTTACCGAAATAAAAACTACTAACAATTTCGCTCTTCGCAAAAACATCAGAAGAGCAAAACATAGCCATTGCCAAGGATAATACGCAAATTAATTTTTTCATACAACTTCTCCTTTTTGAGTGAATGAGTTGAAAAAAATATAGCCACAGACTGTGGCGGAAATAAGCATTTTTACCGGACAATTCAAATCAAAAAATTGTCAAAGTACGATTTATAATCTTAGCACATTTTGACTTATTTGTCAACAACAAAAAAGGCTAACTTTCGCCAGCCTTTTTAATTTTGCTAAAGTTGAGCTAAATTAGACAATATCACCAACAACGTCGTCGATGCTTTTTCTCACTTCTTCTCTCGGCTCGCGGTCTTCTCGTGGTTTTCGCTCTGAGCCTTCCGGTTCGTTAATCTTGAGATTAACTCGCGCGTTGTTTCTTGCTCCGATCACGCGAAGCAAAGTTCGAAGAGCTTTGGCTGTCGCACCTTCACGTCCGATGATCATCCCCATATCTTCAGGATTGACATCTAGCGTAATTAGCACGCCCATTTCATCAATCTTCCTTTCGACTTTCACGTCGTCAGGCTTGTTCACAATCTGCTTCACAACATACTCAACAAACTCTTTGTCAGTCACTTGAATTGTAGTCATTTTCGTATTTCTAGATTAATGCTTATTAAATTGTTCGTAAGAGGGCTTCGGAAGATCGACCCCCACCATCGCTGTTGTCCGCTAGGCTAAAAATAGCACCGGCAGAACTCTCTTACTTTCGCCTATATTATATTATTTATCCGTTATTCTGTCAAAAAAATATCCACCAATCCGCAAGAGTCAAAATAAGGTTAGATTTCTGGCTTATCAATGCCTATGCTTTTCAAAAGTTCTAGTTGCTCCGGTCCTTCAATTTCTCGATACTCACGCGTTTTTAGACTACCCAATTTAATGTTCATGATCCGCGTACGTTTGAGTTCGGTCACCTTGCGTTCCAATCTTTCACACATCCTGCGAATCTGTCTTTTCTTACCTTCAGTAAGTACGATAGAAAAAGCCAACTCATTCACTTTTTTTACTTCGCAACTTCTGGTTTTATATCCATCATCCAGCACCACGCCCTCTGACATATTTTTGATAAACCCAGGGCTGATGGTGCGATCTACTTTGACCAAATATTCTTTTTCATGATAGTGATCGGGATTAAGTAATCGGTCAGTCACACGTCCATCGTTCGTAAGCAAAATAAGACCGTGCGAATCTTTGTCGAGCCGACCCACGGGAAAAACTTTCTGTGAATAATTGAAAATATCTTCGATGCTCCGCTCCCCTTTTTGCGGACTGTGTGTCACAATACCTTGCGGTTTGTTGTACGCCAAATAGACCAGCTTTCTGTTCCGGCGGATGTCTTTGTCGATCGTCACCTCATCTGTCTCATTGACTTTCGCCCCAAGTGCAGCCACCAGGCCGTTGATTTTCACCCGGCCGGATTTTATAATTTCATCCGCCGCCCGACGGGTGCAAAAATTGTTATAGGCCAGGTATTTATTGATCCGGATCGGATAAGTGATTTCTTTTTTCATTTAATTGATGTGTCATTCCCGCGAAGGCGGGAATCCAGGTTCCACTAGTTATAAATTACAACAATCGAACTATAAATCCATTAACTTCTTGTTACCAACCAGTAAATTCTGTTTTTCTTTTTCTTAAAACCTGAGGTGCCTGGATCCCCGCCTTCGCGGGGATGACACGGGGTATGGAAATACGCCAAAAGATTAAACTTAAATCTAGCACAGATTATTAATTTTGTCCACCACCTCATCGATCAAAAATTGCGCGGTCGAAGCGCCAGCGGCGATGCCGACTATTTGTACATCTTTGAACCATTCTAATTGTAACTCCAAAGCGGTTTCAATGTGATGCGTCGGAGTTTTTTGTGCTTCGCTTAACTGGACCAATTTTCCAGTATTACTCGAATTTTTTCCCCCAATCACAATCATTAGATCCACAACCTTCGCCAATTCGGAAACTTCCGCTTGTTTAGTTGAGCTATCCAGACAAATGGTATTTTCCACAACCAGGTTCTTGACTTTTTCTGCCAATCCCTTGATAACATTATCTAACAACTCTTTTTTTTGCGTCGTCTGGCTGAGCACACCGACCTTGCCACCGAATTCCAGATTTTTCACGTCATCAGCATCGTGAATTATTTTCGCTGAATCACTCGCCCACGCATTGATGCCAATCACTTCGGCATGCTGGGGATCGCCACAGATGACAACGTCGTAATTTTCCTCGTGAAATTTTTTCGCCACCAACTGTGCCCGCCTGACGAACGGACAAGTCGCGTCCAAAATCTCACCGCCTTGTGCCACAATTTTTTCCACAATTCTTGGATCAATTCCGTGACTGCGAATGAGAAACAGACTACCCGCCGGAATTTCCGCGAGCTCCCGCACAGTCACTAATCCTTTTTGCTCCAGCTTTTCAATCACTTGTTGATTATGGATGAGCGACCCCATGCAATAGACTTTTCGTCCGCTCTCCAGCGCTTTTTCCGCCAGCTCCACCGCCCGGCGAACCCCAAAACAAAACCCAGCATGCGTGGCAATTTTTATTTCCATAATTGTATCAATACGATTTACATTCTATTCCTTAAACGATTTTAGCTTATCATACGTCGGGATTTTGGACAATTGGGTGATTACTGAAGGAAAATCAAAAACAGTCCCAGATAAAAAGGACTGTTTTCTTGATTTTTAGGCTTAGCTTTTTCCGAGTTTGGGGGAAATTGCCAAAACATAGATAGCGCAGATTCCAACAACAGCATAGACAATTCTGGAAAGGGCTGACATATCTCCAAAAATTGCGGCCACCAAATCAAAATTAAAAATTCCTACCAATCCCCAGTTGAGTCCTCCGACAGCCAAAAGAATGACAGCGATCCAATCGATAGCGTTTAGTTTGTTCATGTGAACACCCCCTTTCCGCGTAAATATTTCATTTATTTTTTTGTTTATCGACTGGCTATATTATACCACAAAAAATAAATTCGCGCTACATTTTTCTGGAATCATACGCCCAATGCAGAACCGCTTGTCTTTGACGGGCTCGGCAATTCAAGTCTCCCTTCCGGCTTGTCCTGAGCCTCGTCGAAGGACAATTCTTTTTTATCTGCGCGATATGCCGAATGATAGCTTTCCATCTTTTGATTTGCCTCGCATCGTCTTCGCACCGGCGACCCAGATAATATCGACAGTACCATTGAAACCAGCCCCGTGGATCATCTGCCCAGATCCAACCTTTCTTTTTCCAGACTGAAAGGGGTTGTGAAGCATTGATGCCAAAGAAATTAAGTTTTGGATCGTTAAATTCGGAATTGAGTTTGGCTTTTTCAAACCAATCAGCCGGAAATTCTTTTCGGCAATCAGTCATATATTTTCCACCAAAAACTCCCAGCGCCAGCATCTCTTTCGGAGTCAGTTCCGGTTTGAATGCTGGATCAAAATTCCTGCCTGTCGACTCACTCAACTCATATGCATAACCCCGCTGCATCTTATCATTGACAATAACTATTTTTCTTTTTTGTTTTGGCATCTTAATTTAGAATCCAAATTGAATAATTTAAATAGCCGGCGAAACTCACCCAGAGAATATATGGCAGAAGAAGCCAGGCTGACAGGCGAGAAATTTTAGCAAAAGTAATGATAGTGACAAGAATGGCCAGCCAAAGGAAAATCATCTCGAAAAGCGCGCCGCCCGGACTGTGCAGGCCAAAAAAGATAATCGACCAAAGTGCATTCAAAACCATTTGAATCCCAAAAGCCCAGTAGGCCAAGCGTTTGCTTTTTTCACTCTCATCTGTCCAAATAATATAGAGTGCGTAGCCCATCAAGAGAAAAAGCGTCGTCCAGACCGGACCAAACACCCAATTCGGCGGATTGAGAGCGGGTTTCACCAGTACCGGATACCAACCTTTCACCGAACCGACAGTAAAAATGCTCCCAATTCCTCCCGCCAACTGTGGGACAAGAAGCGAGATAATGAGTTTGTATGTTTTTTTCATTTATTTATTTTAATTTTTTATTACTGAATTAGTTCCTGAATTTTTAATCCACCTACGCTAAAGCTCCGACGGACGAGCTAATTTTGAGCAAATTCTCCGCAGTTTGCCACGAATAGGGTCCAGGAAAAACTCTGGGGTTTTATACCTTTAATTATTTTCATAATACCACCAAGCATGCAATTACTCAAGATTGCTAAATGGCAGAAGGAAAGGCTTCATTCAAAACTAAAACAGGCGCTTTCGCGCCGAAAAAAACTAAAGTGTTCGGAGATAGGGATTCGAACCCCAATTAACAGAGTCAGAGTCTGTTGTCCTACCGTTAGACGATCTCCGAATATTATATTTTATAACTCAAACTAATCAATAAACCTAAGTCCCTATTGGCGTAACTCGCTCCGCGCTCCGTCGGCCATAGCCTTTGGCGGCGTGCCACCGTAGTTCCGAGTACTCTCGGAACGAAGGCGAGCCGTTAGACGATCTCCGAATGACTTTTAAATCATATTACAATTTATCCGCTTTGGCAAAAAAATTCAGGCCGGAGAGGCCTGAATTATAAGTTTTATAAAAATCAGCCTATTTCCCCATCTTTCTGCGGATGAAAGCTGGAATTTCCAACTCATCATCGTCATCCTCGTCAGTCAAAACTTTGTCTTTTTGCATAAAGGAATTAGTTGTTCTTTGGATCTTTGGTGGCACTTTTTCTTCGATGATCATTTTCGGTTCCTCTCTGACGGCAAAAGTACGGCTCAGATCTTCTTCTGGTTCGCCAACTTCAATCTCCGGTTCAATCACCGGTTTATTCCTTGTCAAACGTTCCATCGGAGACATCCGCGATTCATTTATTCGATCCTCATCAAACCCTGTCGCTACAACTGTGATTTGCACCTCGCCCTTTTTGAGTGTCTCATCAACCACGGCGCCAAAAATCACTTTCGCATTCGGGTCGATCGCTTCGGTGATGATATTCGCCGCTTCATTAATTTCAAGCATAGTAAGATCAGAAGAGCCAGAAACATTAAACAGCACGCCCTTTGCTCCATCGATTGAAAGTTCCAAAAGCGGACTATTGATGGCGGCTTTGGCAGCTTCCGCCGCGCGGTTCTCGCCTGTTCCGATTCCGATTCCCATGAGAGCCGATCCGCTATTACTCATAATCGCTCGCACGTCGGCAAAGTCAACATTCACGATTCCTGGTTTAGTAATCAGATCGGAAATTCCCTGAACGCCTTGGCGCAGCACATCATCTACAATCTTGAAAGAATTGATCAGAGTCGTTTTTTTGTCGATGATTTGCAAGAGCTTATCATTAGGAATCGTAATCAATGTGTCCACGCGCTCGCGCAAATTGGCCAGACCTTCTTCGGCAATCGCCCGTCTTTGCGCGCCTTCAAAACTGAAAGGTTTCGTGACCACCGCCACAGTCAATGCGCCTAGCTCTTTGGCAGATTCGGCTACGATCGGTGCGGCGCCTGTTCCAGTTCCGCCACCCAGTCCGCACGTGACAAAAACCATATCTGTCCCCTTCAGGACTTCCTGGATTTCATCGCGATTTTCTTCCGCTGCTTGGCGTCCAATATCCGGATTCATTCCAGCACCCAAGCCCTTGGTCAAATTTTTTCCGATATGCACTTTTTCGGCCGCTTTATTGTGATGCAAATCTTGCGCATCCGTATTGATCGCCACAAATTCCACACCTTTGATTTTCGTTTCAATCATGCGACTGATTCCATGTCCTCCTGATCCGCCGACACCAATCACCTTGATGCGCGCAAAAGTTTCTACCGGTGGTTTTATTTCTGCCATATATTTTTATAGATGTATAGAAAATTTAAATAAACAAAAACAGAGATTTTGGGAAAATCTATTCTGAAAATTTTATTTTTATTTTGGTTTTATCTACTGCCAATCGGCATCGGCATTTAGCCCTCTTTTCGTTAATTAAATCTAGCATAATAGCGCAATGAATGTCAAACCAAGAATTAAAAACACCTAAAACTCTTTTTAAGGCCTATTTTAAGGCAAAAATTTCCCAAACCACTTCTTCATTCCTTCCATTTTTCCGCCCATTTCCGAGATGACGCCACCGACCATCTTGTTTCCAAATCCATTCCCGCCTCTTTTCTGCCCTTGCTCCTCTTCTTGCCCCCACAAAAGCAATCCGACCGCTGTCGCGAAAGCCGGATCGTCAATCTTATCCACCAAACCGCCAAGTGGAACAGGAAAACCAGTCTGAGACGGAAGTGCCAAAATATTCTTTGCCAAATCCACACAACCCGGCAGCTTTGCTGTGCCGCCAGTGATGACCGCCCCGGCTGGAAGCAGCCGCTCCTTACCGATCAATTTCAATTCTTTATTCACCATCGTGAAAATCTCTTCTAGCCGCGCTTCGATTATCTCTGCCACGTGGTGGCGGGAAACAATTCCCTCTTCGCTAGAATCCATCTGCGACAAATCGATATTTTCTTTCTTACTGATTTCTCGCGGACTTGCATTGCCAAATTCCAATTTTATCTTCTCTGCCACATCGATGGAAGTACGCAGGCCGATCGCGATGTCATTGGTGATGTGATTGCCTCCGATCGGAATAACGGAAACACGCAAGAGATCATTCTCTTCAAAAACGGCCACTGAGGTTGATCCGCCACCGATATCGACCAACACCACGCCTAGCTCTTTTTGTCTTTTGGAAAGCACTGCCTTGGCCGCAGCCAAAGGGGAAAGCACAAAGCTTTCTGCCAGCACTCCAGCTTCTTCGATGCATTTATTCAAATTTTTGATATGCGGCGTCGAACCTTCAATAATCATCGCATCAACTTCCAGGCGCACCCCGCTCATCCCTAATGGATCGCGGATACTTTTTTGATCGTCCAAGGAATAGCTTCGCGGAATAATATGAATAATCTCTTTATTGGCGGGAATCGAAATCGCTTGCGCTGCATTGATCACGCGAGAAATATCATCTGACACAACCTCACCGTCTGCCCGACCGACGGCGATTACGCCTTTGGAATATTGGGAAGAAATATGGTTGCCACCGACACCGGAAATCACATATTTCACTTCCACCCCAGCTGTCCTTTCGGCTAGAGCGATGGACTCATTGATCGATTTGATAACCTCTTCTAAGTCGACAATAATTCCGCGTCTCACGCCAAAAGCCGGCGCGATTCCCACACCGATCACTCGCAAATTTTCTTCGGAAGGGATAATTTGGGCAATGACAGTTCGCACAAATGAAGACCCAATATCCAATCCGACAATAATCTCTTTTTTAGCCATGCTTTGCTTTTTATTTTTTAACTTGCATTTTTAAATTATATTACATCTGGCAACATTCGACAACCCGCCTTCGTCCCGCTACTGCGTGACTATGGCGTGGCGAAGCCTAAGTCAGAAACTCAGGCGAGCGGAAATATATGGCAGGAAAATGATCAGACCGATAACTACCGCAAAAATGGCTGAAATAAGCACCACCGCCGCCATCATATCTTTGATGAGTCGCGCATAAGGATGGACCCGAGGTTTCAAAATATCCACTACTCGCTCCACGACCGTGTTCAAAAGTTCCATGATCAAAACACCCACAATCACCAAAACTAGGGCGACTGTTTCCATCCGGGTGACATGGAAATAGACCATGGCAATAATCACCATGATTGATATTACCAGCTCATTTTGAAAATTTTTTTCGTTGCGCAAAATATACCCCAGCCCTCGCATCGCACAAGACATGCTTTTCACAAATTGATTGATCCGGTTCATTTTTATTTTATAAGAGATTAGTGTTCAGTTTAAAGCTTCATCATAAATAGCATCCTGAATAGCAAACATTGTTTTGCCATGCGAGAATCCGAGCAAATGCAAAACGCCATGCGCAATGATTCTTGCCAGTTCTTTTTGCAAATCATTTTCCGAGGTACATTCACTTGCGGATTGTTTGATATAATTATAACACAAAATCAATTCGCCGAGAAATAGCTCCTGCTCAGTCGCTTTTTTCAATTCAGATGCTTCTTCAAATTCACAAAAGGATAACACATCTGTCGTGCGATCTTTTTTGCGATAAAGCTTGTTGAGCCGCCGAATTTCCTTTTCCGATACCCAAGCGAGGCTCAAGCTTAGGCTTTTTTTAGCCAACTCAACATAACCGCTCTTCGCAAGCGTTTCCGTGATAACTTTTTTGACAAAAGTTTTTTTCACCGGACTCTTGTCGGTATTGTTGATTTCTAGGTTTAGTTTCATGATAATAGTTTACTCATTTTTTTCTCGCAATCAAAACAATATTTTTACCGCTGGCCAAAAAACATTTTTCAATTTCAAATCCAGCAGATTGAAAAATCTCTACGAGGCTACTTTTAGTATACACCCGATGGTAGCGCTTGAAAACGCCACCCTCATTATCTTGAAACGGCACCAAGATATCGCCAAAACCAAACCCGCGATACGCTCCGATTTGAAAAATTTTTCCCAAGAGAGAGGAAAAATTAAAAATATTTTTCCGTCTTTTTTTCTGCCAAAGGTTCCAAGCTGTGATGACAATTGTTCCGCCCGGTTTTGTAATGCGGAACAGTTCCCTAGCCATCTCTCTGGCATATTTTTCGGGAAAATGATGAAAAACCGCCACGGAAATAATCCTATTGAAATAATTGTCGGGAAATGCTAGACTGGCAAGACTTGAAATCTTAGAAAAGGACGCCTTGTGCTCGGGATATTTTACCTTTGCTAGATCAATCAGTTTTTGGGAAACATCCACGCCGACATACTCTATTTTTTTGTCTTTCAGAATTTCCAAAAGCCGGCCATTGCCACAGCCATAATCCAGAATTTTGTCCCCGTCCTCAACATAATCAGCGATAAAAGCCAGATCGCACCAGAAATTTTTCCGCGTATGGGAAAATTTCTCTGCCATTTGATCATAGCCAGATTCGGTTTCGTTCAGTATTTTATTTATTATTTCTTGCTGCATAAAAAAATAATGTCATCCTGAGCGAAACGAAGTGGAGTCGAAGGATCTTCTTAACACTATCCAAAGCTTAATTTATATTTGCAAAGCTTGGGGTATCGGTAGGCAGATCCTTCGACTTCGTCCTGAGTACAGGACTTCGCTCAGGATGACAACATTTTTAAATTAAAAAGTCTCATGATTAAAGCTTACGACAATTTTGTTAAACTGGCAATGCAAGAGTCCGTCACTACGCCGGGAGAATTTTTGCGTGTTAAAAAAAATGTTTCCAAAATTTTACAAATCCCCGTGCCAACCAATGCCAATCTGCGCGAGGCTTATGAAAAATTAGTCGCCCAGAAAAAAATTAAGCGTGACTTGGGATTTGAAAACATCCTGATCAGCAAAAAAATCCGCACCCGTTCTGGCGTGGCGGTCATCGCTGTGCTCACCAAGCCCTACCCTTGTCCGGGAAAGTGTCTTTATTGTCCGAGCGAAAAAGCCATGCCCAAGAGTTACCTAAAAAACGAACCGGCGGTGATGCGCGCCATCTCGGTCAAATTTAATCCCTACGCGCAAGTGCAAAAACGCCTGCGCGCGCTAGAGCTGAACGGTCACAAGACGGACAAAATCGAACTGATCGTGATGGGCGGAACGTTTTCCTATTTTCCCAAAAAATATCAAAATTGGTTTGTCACAGAATGTTTTCGCGCGGTGAATGATTATGGTCATGTAGCCCGTAGAGACGCATTGCGATGCGTCTCTACCACGTTAGGCCGCGAACAGAAAAAAAACGAAAAGGCCCAGCGACGGATCATTGGATTGACCCTCGAGACTCGCCCGGATTATATCGATGAAAAAGAAATTTTAAATTTTCGCACGCTGGGTTGCACCCGAGTGGAGCTCGGTGTGCAAAGCATTTTTGATGACGTGCTTACGAAAAATAATCGCGGACACGATGTGGCCGAAACAATCCGCGCCACCAAGCTTCTCAAAAACGCCGGCTTCAAAATCAACTATCACATTATGCCCGGACTCTATGGATCAGACGAGAAGAAAGATTATCAGATGTTCAAAACGCTTTTTTCTTCACCGGATTTTCAGCCGGATATGCTCAAAATTTATCCGACAGTCGTTCTGCGTGACAGCACGCTCTATGACATCTGGAATAGAGGCCTCTATAGAGGCCTCGATGATCAGCAGTTTGAAAAATTCATCTTGCGCGTCAAAAAAAATCTCATCCCGCCCTACGTCCGCATCGCGCGACTCGTGCGGGATGTGCCTGCCGAATCGATCATTGCAGGACCGATCATTTCCAATTTGCGCCAAATGATCGCCGAAAAATCTCAGTGCCAATGCATTCGCTGTCGAGAAGTCGGTGGAAATTTCAATTTACAAGACGAACTGATATTAAACCGCATCGACTATGACGCCTCGGATGGAAAAGAAATATTTTTGGAATATACAACAAGTGATAGAAAAAAAATATTCGCCCTTTTACGCCTGAGGATAAATGGAGATTCGACCTACATAACGGAGGTCGAACCTCCACAAGTTCTCAAAAATTCCGCCATCATCCGCGAAGTGCATACATACGGAACAATGACCGAGATCGATAAGAAAAATAGTAAATCCCCGCAACATATCGGCCTCGGGAAAAAACTGATCGCAGAAGCGGAAAAAATTGCCCGGCAGGAATTCGGCCTCAAAAAAATCGCCATCATTTCCGGCATCGGCGCGAGGGAATATTATCGCAAACTTGGTTATCGCTTAAAAGATAGTTATATGGTAAAATACATACACTAAGCAACATGATTTGCAGAAAAAAATGAAAAAAAATATTAGCGCCATAGTAATTATCATCGCATTAAGTATCGGCAGTTATCTATTTTTCACAAAACGCATTTCTGAAAAGCAACTGCCCCAAACTAAAGACGAGCTATCCGCGACAGGAGTGATTAACTTTCACAAACTTTCTGCAGGAAAAGAATTTGGAAATATCTTAAAGCTTTTTAACCCAGTAATCGATGAAAAAAATCGAAAACTCTATGTTGTTGGCTCAAAAACAACTTCCATAGGTGTCATTGATCTGAATAAAGATGAATTGATTGACACATTTGACATCGGTGTTTTTGGAGGCTTCTTGATATTCAATGACCAAAAACTCTATTCCTTTGATTTTGGCCGGAGTAAATGTTATGCAATCGATACGATAAATAAAAAAGCGACGGAAATCTCCTTCGACACTTGCACTAGCCTTGCGCCACAAGACAAGGACAAACCGAAAAAAGCCGGTAGCTATTCCTTTTTGGAAACCGGCTATCGATCTTTTTCTGACGGAACAACCGGCTTCCCGACAGACTGGACGCAAAATCTGAACGGCGCCTATGGGGTCATTGAAATAAGTGATTCTGCTGGAAAAAAGGTTGGCGAGATTGTTCACGGTCCCGATGCCAATTTTTTCACCATCGATTCTAAAACGAATAAACTCTACGCGACCAATACAGGAGATGGCTCTCTTTCGGTTTTTGATCTGAACAAGCTGGAGAGTACCAATTTTTGTGAAAAAAATAGTTGTCTAGTCAAGGAAATCAATGTCGGCGATTCTGCCGATCAAGTAATTGCTGATTCGAATGGTAATCTTTATGTCCGAAATCGCTTGGGCGGAAGCACAATTTTCAAATATGACCAATCGACCAAAACTTTCACCATAATTGAAAATGAAAATCAGCTTTCGAAAAATGCCTCGATTTGGAATAATAATTGGCACGGCGAAATGGCACTGGGAATGTGGCCGACAGATATGGCACTAAGTGGAGATGAACAAAGACTCTATGTTTTGAGCCATTACGGTGCACTGATTGATATTGTTGATACAAATTCTAACAAGGTGACCAGCAAAATTAACTTCAACCCAACACTCAAGCCCAGAACTGATTCCATTGCTAGTATGACCTTGGACAAGTCCAGGGATCGAATTTATGCGATCTGGCCCGAATTAGGATTAGTTGGAATTGCTGACGGAAAAAATAGCCAAACTCTAGGCACGATCAACCTTGAAAACTACGGCTTCAATAAATCCAAAGCGGCCAATAGAGGACCGGGCCAGATCAGTATCGCAGTCAGTGAAAAAGATGGCTCCCTTTTTGTCCACCTATTCAATGAAAAAAAACTACTCGCTTTTGACGGAAACACTTTTCAGCTAAAAAAGGAAGTGATGGAAGTAGAGACTGAAAAAAGAGAGAAAACCTTGACGGTTAATCCGCAAAAGAACGAGCTATACCTCGGCAGGACCATTTTTAATCTGACTACTCTGGAAAAAAGCGGCAGTTTTTCTCGCGGACAAAAAGTTGAAGCCATTAATACTACCACCGGTTCAGTCTATTTGAAAGACTTGCTTGCCGATAAAAATAGTAAAAACAAAATGAGTTTGAAAATCTTTGAATATTCTGATGGTACTGCGAAAAAAGAATGGACGATTGATGACTTAGGAGAAATCGCCAACACGTTTTTCGATTTTAAAAACAATGTTTTCTACGTAGCTGACTTTCTTTCCAGTTCTGTCATAAAACAAGATCTAACAAACGGCTCAACTCCAAGTACGCCCCCTGCCAACCCTGCACCCACCGACACCAAAAAACCAATGCCTCCAACAGCAACATCCCAAACGCCAATATCCCCGACTACGCCGACACAAGGAAAATGCGGAGACGGAATTTGTCAACCGATCGAAAAAGAAAAAGGCGTTTGCCGGGAAGATTGTAAATGAAAAAAATCACTGGAGTATAAATTTCTATTTTTAACTTAATACTATGGACTCAAAAATCATCATCGCGTCTGGTCCAGTTATTGTGGAAGATAATAAAGTTCTTCTTGATTTGCAAGGAGACGATAATTTTTGGAAGTTTTGTGGAGGAAAGACTAAAGAAGGAGAAGCTCTTAAGGAAACTGCGCAAAGGCGAGCCAAGGAAGAGCTAGGAATCAAAATCGAAATTCTGGATGAAAAACCTTTTCTTATTCACACGACAAAAGAAACAACGGATGGGCTTGTTGATGTTATTCTGGTTCACTATCTTGCCAAACGCCGCGGCGAGATCACACCAGGCGCTGACATCCGAGAGTGTAAATGGATTCCACTTTCCGATCTAGAAAAAGAAAATCTAGCGCCGAATATTCTTCCTACACTAAAATATTTTGAGTTTATTGCCAGCTAATTGCCCACATGCCCCTGCCACTTCTTGCCCCAGACTTTTTCTGATTGTTACACTCATTCCACCTTTTTCTAAAAAGTCTTTGAAAAGGTGTGTTTTATTGCCAGATGATGCTTTAAATTCTTCTCCGGTTTCATTATAAGCGATTAGGTTTACATGCAAAAGTTGACGATGACCGATTGATTTGAGATAGGTCGAAAGCGCGTAGGCATCTTCTTCACTGTCGTTGATGCCGGAAAGCAGTACATACTCAAAAAATATCTGCCGATTTGTTTTGGAAAAATAATCCTTGAGTGCTCCTTTCAACTCTTCTAAATTGTATTTTTTATTGATCGGCATAAACCGGTTTCTTTTTTCATCGGTCGCGAAATGCAGAGAAATTGCCAGATTGATTTGCGGAAATTCTTCGGCCAAGTTTTTTAACCCCTCAGGAATTCCAGCTGTTGAAACGGAAATGCTGCGCGAACCAAATGCAAATAAATTTTTATCCACGAGGTCACGCAAACTTTTTTTCACTTCCTCCCAATTCAAAAAAGGCTCCCCCATTCCCATATAAACAATATTACTAATCTGCCCCCTCTCCTTGATAAGGAGATTCTGATTCTGCCAGGTGACAGAATCAGAGGGGTGAGGTGCATTTTTTTCTTGTTCACTGTTCCCTGTTCCCTGTTTTCTGATGTACTGTCTCCAAAACAAAACCTGATCCGTGATTTCTTCCGCCGTCAGATTTCTTTGCAGTCCGCCTTTTCCTGTTGCACAAAAACTACAGTTCAAAGGACAGCCAACTTGCGAAGAAATGCAGACCGACCACTTTTTTTCCCCGCCTGCAACGCTATGCGTAGCATTGCGGGCAGGCATTGGAGATAACAAAACAGATTCGATTTTGTTTCCGTCAGCTAATTTCAAAAGAGCTTTCAAAGAACTCTTATCTTTTGATACTAAAACTTTTTCCACCTCGAAGGATAAAATTTTCATTTCTTTCTCTAGTGTCTCGCGTAAATTTTTGGAAATCGTTGAGATTTCTGAAAAATCAGAAACGCCATCCTGATAGATGGCTTTTTGGATCTGGCTCAAGCGAAATTTCAGCTCGCCATTGTCAGTGAGGATTTTTTTTAGTTTTTCGAGTTGCATAAATAATTTAGTGTCATTCCCGCGGAGGCGGGAATCCAGACACCTCAAGTTTTAAAATAAAGAGAAAGCAAATTACTAAAATTCAAGGTTTACTGAAGTAGAAAACTAATCCGACTTGCAGCTCGATTTTTCAGAGATTATAGCTGGTGGAACCTGGATTACCGCCTTCGCGGGAATGACACGAAAGAAAAAATTCAACTTCTAAAATCAAACAATTTCTCCTTAAAATCAACCACTTCCCCGTCTCTTACTTTTACTCCTTCTTTGGCCAAAAGTCCAGCCTTGACCTTCGCCCCTTGCGCAAAACCGCCGATTCGGCCGTCAGAGCGCACCACACGATGGCATGGAACGACCGGTGCGTAGGGATTGCAATTGAGTGCGTTGCCTACCGCCCGCGAGGCATTGGGCCTTCCGATTGCCTGAGCAATCTGACCATAAGTTGCCACTTTTCCGCGTGGAATTAATTTAGTTTTGGCGTAAACAAAATCAGAAAAAGATTTGGTAGATTTATTAGAAATGCGCTTCATACTAATTTAAAGTTCACTGAGACTCGCAAGTCTTGCAAATTCTTCATTCACGATTTTTTGCATCCGCGCCAGAACCGGTTTATTTTTTTCCGAGAAAAGATGTTTGAATCGGCCTTGGGTTTTCAAAAATTCGCTCACTGGTTTTAGGGTTTTTGGTTCATAATTTAGCGTATACTTTCTGCTTTCTCCGCCCAAGGCGGATCCGCCTTGGGCGGAAATTTCATAGAGCGGCCAAAAATTTGTTTCTGTCGCCAATTTGGCAATCGCCACATATTGCGAGGTGGGAAATTTCCAATTATTCGTGCACGGTGAAAAGACTGTGAGAAAGCTTGGCCCATCGACTGCTAAGGCTTTTTTGGCTTTCATTTTGAGGTCCGCAATGTTTGCAATATTGGCTTGTGCGGCATAGGAGATATTATGCGCCGCCACAATGCCCATCAAATTTTTGCGCATCTCGACTTTGCCAAAAGATTCTTTTCCGACTGGTGTCGTTTCTGTTCCCGCGCCATAAGGCGTCGCGGACGATCTTTGATTGCCCGTGTTCATATACCCCCCATTATCATAGACAACGTAGAGAAAATTGTGCCCGCGCTCAAGTGCACCGGACAATGCTTGCAGTCCAATGTCGTAGGTTCCCCCGTCTCCGCCAAAGGCAACAAACTTAATTTTCTTTTTGATCCTGCTTTTTTTTCGCATAAACTGATAAGCTCTTTCCACACCAGAAATCGTCGCCGCCGCGTTTTCAAATGCGCTGTGGATATATGGTACGTTCCAGGCGGTGTAGGGATAGATAGTCGAAGTCACCTCAAGACATCCTGTTGCATTGGAAATCACTACCGGCGTAGTCGCCTCGCCCAAAATCGTCCTGACAATTGAAGGAAACGCACACCCCGCGCAAGCGCTATGACCGGGGGCTAGGTTTTTTGCTAAATTTTTGTTCATCTATTTTCTATTAGTTCTGCTAAATATATCGCGATTTTTTATTTAAATTCTCTTCTCCCTCCGGGAGAAGGTGGCCAAAGGCCGGATGAGGGTGCCCTCAGAAACACAAAAGCTTAATTTAATTGATTGTTTTTTCTGTATTGGCAAGAACCCTCACCTGTCACGAGTACGTGACATCCTCTCCCGGAGAGAGAAGAGGCTATTACTAGGTCAAATATTTCTCCTTAAATTTCCCCTCCAAAATTTTCTCAATCTGTTTTTTGAATACATCCCGTCCGCCTAAGCCATAAACTATACTGGAAATTTTTGCGTCGCTATTGTCTCGCAAACTGACTGAAATTTCTGAATAGAGCGGTGGATGCGAACCAATTGATTGCGCGCGATCCATTACAATTATTTCTTTGGCGTTTTTTAACGCAATTGCAATTTCCGAAAACGGAAACGGACGAAACAATTCAACCTTCAAAAGTCCAACTTCCTCCCCTTTCTTGCGCAATTCATCAATCGCATCTTTGGCTGTGCCGGCGACTGAACCGATCAATACTAAAACTTTTTTCGCATCTTCTGTTTGGTATTCTTCAAACAAAGTATATTTTCTTCCGCTAATTTTTTCATACTCTTTGGTGATCTTTAGATATTCTTCCGCCACTTTCTCCATCGCCTCTTCTTGATCAATTTTGAATTCAAAATAGGACTCTTGCAGTGCCACCGGTCCATAAGTTACTGGATTTTCAATGTCGAGCAGTGAATGTTCCGGCTGATATTCCCCAATAAATTTTTTGACAATTTGGGCGTCCAATATTTCTAAATTTTCCACAGAGTGTGAAGTATTGAAGCCATCCATAATCACCATCACCGGCAGTCCACACGCTTCCGCCAATTTCATCCCAATAATTGTTTTATCATAGACTTCTTGCGGATTCTCGCAAAAAATCTGCACCCAACCCGAATCACGAGAACCCATCACGTCGCTGTGATCACCGTGGATGCTAAGCGGAGCTGAGAGCGCACGCGCCGCCACAACCATCAGAATCGGCAAACGCATCCCGGAAGCCACATAGAGCATTTCGTGCATGTACGCCAAGCCCTGTGAGCTTGTAGCGGTCACGGTGCGTGCTCCGGCGGCTGATGCGCCGATGGCCGCGCTCATTGCGCTGTGCTCTGATTCCACCTCAATCATTTCCGTCTCCACCTCGCCGTCCGCCACAAATTTAGCATACGTTTCGATGATTGGCGTCTGTGGGGTGATTGGATAAACCGGCATCACATCCGGCTCAATTTGTCTGAGAGCATAAGCCGCGGCATATCCCCCGGTCAATGCTAATTTTTGCCCCAGGGCACCCTCTCTTCCTTCGGAATTCACCTTGTTGTTATTATTTGTCATAAACTAGTTCTTTTTCATAGTTATCGCTTTCACTGGGCAAACTTGCGCGCAAACACCACAGCCTTTGCAAAATTCATAATCAATATCCGCTTTATCCTTCTTATCGTCTTTATGTTTTTTCATCTCAATGCAGGCATCGGGACAAAACGGCACACAAGTCGTACAACCGATACATTTGTCCTTGTCCACTTCCGGCTTCATATACCGCCAAGAACCAGTCCGGGGAGATTTTTTGATATTATGTTTGATGATTGCGCCTTTTTCCATAAAATTCGTCTGAACCACTGATTAGCACTGAGGGCACGTGATTTTACGTGAATAAAAATCAGTGAAATCAGGATAATCAGGTGCTAATCAGTGGTTCTGATTTATATTGCGTCGTACGCCTTCTCAATCGCCAGGATATTTTTTTCACAATTCTCTTTGCCGATCTTATCTTCAAAAATTTTGCGGAATTCTTCCAAGATGCTTGCCAATTTCACGATTTCCGTCACTTTGATGATTTTCCCCAAGATTACTGTGTTCGGCCTGGGTTGCCCGACAATCGCCATAGAAATTCCATTAGCGTCGACGGCGTGAATTTTTCCTTCAAAACGGATAATATCTCTGATTTCGTGCGGATGTTTAGTAGAATTAATAATCAGTGCTTCATTCTTGTCCAAGCCTTCCGTCACCTTTTGACTCTCCAAAAGTGTATCATCCAAAACCACAACCACATCCGGATCAACTACCGGTTCTTTGGTGCGAATCGGTTTGTCAGAAATGCGCAAATAAGTCTTGGTCGGCGCACCGCTCCGCTCAGGACCAAAATTGGGAAAAGTTTGCACGAAATTGCCTTCAGCAACCGCTGCCTGCGCAATAATTTCCGCGGCCGTCTTCGCCCCTTGCCCACCCCGCGCAAAAAAGATAATCTCCATTGTGTCTTTATGATATTTCATAGGATTAGTATAGCATAAAATTTAAATTGGTTGTAGAGACGAGGCATTGCCTCGTCTTGGCATTATTGGTTTATGCTCTAATATTGTTTGTTTTTTAGACGAGGTGGTGCCTCGTCTCTACAATTATTGCTAGGCACAAAAAAGACGCCCCAACGGGGCGTCTCTACATAAGCCTAATATTTATATTTTATTTTGCCAATTCCGCATCAATCGAAGTTTTTAGTTGATCATAGGAAACTGCGCCTTCTTGGAACTGATCATTGACGAAAACGCCAGGTGTTCCGGAGATACCGAAACTTTCCGCTTCTTTTTTGTCAGCATCAATCATGTCTTGATGTTTTTTATTGTCCAAGCAATCATTGAATTTGCCACTATCTAGTTTCAAAACTCTGGCATATTCTTTGAATTTCGCCGTATCTTTTGTTGCTCCCCAGATAGTCTGATCAGCATATAATTTGTCAGCATATTCCCAGAATTTTCCTTGATCCAAGGCGCAAGTTGCGGCCAATGCGGCGTTGTTGGCTTGCGGATGCGTGTCAGTCAGTGGATAGAATTTATAATCAAAGGCAACGCGGTCGCCATAATTTTTGATCGCATCTTCCATTGCTTTGTGAAAAATCTTGCAATATGGACATTGGAAATCAGAATAAACCACCACTTTCACCTTAGCATCTTTCGCTCCTGCTACCGCATCGCCATCATTTATTTTTGGAGTTGTGACATATTTACCGACTGGGATACCAATATCTCCGGTTCGCAAAGAATATTGATCACCTTTCTGATCAAAAAGCGTCTGCGCTTGAGCATAGAAATCAGTCTTCGCAACAGCACCATCAAAAACAAACGCGGGCAAAGTTTTAATGCCGAACTTATCAATCAGATCTTTTCCTTGATCGGATTTATAGTCCACTTTCTCGGTCGCGATGGTCGGTACGATCCGTCGCAGCCACACCAAAACCTCAGAAACATTACATTTTTCACAAGAGTCATCATTGATCACGGACACTGTAACGGCCGGTTCGCTGTAAGCCACCCACGTTTTTCCGTTGGCTTCAAAAATATCTGATTTACTGAGATTTTTGGATGAAAAACCGCTCTTTTGCACAAGTTGGGCAGTGTCAATAAAAAGGCTGCCGAGGAACATTCCCAAAAGTAAAATGACGGCAGAAATTAAATTTTGCTGCTTTTTTTTCTGCTCCGCCTTTTCGTCAGCTTCTAGCTCTTTTTGCATATCATCTTCCATAAAGTTGAATTAGGATTGATTATTATTTAAAAAAAATTAAATTCCCGTTGAGTTACTTACTGCTCCGCCTTGATCAGATTGCCCATCAGTATCAACAGGTGCGCTTCCTGGGTCTGCCGTATTACCAGAATCATCCGTAGCGCCAGAGTCAGGCAGAGTTCCTTGCTGCTGAGTTTGCGCTTGCGTCGCGGCGTCTCTTTCTGCTTGCAACTTCACCTGAACATCATTAATGTTATAACTCTGCGATTTAATCTTCATTAGATAATCATCATAGCCAATCGTGATTTTTTTAAGTGCCTCAGTTTTGAGTGCGATGCCGATGAGAAATCCTAAAACAAAAACCAACATCAGACGTGAACGAAATTCTGATTTAGTTTTTTTAGCAACGTCTTCTTCATCCAATTCGTCCAATCCAACAAAAGCATCTTCCGGTTTTTCTACATTCTCAGTTATATCCTTTTGCACACCATTATTTACAGTCCCAGAAACGATTTGCGCTTCCTGAATCTTACCCTCTTCGTTAGTTTCCATAATTTTCAGTCCATGTCATTCCCGCAAAGGCGGGAATCCAGGTTCCACTAGTTTTAAATTTTAGAAAACCGAATTATAAATCTTCTAGCTTTTTATTATATAAAGTTTATTTCAAAATAATTTGTTTTATCGATATTTTTAGCCTGAGGTGCCTGGATCCCCGCCTTCGCGGGGATGACACATTAAGATTTCCTTTTTAGCAGTCTACCACAAACAAAAAAGCGCTACAACTTGCGCTTTTTGGGATTTATTGTGTAATTTTATTCCTAATCTTTCCTGAGCGCCTCCATCGGACTGAGCCGTGAAGCGGCGCGGGCGGGATAGTAGCCAAAAACTACACCAGTTGCCACGGAAAATCCAACAGCCAGGCTAATTGAGCTCACACTCAGGCCAAAGTTAATCGCAAAACCGAACGATGCGACGATGTAGGATAGCAATAGCAATAGTAGATAACCTAAAATTATTCCCACGAGGCCACCGAAAAAGGTGATGAAAATCGCTTCCCAAAGAAACTGGCGCAAAATATTTTTCGCTTTGGCGCCAACCGCTTTTCGCAGACCGATCTCGAAGGTGCGCTCCGTTACTGCCACATACATCACATTCATAATTCCCACACCGCCCACCACCAGAGAAATCGAAGTCAGTGCCAAGAGTAAAATATTGATCGTGCTAAACACACTGGCAATCGTCGCCTGCGCTTCTTTGATGGAAGTTACACCAAAATCATCCTTGTTCGGGTCAGTGATTTTATGCAGTCGTCGCATCTCATCCGTTAGATCGGCCACAGTCACATCAATCATTTTTTCGTCCTTGACTTTGACCATGATAAAACGGACATAATCAATACCGAGCAGTTTTTTTTGCATCGTCTGCACCGGAACATAAATCAAATCGTCATAGTTGAAACCCGCCACCGCTCCCCGCTCAGAAGCCAAGCCCACCACCTTATAGTTTTGGTTACTAATGCGGATATTTTTCCCCAACGGATCATCCGAACCAAAAAAAGCATCGCGAATATTGCTACCAATTACGGCCACTTGCGCCAAACTCTCATCATCACTCTGCGAAAAAAATGCGCCTTCGGACAGTTTCGTACTTTGATCAATTTGATTATACTGCGCTCCGACACCAAACAGAAAAACGCGTTTATTGGTATTTTGATAGGTGGCTAATTCTTGCGTCATTGTGCCTGGGGCAGATGCAGCAATATTAGGCAATTTGGCAATATCTTTCGCATCATCAATTGTCATCGTCGTAATCTGAATTCCCGTTGCTTGACCAACTGCATTTTGCGTCGACGCCTTTCCCGTCGCCGGCACTTTTACTTCGATCTGAATCAGATCCGTTCCGAAGGCACCAACTTGATCTAAAATAAAATTTTTCACACCCTGCCCCAACGAGCTCACCAAAATCACAGCAATCACACCAATCACCACTCCAACCAAAGTCAAAATCGTCCGCCCTAGATTAGAGCGAAGATTTTTGAAGGCTAGTTTGATTGAAATGATTAGTTCATGCATAAAAAATATTACTCATATCTAAGTGCTTCCATCGGACTTATTTTTGATGCTTTGCGGGCAGGGTAGATTCCAAAAATTAGTCCAATCGCAACTGAGACAGATGTGGCCAGGAGCATTGAACTGAGCGTGACGATAAATTCCCAGTCGTAGCCGAGACTTTTTATGATAACGGCTGCTAAAAATGAAACAAATATGCCAAAAATGATCCCCAGGATTCCGCCGATCAGTGTGATGAAAATCGCTTCGATCAAAAACTGAGAGATGATGTGCACATTTCTGGCACCGACTGCTTTTCGCAAACCTACTTCCCGCACCCGCTGATTGACCGAGATAAGCATAATATTCATAATTCCCACTCCGCCAACAACAAGTGAAATGGCCGCAACAGCGGTGAGAAAATATTTGAGCACATTAGTTACGGTCGTAAGCGTCTCAACTGCTTGAGCGCTGTTGCGCACAGAAAAATCATCACTGGCATCGGCTTTAATCCGGTGTTGTTCACGCAAGGTCGTTTTAACATCCGCCACGGCGCGATCAAGATTGTCCTTGGAATCAACTTTGATGCGCATAAAGTTGAGATAATCGATTCCGAGCAATAACTTTTGCCCAGTAAAAAGCGGGACGTAAATCATATCATCCGTGTTAGAAAAACCGACCGACCCTCGCTCTGCCAAAACTCCAACTACCGTCAGATTCACATCTTTCAAAGTGAACGTTTTCCCAATCGGATCGACATTCGGAAAAAGATCATGTACGCGATTCGATCCCAGCACGGCAACATGTGCCAAATTCGTATCTTCATCTTTCATAAAAAATCGTCCAGCTTGCAATTTAATATCTTCAACATCCAAGAGACTGGATGAAACGCCTTGATAGCTGGTCTGATATGAGCCATTGGCATTTTTGACCGTGGCTGATCCACTGACATAAGCGACAGCATCGACCAAATTCGGTACATTGCGTTTTTGTTCCAAGGCGACCAGATCAGCATATTTCAAAGTGGTCACTACAATTCCCATCGCCGACGCTGGTGGACCTTTTTCGTCTGAGGCACCAGGCAAAACTCCGATCAAATTCGATCCGACACCAGAAACTTGATTGAGAATCAATTTTTGCGCACTCCCACCAATTGCCATCACCACAATTACCGAGGCAATACCGATAATGATTCCCAGAATCGTCAAAAAAGAGCGGAGCTTGGCCGCCAACAAATATTTCGCTGAAATTTTAATGGGAGAATATATATTCATAAAGTCTGAACCACAAGATTAGCACTGATTTTCCTGATTGCACGTGATTATGGTTTTTAAAATTCAGTGAAATCAAGTGTAATCAGTGATAATCAGTGGTTCTGATTATTTCAATAACTCATTCTCTCCATCCGCAATCCGCCGATGCTTCACCGGGTCATCAGCAATAATACTGCCGTCTTTGACGTAGATAATACGTTTGGCGTGTTCGGCAGTATATGTTTCATGCGTGACTAAAATTACGGTATGTCCTGTGTCATTCAGTTTTTGTAAAATCCGCATCACCTGGAGGCCGGATTTCGAGTCCAAGTTCCCTGTCGGTTCATCAGCAAAAATCACTTCCGGATCATTGACCAGCGCCCGCGCAATTGCCACGCGTTGCTTTTCGCCGCCCGAGAGTTGATTGGAAAAATATTTCGCGCGATGCTCCATCCCAACAGCCAACAGCGCATCCATCACTTTTTTTTCATTGCTTTTTCCCGGCTTTTCATCATAGAGCAAGGGCAACTCCACATTTTCAAAAACCGAAGTGCGAGAAAGTAAATTAAAAGATTGAAAAACAAAACCAATCTTTTTGTTCCGGATTTTCGCCAACGTATCATCATCGAAAGAAAAAGTGTCACGTCCTTCAAAAAAATATTTCCCTTCCGTCGGCCGGTCAAGTAGTCCCAAAATTTGCATCAAAGTCGATTTACCGGAACCGGACGGACCCATGATGGAAATAAATTCCCCTTTTTGAATTTCAAAGGTCGCGCCACAAAGCGCCCGCGTTTCCACGCCTTCACTGGAATAAGTTTTACAAAGATTTTGAACTTGAATTAGGGGGTTTGACATAAAAAATGATTAGACTATTATGAAGTCAAGGGGAAAGTTGTTTTAACACAAACACAAACTAAGGTGAAGGAGGTAATCTATGCCTGGCGTAATCTTCTACATCAAAGACAGAGGGGGGAAAGATGGCATTCCAGAAACTCCGCAATGGCCACACGGTGCATATAATATTCCTACCGTTGCGGAAAAATCAAACGACGACAGGTCAAATCAAAATGACCCGCAAAAATCAACGCACCAATAACCGTCGCCCAATAGCGACAAGAGCATATCCATGCGTCAGCAAAAAATTGCTACGAACAACATGGATGTGCTTTTTCTTTTTGTCTGAACCACTGATTCTCACTGAGTGCACGTGATTTCACTGAATTTAGAATTCAATCATGTGTAATCAGTAAAATCATGTGCTAATCAGTGGTTCTGATAATTAGACCGCTTTTGTAAAAGTAACCACTTTGTCCCCGGCGTTCAGGCCAGATTTCACTTCCACCATTCCCCCATCACCCTCGAGACCGGTAGTAATTTTCACTTCTTGTGTCGTGTTGTCCGCTTTCAAAACATCTACGAATTTTTCCCCATTCACAATTTTAATTGCGCGCAGAGGAATCATCAGTGCGTCCGCCTTGTCATTCGTCTTAACATCGATGTTCGCGCTCATGCCAACCTTCAACCGTTGATCAAAATTTGCCAGTCTCAACTTAACTCCATAATAAACCACATCTTGAATGACGGTTTCGGCCGGATCGATCTGGATTAATTCCGCATCAAAATTTGTGTCCGCCGGAAGCGCATCGAAAGTGATATTTGCCTTTTGCCCCAACTTCAATTTTACGATGTCCGATTCGGGGATATTTGATTCAATGATAAAATCATCAGTGATGATGCGCGCGAAAGATTCCTTGATCACGCCAGTGCCCAAGATTTCTCCCACCTTATTGTTCACCTCAACAATCGTTCCAGAGACAGGCGCTTTGAGCACGGCCTTGGACAGATCATTAAGTGCCACTTCATATCCGGCTTTCGCACTATTTACCTGAGCATTCTTCGAATCACGTGTAAAGTCCGACTGAGTCGTTTTGAGCCTGGCTTTCGCCGCATCGACAGAATTTTCCGCCTGCGTAACTGAAAGATCACGAGATTTTTTGGCCGTATCGAGAGCTTCCTGAGCTGATTCCTTAGCATTAAGCGCTTGAGTCAAGGTCAATTTATTGGCCTTACTCGGAGTATCGTCATAAAAAGCCTGCGCGTCGTCATAGTAATCCTTAGCATTGGAATAGGCGGAATCTGCCGCGTCGACTTGTTGCTTTTGCAGATCTTTTGTGTCATCCAAGCTGTTTTCCGCATTATCAACCGCCACCTGAGCTTCGCGAACTGCATCATTATTTGAGCCTGCATCGGCAGTGGCTTTGTCCAGTGCCGCTTTCGCCTGAGCAACTTGCCCAGACAGATCTGTGCTGTCCAGCATCGCGATCGAATCACCAATCGCTACCTTGTCGCCTTTTTTGACATATATCTTACTGATCCTACCGCCCAATTCAAAATTGAGCACAATCTCTGAATCATCTTTCAGATCCCCAGTCGCAGAAACTGTTTGCGCCAAATTACCCCTCTCCACTGTCGCGGTCGTATATTCAACTTTTGGCTTTTTAGACCGCGCGTAGAAAAAGTAGCCAACAGCAATAATCAGTATGAGTATAAATGCAATGGTTTTTTTGTATTTTAGCATCTTTTTTAGTCTCACTTCTCCCTTAGGGAGAAGGTGGCCGAAGGCCGGATGAGGGAGAAGCCTTTCTGTGTAGGAAAAACTTATTTTATAGATAGGTTACTGTTTATTTTTAGCCCTTTCCCTCACCTGTCCTCCGGACATCCTCTCCCTAAGGGAGAGGAGGAATTAAATTTTAGTTTTCATAATAACTTTTTTGAGTTTTTTCACAGTCTAGCGCCTGATTTACCAACGCATCGGCAACAGTATTTTTCTCCCTAGGTATATGATAGAACTTTACCGATTTAAAATCAAGCGTGAGATTCCATATTTCGATGAAATTTTTCTGAATATATTCCTCTTTCAACTTATATTCATGATTGAGTTGCTTGACGACCAATTCTGAGTCCAAATAACATTCAATGGTATATTGTCTAGCCTTGTCTTTGCCTAAAAGCTGTTTCAATTTTTTGAGACCAAAAATTAGCGCGGCATATTCCGCCACATTGTTCGTAGCGACACCGATACACTCGCCGTATTTTTTATTTAGCGTTTCTATCCAGACGCCAATTCCAGCCTGACCAGGATTACCTCGCGATCCGCCATCGGTAAACATTACGATTTTTTCTGACATATTTTTAGAAGTTTATGGTTAATAAGTCTTCCGGCCGATCAATCAAAAAATCTGGCTGGAATTTTTGCAAAATTTGTTTCGCATTGAATCCATAGCTAACTGCCACGGAAGGAATCTGGCATTTTTTCGCTGCTTCAATATCCCGCGTTTCATCCCCAACATTCAATGCTTCACTCGCTTCACAATTGAATTTTTGCAAAATTTTTCGCATCACTTTACTTTTTTCGAAAAGTCCGCATCCGCCATATACCCAATCAAACATATTTAAATTATGTTTTTGCAAAAAATAATCAACATTGACCTGAGAGTTAGCCGTCAAAAGACAAAGCGCGTAGCCCCTCTTTTTTAGTTCTAGAAGGGTTGTTTCCATTTTGGGAAAAAGTTCCACCTTGTCTATCTGCGTACCAAATTCTTTTCTTGCAGCGCGAATCACAAAAGGCATTTTCCAAAAGGGCACATTCCATTTAGCTATAAGCTCCCGAGAAGAGAGATTGCGCAGACGATCCAGTTCATCCAGGGGCACTTTTTTGAGACCATACCTTTTGGAAATACTATTAAAGGCCGCGATAGCTAATTGAAAAGAGTCCACCAATGTGCCATCAAAATCAAAAATGATCAACTTTTTTTTAGCCATAAAATTTAACTTACCAATCTAAGGTCGACTAGCTTCATTTGAATTTTTTTACTCCCATTCCATTCATCTTCGTTAAGATTAAAAACAATGTCAATTAAATCATCTTTTTTTAAATTAATAAATTCATCACCCAATTTAAATCCGATCGCATCAAATATTTTCGGACTTCCGTCATTTGCTCTTAGCGCCAGTTTCAAATGTTTCGTCCCATTGCCCACGATCCGCACATCGCTCACTCGCATCTGCCTAAGCAGAAAAATCGGTTCTTTATTACCCATTCCAAACGGCTCCATCTTTTTTAGATCTGTCATAAACTCCCAATCGATATCTTGAGCCTTAAGTTCCAGATCGATGGATAAGGTGGAAATAATTTCTTTTTCCTCAAGTTGTGCCTCGATCAGTTCTGTCATTTTCTCGCAGAAGCGGTCGACGTTTTCCGGCGAGATCCGCACGCCGGCTGCCTGAGAATGGCCGCCAAATTTGGAAAGTAATTCGGAACATTTTTCCAAACATTCCACGATATTGATCTCCGGAATGCTCCGGAGCGATCCGACATATTCTTTTTCCTGGATCTGGAAAACAACGGCCGGTTTTTGGAATTTATCCACCACCTTGCCAGCCACCAATCCCAAAATTCCCACCGGCCAATGTTCGCTTTTAGCAAACACAAATTTTTTATCGGAAAAATCACGCAAAGCCAGCCCTTCAATCTCTTTCACTATCTCCCCTGTCATTTTTTGGCGCTCTTGATTTTTACCCTCCACTTCAAGCGCCAACACTCGCGCATGCACTGGATCTTTTTCTATGATTAATTTATAGGCTACACTGGCATGATCCATCCGGCCAGCGGCATTAATTCTTGGCGCAATCTGAAAAGCAACTTTTTGCGTATCGGGGATATGGTCTTCAGAAATTTCAATCCGACCGACTTTAAACATCTCAAGTAGCCCAGAACGACGCGTCTTAGACAACACCACGAGACCATATTTGACTAACATACGATTTTCTCCGAGTAATGTAACACAATCGGCAATTGTTCCGATGGCCACCAAGTCCAGCATCCATTTGAGTTGATCGATTTTTTCCGGAGCAAATTTTTGGCAGAGTGCTTGGGCCAGCGTAAATGCCACGCCGACGCCAGCCAAATCAGTAAATTTAAAACCCGAATTTTTCAAGTGCGGATTAATGATTGCCGTGGCTTTAGGCAAAATTTCTGGAGCATGATGATGGTCGGTAATAATCACATCCATCCCTAAATTTCCTGCCTTTTCTACCTCAGCTACACCGGTAATTCCTGAGTCGACCGTAATGATCAGGCTTACGCCCTCGTGCGCTAAAAATTCAATTGCTGCATCATTCATTCCATAACCCTCCAATTGACGGTCAGGGATATAATAAGTCAGATCGGTAAAACCCAAGCTTTCCAAAGTTTCAAAAAGGAGGGCTGTCGCAGTCACTCCATCTGCATCATAGTCACCAAAAATAGCGATTTTTTCTTTTTTCTCTAGCGCTCTTTTGATCCGCTCCACCGCTTCTGCCATTCCAGAAATTTTCTCCAGATTTTCGCAAACCGCATAATTAAAACTGAAAAAATCCTCAAGAGATTCTTGAGACACAATGCCACGACCGGCCAATAATTCTAAAACAAGCGGACTGTACTTTTCAGACTCACCAAACTTAGAAAAATCAATTTCGGTGGTTATTTTTTCTTTCAGCTCCCATTTCTTTTGCATCGTTTATTTTATTCAGATTTCCCATAGTCGCATCTCAGGCAAACTATTCTACCCGTGAATTCCCTTCTTTCCGCATTGGTTATTTCTATGTTTATTACCAAATCTTCTCCACAATTAGCACAAGAAAAATCTTCTTTTAATTTCAAATCCCGTGTCAATCTGAAAATATCTCCGCCATTGACGTTCAGCTTCAAATTATATTTTTCCAAACTGAACAAGCTTAGCACTCGCGACACCACTTCTTTTGGCGTAACCATGCCAGACACAAAAAAATCCCTCACGCCAGCCAGTTCCGCTTTTTTGCGATCCTCTTCGCGTCCCATATGCGATGACATCACAACCGGGATATTATTCGTCGTAACATTTTTAGAAAGCGCATCTTTCATGCCAAATCCATCCATTTTCGGCATAATAATCCCAGTGAGAATTACATCGGGCACATTTGCCATTGCTTTATTCACGCCATCAAGGCCATCTACCGCTTCAATCACTTTAAAGCCTTCCGTCTTGAAAACCTCGGCAAATATTCCGCGCGAATCCGCATCATCATCCACAATTAAAATTTTATATTTTTTTTCCATAAAATTAAAATTTAAATAATTACCTTAATATCCACCGCCACCGCCGCACTGCCATTATTATAGACTAAAAGCGGGTTGATATCAAACTCCGAGATACTGCCCAGTTCCTGCGAAAATTCTCCCAAAGCAGTAATTATCCCCGCCAATTCTGAAAGATTGTAGACTTTTTGCCCGCGAGTCTCCCGGAAAAGAAAGCCTAATTTTCCCTCAATAAGTGATTTTTCTACCGCTTCTCTTGAATATGGCGGAATAAGCATCTCGGCCAGTTTGAAAACTTCGGTGTAGATTCCGCCCAGGCCATAAACGACAACCGGACCAAAATTAACGTCATATTTTACACCCAAAATTATTTCCATATCCCGCACCAGCATCGGCTGGATGATCAATTTCGCTTCAGGAAAATTAATCCGCATCTTCCGGAAGGCCATCTCTAATTCAAGCTGGTTTCTTAGATTCAACATTAATCCTTGCTTGTCTGTCTTATGCAAAACCGCATCGCTATCAACTTTAAGTACCACGGGAAAATCTTTTTGCATAGACAACGCTGCACCTCTATTTATTTCTACAGCTGAAATTGTCTTTATATCATAGAGCCCCATCAACTTTTGGCTTTCGGAAAAATAAAGCGCGCGCCGATTTTCTTTTTTTGCCAAATCTATAATTGCCGTGGCCTTGGCTTTTCGCTCTTGATTAATTCCGCCAGCTAGATTTTCAACCTGTACTTTTTCTTTACACTTCCAGAGAAAAAAGGCATCCAACACGGAAACGGCACTTTCCGGAAAAGCGAAGTTGAAAATATTTTCTGCGCGCAGTTTTTTCACGCCCTTTTCCACTTTCTTTCCACCGACGAATGATGCCACGATCGCTTTTGTACTTTTAGCGTTGAACTTTGCAATCACTCGGGCAATTTTTTCCACCGGCGTCTGATCCTGCGGTGTCAAAAGAAAGATGATTGCGCCAATTTCCGGATCCTTGTCAATAATTTGCAAGACTTTTTTGTAGCGATCTTCCTTCGCATCCCCCAAAAGATCAATCGGATTTTCTATTGAAGCCTCTTCAGGCAAAATTTTTCGCAGAGCCAATTTTGTCTTATCACTCAGTTCAGCAAGGATAATTTCTTTTTGCGAAAAAGCATCGGTCGTAAGTACACCTAAACCTCCGGCATTGGTGATAACAGCAATCCGATTACAAACCATCGCTTTGTTGTGCGAAATAAATCCGATCAGATTGAAAAATTCCTCCAAGTCCCGCGCACGCATAATCCCCGCTTTGCGAAAAGCTGCTTCCATAATCACATCACTACCGGCAAGAGCGCCTGTGTGGGAAGAAATGGCTTTTTGCGAACGCTCCGTCTTTCCCGCTTTCAAAACTACAATCGGTTTTTTCTTTGAAACTCTACTCGCCACTTCGATAAATTTCGTGCCATTCTTGATCCCTTCCAGATACATCCCGATTACCGCCGTATCAGGATCATTTTCCAAGTATGTCAGCATCTCGGTTTCAGAAATATTAAGTTTGTTGCCAATAGAAACCAGTTTGGAAAAATAGATCTTCTCCGATTGAGCCAGATCTGTAAGCGCTACGGCGAGCGCTCCGGATTGGGTCACGAACGCCACATTGCCTGCGCCCGGAAGACCGCTGGCAAAAGACGCATTCAGTTTCAATTTGGGAATAATAAAGCCCAAACAGTTCGGACCTAAAATATTTATTCCATTCTCTTGGGCCAGTTGCAAAAGCTCGGCTTCGCGCGCCTTGCCTTCTTCACCCATCTCAGAAAAACCAGCCGAGACGATCACAAAGTTTTTTGCTTTCGCCACATTTTCTCGAATCTCAGCCACCACGAACTTGGCCGGAATTGCTATAATCACCAAATCAATCTCGCCCTCCACTTCAGAAAGTTTTTTATAGCACTTGGCCTCAAAAATCTGGTCATATTTTGGATTAACCAAATAAATCTTGCCGACATATCCCAGCTCCAAAATATTTTTGGCAATCACATTGCCTACCTTCCCAACTTCCGGCGAAGCGCCCACAATGGCAATCGACTGCGGATTGAACATTTTTTCCAAATTCATAAATATTGTATTTTCTAGTTATACAACCATTATAGCACTATATTGAAAATTTGTAGATGCGAGAAAAGCTACTTGCCCTGCACTTTTTGCCACAGCGCTTGCAGATAAAGAACCGGCGCAGAAGAGATTTTTTTATGCATTTCCTCGGAAAAACAACTTTCTTTTCCGGAAGAATTTCGCGCGCTGACAGAGAAATAGTAAGTCTTTCCGGGCTCAAGATTACTCAATTTGAATTGACCAACCTTTCCGACTGTTTGATTTTTAGCATATCCTCCCGACGGACAATCGCCGTTTCTTGGGTTGGTACCATAATAGATTTTGTAGCCGGTCGTATTTCCATCACTGCTCAAATTCCAGGAAAGATTAGCTGTTCCTTTTGGCGGATCAACCTTCAACCAGCTAGATCCAGCCAGAAGCCAGATGACCACGCTCAAAATCAGCAACGAGAGAAAAGTTATTTTTGTTTTTTGTTGCATATGCGTTAGTTGGAATTATAGTTACAGCTGGCTCGATTTGACACAAAAACAGGGTCTTTTTGAACCCTGTATTCAAACAAAAAAGATCACTGGGACTTTAGACTCAAACCATAATCCCCCAAAATCTCCGTTACCTCATTATTATTTTCAAGATCAATTTTTTTCAAAACATTATAAGCCTCATCCTCAATTTCATTTGTCGTATCGACAGAATCAATAAAAGCAACGTATTTTCCATCAGAAGATATAAACAGGGCGCTACTGTCCAAGCTCGGATCATCTTCTCCGGTTGCTGGATCAGTATAAATAGGAGCTAATACTCCCGTTTCGAAATTAAATATAAAAATTCGATTATTCGTAGCCAATGCCAGCCGTTTTTCGTCTTTGCTCCAAGCCACTGAACGCACGCTATCATACCCCGAATCTTCATCCTGATTGATTGCTGCGGATATATCATAGGTCTTTTCAGGTTTCAAAAGATCATCACTAGCATACAGCAAAAGCTCCCATTGTTTTCCTATCTCAACATTGGGCTTGGCATGCTGGTTGATCATAATAAAACTTTTTAACGATGGACTGAATGCGCCCGCCGGAACCACTGCCGACACATCGCCAACTTTCAAAGAATCGAAACCTTCCGTCTTGTTGCAAATTTTAATTTGCGTATCGCAAGCATAAACAGGAGAAACATCACCCAAATCACCAAAGGTCAAATGTCCAAATAATAAATTGCGCTGTGAATTCCATCTGAACCAAGACAAAGAAGTCCCTCTTTTTTGTAGCTCAGGGTCTATTCCTTGATATATTTCAGAAAGAAGCGTAGACGGAGAACAGCTTTTATTTTCAATTTCACAGAGATAATCACTCACAGAAAGTACGGGCTGGTCTGCATCTTTAGGCAATAGCGCGACTGACTTATAAGTTGTAACGGTAACAAGTGCTTGGCGTTCATCTGGAGAAAGTAAGGTTACGCCCTGCTCAACATCCTCATTTTTATTGTCCCCCAGAACCGGGAAACCTTCAAAACTGTCAAAATTAGATTGTTCCAAAAGACTTGTCGCCTCAACTTTCCCAGAAAGAAGATCGACTTTTTCCACAGCATCGTTTGCCACCACTAGCAATTTTTTATCAGGAATAACAACTTCATCTTGAATAGAAACAGAACCAGCTTCAGAATTAACTGAAGCTGGTTTTAATGATGAATGTTTTCGGCTAATCTGAACAGCTAGTGTGGTCAAGCCAGCGATTAAAATTATGCCCGCCCCAATGACTGTGAAAAATTTAATTTTATTCTCAATCTTTAACTTCATATTTTTCCTTTCTGAATCGCTTTTCTCCCCTTATCTTTAATTTTTTATCCGGTAATAGATTTTTTTACTTTTCCACCCGGTCTTTAGATTAACCGCGTACCAATTATAGGTTCCTTTCGGCTTGGCCGCATAATAATCCACTCGAAAATAGCCAGTCTTGGAAGTCTTAACCAACATCGGTTTATAATACCCTCCGCCATATTTGGAGAAGTACAGTGCTACCATTGAATTTTTGGTAAATTTATTTCCCCGCTCAATTAGCAATCCTCCTCGAGGTACGTTTTTTCGCGAATTGGTAATTTTTCTTGTTTGCTCTTTCTTTTTTGAACTTGAAGATTTTGATTTGTGATTATCTGAAATTGCTGTTGCATTTGAAATAGAGAAAGAAATTGCATAGTCACTGACAGTCGGATTCAACGCTTCATCCGCACAACGCACATAGTAGGTATAACTACCACCGTCAATCAATCCGGTAGCGGAAAAAGAATGCGTGGTTGTTCCGGTAGTGGTAGTAAATTCATCAGTCATAGAAGCATAAGCCGTCTCGGCGGTAGTAGAGTACTTGCAAGTAGCATTTTCATTTGTTGTCACCCCGACAGTCGCCGAAGTCGTTCCCTTAGTCAACGTTCCGCTTGGTGTTCCATTGGAAAGCACTGGCGGGGTTGTGTCAGGTATATTTAAAGTGATTGTATCTGTAGTATCGCTTGTCACAGTTAGCCCGCCATCTCGAAAGCGCATATAGACAGTTTTTGATCCATTTCCACTGGTCAGTGTATGCGACGCGGTTGTGGCACAAGTAGCCCAATTAGTCGGACTAGCGGTGTTCCCAAAAGCCATCTGCACCGTTGCCCAATCATCAGTTGGACAAGTAATATTTAGCGTAACGGCAGTCGTAACTGCTTCCGTAGCACCATTATCAATTGTGAAAGATCCCCCCGTCGGTGCCGTTGTGTCGAGTTCAATCGTGTCGGTCACATCACTCGCTGTCACAGTCTGTCCACCATCTCGAAAACTCATATAAACTGTCTTTGTGCCATCTCCAGCAGACAGCGTATGCGCTGTCGTCGCTGCACAAGTCGTCCAGTTGGTCGGATTAGCTGAATTACCGAAAGCCATCTCAACCGGAGTCCAACTGTCCGTCGGACAAGTCACATTCAAAGTCACCGCAGTTGAAGCCGTACGTGCCGCATCGCTATTGATCGTAAAGGATCCACCGGTCGGTGCCGCCATATCAATTGTGACTGAATCATTCCGGCTTGTGGAAACATTATCCGCCGCATCTTTCGCCCAAGCATACAGCGTTTTGGTGCCTGTTGTTCCGAAAACAAATTCTGTCGGAACAGCACCCCAATCAGCGTCATCAGACGCAGGAGCGGAAGATGATTCAGTAAGCAGATACGCGGTCACGCCAATCGCATCAGTCGCTGTGAATGTGGTAATCGGAACAGTGAGAGAGGCTGAATTGGCTGGAATTACAAAGGCTGTCACCGTCGGTGCTACACCATCCGTTCCAGTAATCGTAACAGCGGCAGGAGTCCGTGTTGACACAACTTGCGTTCCATTTCCGTCATTAACCGCTGCATTTGACGCAGTCGTAAAAACAACAGGAGAACTAGTTGCCGCGGAAACAGCATGAAAAGAAATTGTCGCCACGTCCGTCGGAATAATCTCAGGGGTCGACGTATAAACAACTACTGTAGCTGTTCCAGCGACATTGTCAAAGGTCGGATAGCCTTCGAGGGAAGAGAAAGCAGTCGTATTGACAGTTATTCCATTAGTATTAATCTGCAACACTGTTTCATCAAACGTAATGTGCAGCTCGACTGCATTTATCCCGGGGTTTCCCTCACTTCCATCATTTGAATTAGGATCAACACTCGCAACAAGATTGAAATCAGCGCCCGCCGCAACTGTCGTTGTTGCCGGAGTAAAAAGTAGTTCCGCATCATCATCTGTCGCGCGAGCAGTTTTAATTTGGGAAAATTGCCAACAGGTTGTGAGAGTAAAAATAACAGCGATAGTAAGCGTTTTGAACGTTTTCATGGAAAGTACTTTTTTATTTTTCATATTTTTCATATTTTTTACAGATATTGTTTAGGATTATTCGAAAGAACTTCCAAATTCCCCCGCCAGAATACTCAAATCACTCACATCAACCGTTCCACTTCGATTAATATCCGCCGCGTGTTCAATAGTTTGGCCGAATAAACCGGCTATAATACCCAAATCAGAAACATCCACCGCACGATCGATATTTATATCTCCTCGATAAGTAATCAATTTCGAAACCTCAGTCGCGTTATAATTGCTCTCATTAGCCGAAGTGTCATAGGCCGTCAGACGGAAATAATAGGTCTGTCCGGGAGTGAGTGCATCAAACCAATGCGAAACTCCATTGTCCGTTACATCATAGGAGTTAGCATAATCATCATCGGCCGGATCAGTCGCCGACGAGTGGGAAGCAGTGTCGTAATAAATTTTGTAGCCATCCAAATCACCCTCGGAGTTGGCGTTCCAAGTTACGTGCGCCGATCCAGCCAAGGCCTGCCCGGCTCCGAAAGCGAATAGAGCAAGAAGCATGCACAAAAAAACCAACTGTTTTTTTGCGGTTTTCATTTCTATTTTACTTTTCATATTTTTTTATCCTCCAATTTATTTTTTTAACTAATTAAAGAATTGATTTAATTACAATAAATAATCTTACTTAAACTATACTATATTTTCAAAAAAGCTGCAAGAAAGTTATCCACAGGTGAAATAATCCTCTACCCTCCATTTTCCAACATTTCTTTCTCATCTAGAAGTCCCTTGATCGAACCATAAAAACGCACCTCGTGTGAGCTATTGACGATTCCCCAGTCCAGGCAAACTTTCAATATTTTTCCTTTGATGTGAGCTCCTAAAAAACCGCTTGCAAAAGAATCACCTGCCCCTGTCGAATCCAACGCCTTTACCATCCTGCCGGGAGCATACAGCACGTCAGTACCATTAGTCGCCCAAGCACCGCGCACGCCATCTGTAATAACCACTATGTTTGCACCCATTTCTTTCAATTCCTGCAAAAGAAAAAATTCATTGTCCAAGTCGGATGTGGAAAAATTTTTAATTTGTGAAATAACTTCTAGGGCCTCATCCTTGTTGAGAAAAAGCACCTCCGTTTCGGTAATTATCTCGATTATTTTTTTGACATCATCGTGAATATGGATCTGCTTCGGATTATACGCCAACTTAAGTTTGTGTTCTTTGGCAATTCTAGAAATTAGATCTAACTGACTTCTCCAATCGCCGTGAAGATCTCCAATGAAAATCCACTCGGCTGAACTGATTTTTTCTGGCACCAGTTCTAATTTTCCGCTTACTTTTTGATTAGAAAAAATTACATGTTCAGCTGAATTGCGATCTACCACAATTGCTGACATATCACTGAAAAGTTCTTTATCTTTAGTGATCAGATCGACACTGACTTTATTTTTTTTCAACTGATCCAAAATCCAATCCGCCACATGATCATTACCGATGTGTGAGTAGCAAGCAGCGTCGATGCCCAGACGTGAGAGTCCCACCGCCACATTAGCCGCGCAACCACCCAGCGCCTCAAAGCGCTCTTCGATGCGATATTTCGCTCCCAATTCAAACTCAATCTTTTGTTGACTCAAAAGATCCTCCGGCGTTTCTATGATTTTTCCTTCAGTCGTCGGAAAAAAAACATCCTTACAAGCCGAGCCGATACAAATTACTCTTGACATAGATTATAAATTCTTATCAAAAAATTATTTATTTATTTCATCATATTGATTATAGCACAAACAGTAAATAGTGAAAATATATTATTATCTATACACAATTATTTATCAACTCACACTAAATCCGCTCGGCGAAGTTGGCGCAGTCACATCTTCTATGCCGGAAATATATTCATAGGCACCGATCGATGGTGGATCTGGACGAGAAAATCCAACCTTATCCGTCGGCACGCCAGCCAAAGGAATTCCAGCTCCGATGAGCGGGCTGTCCGACTGAAGCCGAAAATCACAGGTATTATTAACGCAGTCCGTATAGGCAGCGATAAATTTAGGGTTTCCGCCGTTAATATAATCATGATCACCGGTTTCATCGATCAGCTCTGCTGTTCTCGCGCCATAGGTCGGCGGATTCCACATACCATAATAGTTGTTGGACGCGGGGTTGTTTGAACTATCTTTAATGAGACAGCTTTTTATTCCTTCAGCGTCATAGATCCGTGGATCGCCATCGGGAACAGCCGAAGGATTGCAGGTGAAAGAACTGGTTACACCGGTTTTTTTATTCCAGCCCCACTGGTCACCAAACATTACATCGACCGTTCCACTGACTACACAAGTCGTGTTCCAAGCGGTGTTGGTCCAAGTGATTCCACTGTCCGTGCAAGTGTTGCCAACGTTGGGGCAATTCGCACTCCAGTTTGGCGGCGTTGCACCGGTGTTGCCACTACCGGCTCCAACATAAACCGAACCGTTGGCGGTGAGCATCGCTTGCTCTCCACCCTGCCCGATCCAATGTGAAATATCCGTATTGACCGACCAAGTTTGCGTGATAACATTTTTGGCGCACTCCACCCAATCTCCCATCGGCCCGCCACCAATGATGCCGAAATTCGGATTAGTTGTTCCGCCAATAATAATATTATTGCGATATTCACCGCCGGTCGCCCAACCTTCCAAAGGATAGACTTGATCAGACTGAGCAATATTGAAAAAAGTATTGTTGTAAATTTTATCATTAGGAGCAGCAAAGCAAGTATTTCTGTGCGTAATATTAGCAAAAATATTATTATGCACCAGCCAATCATGATTATTGTCTCCCTCCATCATGCAGGTCTGAGCTTCCAAATCATGGAAATAATTATTCTGAATTGTCACGTCGAAGGAATCACCCCCGACTATTTGGAAAAGATCAGTGTGCGCACCACAATTGTCCGCCAAATCCGGTCGGTTCTCATTGGAATCCAAAAGATTTGAGACTTCATTATCTTCGATAATCGTTCCCTCAAGCAATCCATCAAACACTCTTTCCGTGTTAATCAAGTTACGCACGATATTTCGACGAAAAATATTATCCACTCCGCCAGAAACAATCGGAATCCAATAAGATGATCCAATCGCATAGCAATCGCCAGTTTCCCAAGTGATGCCAAGAGATGTGGTCAAAGAATGAGCGTCATTAGCAATGACTGTCCCCGCATCAGTTCCGGCCCAACTGTCTCCCGGATCCGTAAAATCCCAAATTCGCCGACCCTGCCACTGATTGGACGTCCAAGCAGAACTATAACTATCCGACAGTGTCGTACCGTTCGCACCCGTGTGATGTCCACCAACCAGAACCGGATTCGTGTCTCCTTCAATCAGATTATTTTCAGCAATATTGTCATGCCCGTCAAAAGTTATGGCTGCGCTGCCTACAGATTGGCTAGGGTTATAGAAATGACAACTGGTTACTTTGGAGTGACTCGGTGAGCTATCCCAACCGAAAGTTACGCCCGCGTACCCGGAAGAATAACCATAAGAACCGGTGATACCCAGACCATTGACGATATTGTAGCTATGATTTATCTGGATGCCTGGACGGATAATCGCCGAATATTGCTGGGCGCCGGGAGTGATTTGAATAGTGATGTAAGTCGGACTGGTCGCGCAACTTGCGCCCGAGCATCCATCTGCTTTTGTCGTCAGCAATCCCTCGTCCGTGTGGTCGCCTCGAATATTAACTACATCCCCAGGAGAAACGGCCACATCAATCCCTTTCTGCACCGTACGAAAAGCACAGTTTCCAGATGATCCGGAAGCATCAACAGAACCATTACAATTATCATTTCCATCCGTGCGGACATAGTAGTTCGTGGCACTAGCTCTAGCACCAAAACTAAAAATTCCACCAAAGATAATTAGACCGAGAAAAATTAATTTAGCGTTTAGCCTTTTAGCCTTCATCATAAAATTAAATTTATTCTGTTACTTGCCTTGTTACGTAACATATTATTTACATCACTTTTATTCAACACTTAATCCTTGAGGTGTTATTGGGGACGTCGTGTCTGTTCCAAAATATTCATACGCTCCAATATCATAGGCGCCGGCAATTCTGGCAATCGGATTGGCTGTGCCGGCGGTGTTAATATTGCCATAATAGGGACTGCCGATTGTAGCGCCGTTATTGATTGCGTCGCCGGAGGTGATTTTGAAATAGTCGGCGTTGGGGAGCAAATTAGTTCCATAGGTGCCGGAAAATCCGGTGGGCAAAGTGCCACCTGCAAACGTTGGAACTGTGATCTTGGCCGTCGGTTCCCATGCTGCAGTTATTATATTATCACCCTCTCCGTCATAAACGATATGCTCTCCCCAGTTGCCGGTTGAGACATAGACGTGATCTGTCCCGCTTGAACGATAATATAGATTATTATTGTGGATGAGCGTTCCACTGCCAATGTCAGCGTACATAGGGATATAATCATAGGCAGATATCGAAGTTGTTACTACGCTTAATATATTATTTTTCAAATTAAATGTAGGCGTTCCACTTATAGTGCTACTATCCCTTGAAAAACCAATGCACCCAACAAAAGTATCTATTCCGTTCGCCTCTGCATATAGCGTGTTGTTGTAAATTCCAAATTCGGAGTTTCCATAGTCTGAACTGCTAAAATTGATTCCATAACCCACATTATTATAAATCAGATTATTATAAAAATAACTTGTCTGATCTTGAGCATAAAAGTTTTGAAAGATAATGCCATCTTTTGTGTTATTGCGAATTAAGTTATATCGCACCACTAAATCAGTAGGTATCCCATTAATCGGCCCATCTAGTGAGTCCCTAACGCTTATTCCGTAAATCTGCCCCGGAGCCACCGCGCCGGTGTCATAAAGATCACACCACTCTATCGTCACGTTTTTTGAATTGTTATTTACCGCTATCGCGATACCATTTCCGGATTTATTGCTGTCGTTATTATCCGTGCCGTTATCATACACCTTGCAATGGCTTATTATTACCCCGTCAACACCGTTTCCGCAGTTTGCAGTATTGCCCCAGCTCGGGTATACGGCGATTCCCTCATGGTAGGTATTATATATTTCGCAATTGGTTATGTTGATGTTAGTATTAACAATGCTGGAATTCGCTTTTGCGCCGACCAATATGCCATACATCCAATATTTCTGGGTGTTTCCTGTCGGCTGCCCTTGATCGTGGACAACGCAGTTATCCACCGTAATATTTGATATTGGTGAAGAATTTGAGTATCCAATATAGATTCCACCAGAATTTATTTGACTACCGTCAACTTCAAAACCTGCAAAGATTACGTCACTCTCTATTATTCTGACCGTAGAAGTGTTTGATATGGCAGTAGCTTTCAATTTAGCTCTTGTACCTGTCCCGTAAGCTGACCCGTCATAGGCAACACCGGACGTCGCGATCAACAAAGGATTATCGCCCGTCCAGGTATCCTGCGACCGGAAATAAACCGTATCCCCGCTAGCAACTATATTTGAATATCCGGCAGTAGCCATAACGCGATCAGGCGTCGCCCAAGCATTGGCATCATCCAATCCAGACAAACTGTCATTGCCTCCGTTTTTGACATAATATGTGGCGGCACTGGCTTTGGCGCTCGCGCCGAAAATTGCAAAAAATAGGATTGCGAGGAAAAATATTTTTAGTTTTAATTTTACTTTTACTTTTAGCATTTTTATTCTTTCTCTTAGTTTACACTAAGTCCGCTGGGTGCGGAAGGAGAAATTATGTCTGTGCCTTGATATTCATACGCTCCAATATCATAGGCGCCGGCAATTCTGGCAATCGGATTGGCTGTGCCGGCGGTGTTGATGTTGCCGTCATAGGGACTGCCGAGTGTGGCACCGTTGTTCAAAGCGTCGCCAGAGGTGATTTTGAAATAGTCGGCGTTGGGCGCCATGTCAGTTCCATATGTTCCAGAGAAGCCAGTAGGTAGCTCCCCTCCTGTGAAAAGTGGGTTTGTTACTTGTACTCCGGATGTTTCCCATGAGGCTAAATCAGAGGCATCGTAAGCAGACGCGTCAACCTGAACCCACTTAATTTCTGGATGAGACAAGGCATTGTCTTGATAATACAAATTGTTAGAATGATTAAGAACATCCGACTGTATTAAGGCCGTGTTTTTATTATTCTGATGCTGCCAAAAAATATTATTCCTCACATTTGCTGTCAGTCCAGTAACGACGCCTCCAGTTGTTATACACTGGCCTTGAGTATAATCTGTGTTAGTTGTGCTGATTTGAGCTACAGTATTATTGTAGAAATTGATTATGCTATTTTTGCTATCCCTCACCAATCCATAATCAGCCGTAGTAAAGTGAACACCAGTTGAAACGGGGGAGCCAGATGATCCGCTATTGTAAATAATATTGCCATAAATATCCATTTCTATAGCAAAACCTCTCGGAGTAAATGATATTCCTGAGTACCGGCTTGAGTATATGAGATTATGCCGTAAAGTGACACCAGTCATGCATTTAGTACTCTCATATTCAGAACATTCAACAGTAACCCCGTAATAATTATCATGAATATTATTATATTCTGCTACTAAATTAGTGATGTCATCTTTAAGTCGTAAGCCACCTGAACTTTTATCAGCCGACATGCTTGAGTTGTACACTTCATTATTTCTAATAATTACGTCCCTGACATAAGCAGTTCTTGCCCAAGTAGGATAAACTGATATTCCGCCCCATCCAGAATTATATACGACATTATTGGTCATGGTTATATCGCTTACGGTTAAACCGTCTGGCTGTACCGTCCCAATATATATTCCATTAGACCCTTGCGCGGCTGAACCGCAATCATGGACTACATTATCATCGATGGCAATGTGACCAAAATCAGCAGTAGCGAACGTATGACATGCATCTATCCCAAAAACGTTTGTTGAACCTCCATCTATCTCAAACCCACCAAAGAGAACATTACTAACTCCAATTTGAACTACCCCATATGATTTTGTGGGATCTGTACCATTATTAATAGCTTTTAAAAATGCACGCTGTTGTGTTCCTGTTCCGTACCCCTTGCCGCGATATGTAACACCAGTTTTTGTTATCAGCGTAGGTGCCAACTCTGATATCCACGACCCCTGCGTGTTGAAATAAACAACATCTCCGCTGGTAAGTACAGTCGAGCCTGTCCACTCCACCATACCTGGACAGTGCGCCCAAGCATTAGCATCATCAATACCAGACAAGGAATCATTTCCACCGTTTTTGACATAATAGGTCGCGGCGCTGGCTTTTGAACTCATGCCAAAAATTGCAAAAAATAGAATTGCCAGGAAAAATATTTTTAGTTTTATTATTTTAAAATTCATTTCAAATTTACAATTTTAAATTATTCCACTGCTAATCCGCTCGGCATATTCGGTGGAGTCGCGTCAGATCCTTGGTATTCATAGGCGCCGATATCATAAGCCGATCCTTGTGGTCTTGCAACTCCAAGATAATCCACATTATAGGGACTCCCAAGTGTTGCTCCATTGTCATAAGCAGTTGAAGAAGTGCTTATGCTTAAATCGCCCTCGGAAGGATCGGCATAATTTGGATCCGCGCTTTCAAATCCATTGACATCAAATCCATTTCCTTGCCATGTTGCCCATGATACAGGATTCATTCCCCCACCAAAAACAGTTTGAATGGAATTTCCGGAATGATTATAATTAATATTATTATCTATTTCTACTGAACCAGCATTATAGGCGCCATAATAAATTGCTATTCCTAATTTTGAATAGAAAATATTATTTTTTATTGTAAAATTTCCTGGAGTATAAGCACATCCAGAATTGAGAGCAACGCCACCTCCGGCATTAGGAGCATAAATCGAATTATTTATAAAATAATTTTCTCCAGTAAGAGGATTAGCTTGTGTTGCACTTTGACCCGTATAAGCGAAAGCTGAATCGGCATGAGTTGACGTCTGTATGACTAAATTATTTGACCATACATTATTTTGGAATCCCCAATCTAACCTTCCCGACGAATACATAGCAGTCATTGGTCCAATGATTTTATTTTTTGTAAACGTATTTCCTTGGATAGGCGCAGAATCAGCATATTGAAAATAATAATAAGCTCTTAATGCATTAAGCGAAGATGACGCAATAAGGGCAGTCGCCTGATCACCCGTTAAACTGCAACTAATAAGATTATCACTAATCGTACTATCCTGTACTGCTTGCCATGATATACCTTCACAGTCAGCGGTATCAAAATAATGGGTGAATTCAGGCACTGTATTTATTGATTGACCACTTGGAATTATAATTTCCCCATGATGGGTTATCTCATTTTCTGTTACTAAATAATTTGAATGTTTTCCAACGCCTTCAGTGCCATTACTTGCCCAAAATGATATTCCAGAATTACAATAACTTATATGATTTCCTTGTATTGTCATATCTGACAAAACAGCATTCGTGGAAGCATCAACAACCCCCCAAATCGCCCAATAGGTATTAGATATTGTATTATTAGAAACGACATTGCCCTGTAAATTTGACGACCCAGATGCTCCATGCCCCATATGTATCGCAGTAGGACATCGAGTAAATGTTAAGCCATCAACTGTAATATAACTTCTATCACGAATATCAAATCCGGCAGGGGCATAATTAGAAGTTGCACCCTCACCGCCCATGGTCCATCCAAGAGATTCTAATATGCGGTCAGAAGGTGCTCCGCTTGATGGACTATAATACAATACAGACCCAGAATAATAAAACCATCCATTAGTCAATGATGCACTACTGCCAGGCAACAATGGCACTCCGTCTTCCCATAAAACTCTCGGTCTTATATAGGTTTGATTATATGTATAGATATAATTTCCAGTATAAATGCTGACATTTGTTGTATTTGTCCATGTCCCTGTCAATAAAAACGTTCGATCAATCACAGGAGAATCACCTGGTGCCGCGGTATATGTGATAGGACTTCCTTCTGCTCCATCAGAAGGAGGAATAAATAAAGGTGATTCATTCCCAGTAGGCCTATAAGCATACACTGTTCCACCATGCGTCGTTGTTCTTTCTTCCATACCATCATCGCAAATATAAATAGTATCGCCTGGAGCAAATGTCTGAGCATTGTGCGTAGCAACGGACATAGCTGTTGAAGCGGAAGAGCAGGAGGTGGCAGCGGACTTATCAGAAGCCGTTCCATCAAATCGCATATAATATTCTGCCGCGCTGGCATCTAGCGCTTTCATGCAAAAAACTGTCGGAAATAAAACCGCTAGAAAAAAGATTTTTAGTTTTAAATTGTCATTTTGCCTGCCCGAAATGCCGCCCATATTAAAAGTTTTTGACTGGTTATTTGTTAATATTTTCATAAGCTCGAATTAATTTTATGGAATTTCGCGGCAGGCGGGCATTTTGATATTTGCATTTTAATTTACCATAAGTCCTCCCGGAGCTATTGGCGACGTTGTATCAGTTCCAAAATATTCATACGCACCAATATCATACGCTCCGGCAATTCTAGCAATCGGATTGGCTGTTCCGGCGGTATTGATGTTGCCGTCATAGGGACTGCCAAGCGTGGCGCCGGCGTTGAGAGAACTGCCAGAAGTGATTCTGAAATAGTCAGTATTAGGAAGCAGATTAGTGCCATAAGTTCCGCTGAAACTAACCGGAAGAGTGCCCCCGGTGAATGTTGGCGGATCAATTAGTGCAGAGGCGTCCCAATCTCTTACTTGCGCTAAATTATAATTTCTAGCATTAGTGCCATATGTTCCATAGCGGATGACAGTTGCCGTTGGCCCTCCAATCGACCGGTAATAAATATTATTAGCTCTTGTTAGATGGCCTTGGGTGCAGGTATCATGGTCGTTATTATAACATTCTGTTATAGCGGGATAATCTCCGCTGTAGACAATATTATTTTTGAAATTGAATGTAGGGTTGCCCTTGATGTCATTATTTTGGATCCCAATCGCCCCGCCATCTCCGATGTAGATACTACCTTTAATCGCAGCCGTACTGTTTACGTTGTAAAAGGTATTGTTATAGATATCCACGACCGTGTCTCCATAGTGGCAACTAGGAATCTTAAGATCATTTTTATTATCAATAAACAAATTGCCATACAGCCTTGCATCAAAAGTTCTGCTTCCGAGGGCATTGGCGAATACAAAACCCTGATTATTATTCCGCACAATATTATATCTAAACACAATATCATTGGGAACACCCGGGTCTGCGGGGATAAATTCTCCGTCGGTCACAACAGTTGCTCCGCTCGTATTTCCCTTAAGCACATCGCCATCGGAAGGGGCAACGATATAATCATTCGGCATAGAAATGAAGAGCGGACTTGCTTGCATGTGAGTTTGGGCTGAAAAAACTACTTGTCCGGTATCTGCTCCGCCTGACCAAGCACCTTGGCCATGATCCCATGATACAATTTCACCGTCCTGCAAAGTTCCAACCGGGTTGTTGTATGGCACATTAGCCGCTCTCGCATAAGTCTCAATCTGTGCTCCATTGCCGGCATTATTATAGAGCGTACAATATTCAACAGTGACGTTATCTGCATCATCTTTGATATCCACTCCATTGCCATAACCAGCAAGACTATTCCCATCCGAATCAATCCCTATGCCTGTGTCATGGACGGTGCAATTTCGAACTAAAACATTTTCGATACTATGCCCGCTTCGCGTCCAAGTCGGATAGATAACAATTCCCGCCCGCATAGTGTTATATACTTCCGTATTTGTTATGGAAACATTTTCAACAGAATAATTATATCCCCCAACAGTGCCAATGTAGATTCCCCTGATCCACCAATCTTGATAGGTCGTTCCCACATCATGCACGACACAATCATCGATCGCGAGATCGGTGAAACTTTCATTGCAATAACCGCAGGCATCGATACCGCTAGTGTCATGCGAAGCCACATCGATTTCGAAGCCTTTGATATTGACGTGGCTCTTGGAAACAATAATTACTCCGTCACCATCATACCCAGCATCATCCTTATCTCCTGTTGCCCGTAAAATCGCCCTCGCGCCAGAGCCGTACGTCGAACCATCATAAGTCGCACCCTCCTTTGCTGTTATGGCAGGCGGATTGACTGCCCAAGTGCCTTGATTGTTGAAATAGACCGTGTCGCCACTCGTCACTGTCGCCTCAACTTTGGCAGTGGTCGCCCAAGCATTTGCGTCGTTGAGTCCTGAGAGACTATCGTTGCCACCATTTTTGACGTAATAGGTGGCGGCGCTGGCTTTGGCACTCACGCCAAAAATTGCAAAAAATAGGATTGCAAGAAAAAATATTTTTAATTTTAGTCTTTGCTTTAGCATTTTGCTTTTTCCAATTTTAATTTACTGCGAGACCAGTTGGGACTTCAGGATGAGAAACATCAATCAAGTCTTGGAGTGGATGCGGATAAATTAACGGGGTATAAGTCAAAGTATGATTTCCTGCGCCTGATGGCTGACTCGCCGTAATGGAATAGTCAACGTCCCCATTACCAAATCCCGCTGTAACATGTGGCGTGCTTTTGAAATAATTGACTCCACTATAAATGACAACACCGAAGCTATTGTCACATGCTAGCCCCAAGGCTGAAGAATCATAGCACTTGTCCTGAAGGCCATTATTCCAGACATAGAGGGGGAAAGTTGTTTGTTTATCGCCAGAAAGTATCTGCGCCATAGTTTTTCCCGCCGCCCTTCCGGTTTGCGCAAGGCAGGGCCAGCCAGGAGCAGAAGCATCGCCCGCATTTCCGTCCCAAGCATGTGTGCCATCGCAGTAAAGTAGTGGCGCTCCGGTCTGATCCTGCTCAGGAAGCCTCCCCTCTCCTATCCTAATTGCATTTTCCGGCCAACCGACAAAAGTATTGTCATAAATTAGACCCGTGCCACCGCCATGGATGCGCATCGGAGTCAACCAATCACCGCCATAATCCCAACTAAATTTATTATTATAAACCTCCCACCATTGTGTGTTGACGCTTCCTCCTGTCGTCCAGTGAGAATATAATCCCACATCTGTGAGCGTATTATGGCGAAAAACTATCCTTCCTCCCCGATAACCGCTGTCGATAGCCGCATAGCCGGAAGCACCGTAGGGTCCGGTTGAACTAGCCACGAAAGTGTTGTCTTCAATGTAAATTGCATTTAAACTTCCCGGCTGAAAAGGCTGTGCTAGGTTATATGCTCCGAAAATATTATTTATCGAACCGTCTTCCGAAGAAAATTCTCCGTCATATATAATAGTTGACTCGCAATTCATGACAAAATAGTTATGATCAATGAGGCCAAAGGCGAGTCCGCGAATCGTAATTGCGTGCGGACCGCAGGTATTAGGGTAATAGAAAGTCATATGATCAATCCTCCAGCCATAACTAGTGCCTGACGGTTGAACTGGATAATTATAGCCGTCATTAGAAAGAGAAAACCCGCCACCATTATTTAAGCTAGTTAAAAAAATATTTGTCACCCTCCAGGCCATTTTTGTACTATTTGTTTCACTGGAATAAATTCCGCTTGTGTTCATCAATCCGTCGTCAGTCGTTAAACAAGTATCAACGGATGGATTACAAGAACATGTGCTACCTGCGCAAGAACCATGTCCCTGCCCTTGAAGTGTTATATTTTTATCCACCCAACCTACACCGTTATCCCAAGCAGGATTGACGTTGCAAGATCCGACACTAATATTGACCACGTCTCCGTCGATTGCCAAGCTTGTCGCACTGGTAAGTGCAGTTGTAATATCACCGGAACAAGTAACATTCCTAGTTGCCCCAAAAGTTTTCCCCGCCACTCCAAACACTCCACAAAAAAGAATTATGAGAAAAAAGATTTTTAGTTTCAAGTTTTGGCGCATTTTTTTCTGCCCAAGACAAATCATCCTCGGGCTGACATTTTTATTTTTACCTAGCGACTCCTATTTTTTCCAATCTTTCACCAAAAAGCCGCCTCGCACTTTTTTCACCACCACTTTCTGTTTTTCTTTCCAGCCTAATTCACGCACGATTTCGATCGGCAAAGTCAGCCCGATGCTTCTTTTGCCAAGCCGGGTCAATTTTCTGATTTCATTATTTTTCATATTGTTACTTACCTTGTTACGTAACAAGGTCATTACCTGAAAAACTAGCTTAGCAAAGAATTTTTGGCCATTAATTTTGGCTTTTCTATTTCCAAAATATCCAAAATAGTCGGCGCAATGTTGCCCAGCACTCCCCCGTCTCTCAGTTTTTTATCTTTAAGTTTTTCGCTAATGATCAAAAAGGGCACAGGATTTTTTGTGTGATAGGTATTGGGCTGGTCACTGCTAAAGTCGATCATGTCATCCGCGTTGCCATGATCTGCGGTAATAATCAAGTTTCCCTGAAGCTCTAAAACTTTTTTCGCCAATCGTTCGATTTGCTTATCCAAAAATTCTACCGCTTTAATTGTTGCGCCAAGATCTCCGGTATGTCCGACCATATCCGCGTTAGCATAATTGACTGCAATGAAATCGTATTCATTTTTTTCCAGCACTTCCAAAATTTTGTCCGTTATTTTTTCCGCCGACATCTCCGGAACTTCGGCGTAGGAATCAACAATGGGAGATTTGATCATAATCCGCATTTCCCCTCCGACCGGATCAGCGTAGCCACCGTTAAGAAAATAGGTCACGTGGGCGAATTTTTCTGACTCAGCGATATATAGTTGGCGAATATCCCCCAGCACCATAGGCAAAGTGGCCGAGATTGTATATTCCGGAAAAGCCGTATGCTCATCCAAGCCAGGACCAAAATCAGTCAGTGCGACGAAATATAAATTTCCAATCTTGTCGATAACTGGCATATCATCACGCAGGATGCTTTTTTCATCATTGGCGATAAATAATTTACTGAATTGCCTGGCGCGGTCAGAACGGAAATTATAGAAAACTAAGGCGTCGTCTTTTTTGATCTGCGCTACAGGCCCGCCTGCAACGCTATGCGTAGCATTGCGGGCAGGTGCACTATTCTCCAGAATGACTGTCGGCAAGAGATACTCGTCTGTTAGTCCAGCAGTGTAGGCTCTTTCAATCGCCTCCTCAGCGCTGTTAGCTTTTTCACCGCGCGCAAAAACGGCCGCGTCATAGGCCAAGGTCAACCGTTTCCAATTTTTGGCCCGATCCATCGCATAGAACCGGCCAGAAAGAGTTGCAATCTTTCCAATTCCCTCTTCTTTTATTATCCGTCGGAAATATTTCAGATGTTCTAGTGCACTCCTAGGATAAGAATCCCGTCCATCTGTAAACAAATGGCAATAAACTTCCTTGACGCCATTTTTTTTGGCTAATTTGAGAATCGCGCGAAAATGCTCCGGATCACTGTGCGGACTGTCGCCATTACCCATCAGCCCCATCAGATGAAAGTTGCCACCGGTTTTTTTCACATGCTTCACCGCGCCGATCATCGCAGGATTCATAAAAAAACTGCCATCTTTGATGCTATCAGTGATATATTTCGAGTCCTGTGGCACGATCCGACCGGCACCGATATTCATATGCCCCGCTTCCGAACCACTCATCTTGTGATCAGGTAGTCCCACGCAAGTTCCCGTCGCGCAAAGTGTCGTGGAAGGATAAAGATCGAATAACCGATCAATTGTCGGTTTTTTTGCGAGAGTAATCGCGTTGCCTTTGCCCGGCGGAGCGATACCGTAGCCGTCGAGGATTACTAGGAGAGTTGGTGTTTTCATAATAACTGAACCACATGATTAGCACGTGATTTTCCTGATTACACATGATTTTGAATTTTGATTATTCCCTTCAGTGAAATCAGTGTTTTCAGTGATAATCAGTGGTTCTGATTTTTTAGATTTCTTCCTCAATCCTAAGCAGTCGATTATACTTACAAATCCGCTCTCCCCGCGAAAGCGATCCGGATTTCATATAATCTGCTCCAGCGCCAACGGCAAGATCCGAGATAAAATCATCGGTTGTTTCTCCACTGCGATGCGAGACGACGATTTTCATCTTATTTTTCTTGGCTAATTTGATACAATCAATAGTTTCGAAAAGCGTGCCGATTTGGTTGACTTTGATGAGCACAGCATTGCAAGCCTTTTTGGCAATCGCCAGTTTGACCCTTTTGACGTTTGTCACTAAAAGATCATCACCGATATTCATCACGTCTTGGCCGAATTTTTCATTCATCTTGGCCCAGCCATCAAAATCATCTTCAGAAAGCCCATCTTCAACAGAAATCACGTTATATTTTTTCACCCATTCGACATAAATATTAACCAACGCTTCTCGGCTCAAAACAGCATTTTCCGGTTTAAACAGATACTGCTTTTCTGTCGCGTCAAAAAACGAACTGGCTGCCGCATCAATACCAATATTCAACTCTGCGCCCTTTTTGTAGCCGGCTTTTTCAATCGCTAAATTAATCAGTTCCAGCGCCTTAGCATTGCTTTCTAATCTTGGGGCAAACCCACCCTCGTCTCCCACACCGATACTGAAGCCTTCGGCGGAAAGCAACTTTTGGAGCGCATGAAAAACTTCACTGCCAGCGCGCAGTTGCTCCTTGAAAGTTTTCACACCGTTCGGCACTAATTTATATTCTTGGATGGAAAGTCCCGAATCACTATGTTGACCACCGTTAATGATGTTAAACATCGGAATTGGCAATTTGAACTTTTTTGGCAACTTGAAGGTCTCGGCGATATATTTATACAACGGCACATCCAACTCGTTAGCCGCCGCGCGACAAACTGCGATGGAAACTCCCAAAATTGCATTGGCTCCCAGATCCGTCTTATTTTCCGTTCCGTCCAAAATAAGCATCGCTTTGTCAATGCCCTTTTGATCACTGGCTTCCATTCCCAAGAGCGCTTTTTGAATTTTTTCATTCACATTCGCCACGGCTTTTTCTACTCCCAGTCCGCCATAACGACTCTTGTCCCCGTCACGCAGTTCCAATGCCTCATGCACCCCAGTCGAAGCCCCGGACGGCACCATAAAACTTCCTTTCGCTCCGGATTCTAAACTCACTTCCACTTCCACTGTCGGATTACCCCGCGAGTCCAAAATCTCTCGCGCGTAGATTTTTTTGATCTTACTCATAAATTTAATATTTTTTTATTCTAATTTCATAACTCTATTAATTATTCTCTGCAGTGCCACATTTCCATTCAGTGAAATCAGATTAATCGGTGCTTACCCGCCTTCGTTAAAACTATGGCGAGGCAAGGTCAGTGGTTCAGACATTCTATTCCCGGCATCGCGCTCCCGCCCAGATAATCTAGCATCGCTCCGCCACCGGTGGAAACAAAATCGACTTTTTCCATCGCGTCATTTTTTTCGAGGATTTCTAATGTTTCACCTCCGCCAATCAGCACAAACGCACCACTAGCTAGTACTGCCTCAAGAATTTCGTTAGAACTAACCGCATATTTCTCCTCTTCAAATTTTCCCGTCGGCCCATTCCAGACGATCGTCTTCGCCCCGGAAATTATTTCCTTAAACTTAGCTAAAGTTTCTGGTCCGATGTCCAACCGATCATCAATAAAATCAATCGGCAAAATCACCTTTTCGCTGAATTGAATTTTTTGATCCAGCGCTTCATTGGCAATTTTCCCGCCGACCAAAATGTGATCATATTTCTCTTCAAAAAATTTGATCACTGGCAACTTGGTTTCGATTTTTGCGCCACCGATAATTGCGACAGCGGGACTCACTGGATGCTCTTTGACAATTGTCATCTCGGCGATTTCTTCCTGCAAACGACAGCCGGCCGCACCTGGTAAAACTTTCGCCACACCAGACACGGAGGCATGGTCGCGATGGGAGGCGCTAAAAGCATCATTGACAAAATAATCAAAATTTTCCGCCAGTTGCTCGGAGAAATCTTGATCATTTTTTTCGTCTCCGGCATAAAATCGCACATTCTCCAGAAGCAATACCCCATCCTTTAGTTCCGCAAGGGCCACTTTTACTTTCTCACCGACACAATCAGGCACAAAAGCAATTTTTTCTGCCAGAATCAGCTCAGCATCTCCAACGACCTGCTCAAGAGAAAATTTCGGATCAACTTTTCCGTCGGGTCGTCCCAAGTGTGAAATTAGGGCCACTTTACATTTTTTGCCCATGAGATAATCGATTGTTTCTTTGGCCGCTAGAATCTTAAAACTTTCTTTGACATGGCCATCTTCGATTGCCACATTAAAATCCACCCGCACTAAAACCTTCTTCCCCGCCACATCGGCGTCTTGAATTCTTCGTAATTGCATACGATTTTACTTGGTTAATTTTTTATGCTTTCATTATAGCACATTATTAAATAACGCTGTAGAGACGCCCCAGCGGGGCGTCTCTACAAAAATACATCCTTGTTTTAATAGATTTATAGTTACCCTATTTCGTCGGAATCGGAAACGCCAGGCACATTTTTTTGACGTCTTTTTTGATCCGCGCCAAGACTTTTTTATCTTTGCCATTTTGCAAAGCCTCATCAATCCAATGGACAATTTTTTTCATTTCTCGTTCTTTCATTTTGCGCGTCGTGGCGGCAGGCGAACCGATGCGGATGCCCGATGGATTCATTGGCGGATTCGGATCATTAGGAATCGTCGAGCGACTGACTGAGATCCCAATTTGCTCCAGAATTGTTTCCGCTTCTCGTCCCCCAATCCCTTTGGCACCGAGGTTTAGGATAAACAGATGATTATCCGTTCCACCGGAGATTACCTCGTAGCCTAATTTAATAAATTCTTCCGCCATCGTCTGGGCATTTTTAATCACTTGCGCGGCATATTTTCTAAAGTTCGGCTTTAGAATTTCACCGAATGCGACTGCTTTCGCCGCTGTAGTGTGATTATGCGGACCACCCTGCATCCCGGGAAAAACCGCCCGATCGATCAATTTCGCAAACTTTTCCTGGCACATAATCACCGCACCACGCGGACCACGCAAGGTCTTGTGGGTCGTCGTCGAAACGACATCAAAATATGGCACGGGATTTGCTAAGAGTCCCGCCGCAATCAGTCCGGCCGTGTGCGCGATATCCGCAAAAGTAAATGCACCCACTTCATCAGCAATTTTTTTGAACGCTTTCCAGTCGATTTCGCGTGAATAAGCGCTATAGCCCGCTACGATCATTTTTGGTTTTTCCCGCTTGGCAATCCGGCGCACTTCGGCCATATCAATCCGTCCAGTTTTTGGGTCAACGCCATATTGGACGAAATTATAAAGCATCCCGGAAAAATTGACCGGGTGGCCGTGCGAGAGATGTCCGCCGTGATCCAGTTTTAGTCCCAGCACCTTGTCGCCCGGTTTCAAAAATGCCATATACACCGCGGCATTCGCCGGTGAACCAGACAACGGTTGCACATTGGCATGCGCCGCGCCAAAGATTTTTTTGAGACGATTTATAGCCAAAATCTCCATCTCATCAATAATCTGATTACCACCATAATAGCGATGTCCCGGCGTGCCCTCGCTATATTTATTCGTCAACACTGATCCCTGAGCTTCCAATACGGCTGGAGAAACATAATTTTCCGAAGCAATTAATTCCAACTCTTCGGTCTGACGTTTTTCTTCACGAGCAATAATTTCCGCCACTCTTGCATCTTCCTTGGAGAGAAATTTATAGTTCATACATTTGTAATTTGTTTTCAGAACCTACGCTTTTTAATTAAGTATGTCATCCTGAGTGAAGTCGAAGGATCTACTTTCCATTATCGTAAGCCTTATTGTTAAGCAGACAACTCTGGGTTACGGTTAGCAGATCCTTCGACTACGTCCAAGTACGGACTTCGCTCAGGATGACACAATTTAGTTATTTTTTTTGGTGAATGCGTGAGTTCAAATATTATTAATTAAAATACAAAACAATCGAAGCCAGAATTAAGCCGGCCATAAAAACGACTGAGAGCCAGCCGAAAAATTTCACCCAGAGCGGATGAGTTTCACGACCCATAATTTTTTTATCATCACCTACTACCATAATAACAATAAGCAAGGGAAAGGCAATCAGGCCATTGAGAAAAGCGGAATAGTAGAGTGCCATAATTGGATTGATGTGGAAAAAATTCAAAAGCAAACCCACCATAATTGAAATGGTGATCACCGCATAAAAACCTTTGGCGCGAGAAAATTTCAACTCCAAGCCCTCATGCCATTTCATTAATTCGCAGAGTGCATAAGCGCCTGATCCGGCCAGGATCGGTACTGCCAAAAGTCCCGTTCCAATGATGCCAATAGCAAAAAGCAAATAAGCATAATTTCCCGCAAGCGGTCGCAAAGCTTGCGCCGCCTGTTCGGCTGACGCAATATCAGTAACGCCATTGGCAAAAAATATTTGCGCCGCGGTAAGCACGATGAAAAAGAAAACAACATTGGCCAAGATCATTCCCGTCGCTACATCCGTCCGCATCCTCCCAATCCTCGTGTGCATATTTTCCTTCTTCTCACCTAAAAACTTGTGCAGTTTTTTGTGTAATTTGTTTTCCTCTACCTCTTCTGACGCTTGCCAGAAAAAAAGATAGGGCGTGATTGTTGTACCAAAAACCGCCACCATCGCAAAGACATATTCTTCACTGAATTTGATACTAGGGAGAAAGGTCCAATGTAAGACTTTGAGCCAATCCGGATGAATGATAATTCCAGTGACGATATAGGCCAAAACAGAAATCGCCAGCCATTTCAAAAATTTCACATAATAATGGTAGCCAATAAAAATTTCCAGCCCGATAGAAAGCAGGGCAAAAAAAATCGCTCCAAGATAGAAATTGAAATGCGTGAGCATGGTGAGTGACGCCGCCATCGCTCCCAAATCCGCTCCGATATTGACCACGTTGGCAATGATGAGCAAAATTACCACTACAAAAACAACTTTTTTTCGGTAGTGCTCCTGAAGCACTCCGGCCAGCCCCCGATTAGTCACAATACCGATCCGCGCACAAACTTCTTGCACGGCGAGCATCACGGGCAAAAGCCAAGCGGCCATCCAAAGAATGGAAAAACCAAATTTCGCCCCGACGGAAGAGTAGGTCCCGATACCGCTAGGGTCATCGTCCGATGCGCCCGTGATTATTCCGGGACCAAGTGCGCGAAAAAAATACCGCGCTTTTTTCCAGGGAGTAGCCATCAATTCTTTGGCCACTGACACTTCGGAATGGGCGATTCGGAGTGTTCCATCGATTGTTTTCGATGCTTCAATCTCGCCCCACAAAATCAACTTGCGCGCCAAAACCAAAGGAATGCCCAATTCATGGCGAAACTCCGAAAGAGTGAAAAATTTTTTAGGCACTGTATTTTGATCTTTTTTTTCTTGTTTCATAGGACTTCCTACTGCATTTTTTCTTTTTTAATTATCCGCACCACTGCTCCTAAATTTTTTACTGCATAATCACGCTCCTCGCAGGGCAAGTCGTGGTAACGCCCTTCTTTGCGAGAGAGGTGGAAGGTTGTTATCCGCTCCCTGGCTTTTCCTTTGATCTCAAATTGATCAGGATGATCGTCAATTAGGATTATGGCTTCTTTTTTTGAATATGCATATTTGCGATTTAATTCTAAAATCACATCAACTTTTTTTCTTTTGGTAATGAAAACCCGATTCACTAATCGGTCAATCCCCGCTCCTCTGATTTTAGCTTTTTGAAATTTTGGCTCGCCATAGCTAAGAATGAATAAATCTTTTTTGGGGAATTCTTGCAAGAAAGTTTTCACATCGGGAAGAAGATATGCGTTGAGCTTCTGCATGAATTTTTCCACATCTGCCTTCAATTTTTTGCCATCAATGCCTTTGCTTTTTTGCAAAGTCTTAACTTGCATCTTGAAATCATAATGCCGGCCTTGTATTTGAGATTTATTGGAATATGTGTAATAGGAATCCTGAAACTCATCCTGATTTATCCCATAACGACCGAAAATCGCAATAAAATCATGCTTGAATTTTTTGGTATTGAAAATCGCATCATCAAAATCAATAAATATTTTCATCTGGGCTAGCTTTAAACTATCTCATTAATAATCCCCTCATATTTACCCAGCTCCAAAATCACCATGAGAACGCGTGCCAGTTTTTCGCTATCATGGCGGATAAATGCTCGCGTGGCGGCAATTGAATCTGCCTTGCTATAGATAGATCTCTTGTCGCTCAGTAAATCAGTTTTGATTATGCGGTAAGTTCTTTTTTGATCTTTATTTTCTCCAAGTTCAACCAGCATGCTTTCCTCTTCATATTTCTTAATTAAGTTTCTGCCCGGATTTTTTGTATTAAATGTTGCGAAATCAATCCGCTCTTTTCCGATCTGCTTATTGATCAGCTCAACATAATCGTCCAAAGTAAAATTATCCGTTTGACCCTTCCGATTTACTAAATTGCAATTAAACACAACGGTGGCTTTGGTTTTTCTGAGCGCGTCAGAAATTCCCTGCACCAAAAAATTTGGCATGATACTCCCATAATAATCTCCCGGACCGATTATCACCAAATCCGCTTCCAAAATTTTTTGGATGGCTTTTTTGTTTGCTCGCACCCTCGGACTAAGATAGCTTTTCTCAACCCCCGTTTTTTTAATTTCAAAATTATGCCTCACTTCATCCTCGCCCTTGATCAGTTTTCCATTCTTAAGCTCCATGAAAAGATTCACTTCCGTGTCAGCCACCGGGATAACTTCACCCTTAATGTTAAGTATTTTAGCCGCTTCTTCTACCCCGACCGAAAAATTACCTGTAATTTTTTCCAAAGCGCTGAGAAGCAAATTGCCAAAATTATGCCCCTTGAGTCCGCCTTCTTCAAAACGATAAGTCATCAGATCTCGCATGATATCCGATGAATTGCTAAGCGCAACGAGACATTGACGCACATCTCCCGGTGGAAGAACGCCCAATTCATCTCGCAGAATTCCAGTTGATCCACCATCATCCGCCATTGACACAATTGCCGAAAGGCTGACTGGATAGTCCTTGAGTCCAGAGAGAAGCATAAAACTGCCAGTGCCACCGCCAATCGTCACTACTTTTTTAATTCTATCAATCATATCTTTGAATTAATCTAATCATCTATCCCCCCAATGCCCATCCGAAAACCTTGCGTACGGCGTTGCTCAGGACATCAATAAGTGAAACATTCGGCGCGCCGGTATAAAAAACAAATTGTTCCGAGCTAATTTTGCTTCCAGAAACATCCGTCGACCGCAGAGAATATTTATAGACCGAGTCGGCGTCCAGTCCGGCAATTACCCAGGAATGCTGTGTGCCATATGACTGCTCCTTGATTGTTTTCGCATCTGTGGTTCCGCTTTTGAAATACTCCAATTCCGCTTTTGCCCGCTTCGTCGTGGAGCAATTGATCAAGCCCTTAATTTCAGTCTTATCGCCCTCCTTTATGGAATATAGCTCACTTTTAATGTCTCCAATTTTGAGCAAAGTATTTTCATCAAAATCCACCAGACCAAAACCGGCGCCATCATCCAAAGCCAGTTGTGTCGCTTTGAAATTTTCACTAGAAAAAACCGCCCCGCTTCCAACTATTGCCTGATTGTTATTTTCATCTGTTATACCAAGAACGGTGGCTTGCTCCTGTGAAATACTCCGCACGTTAGAATTTTTCGCTTCTGCCTGGGTATCATAATAGTTTTTTCCCAAAAAAACCACGCCTAAAATTACCAGCGCTAAAAATATTTTAGACTTTTTGAATTTGGCCTTTTGAGGAGTCTTTGGTTTTTCAGGAAAATCCCCCTTCGGTCGGATTTTCCTTTGCAATGATTGCATACATTAAACTGACTACAAATTATTTATACCGCAAGGCTTCCAATGGATCAGTCGCGCTGGCGCGTCGCGCTGGGATCACTCCAGTTGTGAAACCCACCAGCGTTGCCACTGCTAGGATGAAGAGCAGAAACCAACCGGGAAAATACAGAAGCGATGTCGCATATCCGCCAAACCGTTGCGCCAAAAAATTAACTAAAAAATTGAAAAGTTGCCCGCCAATAAAACCGATGATAAGCCCCGAAAGACCGCCCAAAAAACCCATGATGGTCGATTCAAAAACGAACATCCATAAAATATCATAATTGGAAGCGCCGATTGATTTCATGATGCCAATTTCCTCTGTCCGCTCCAAGAGCGAAACAGTCATCGTATTGAACATTCCGATGGCGCTGACCATCAGCGCAATCGCACCAAAGAATCCCAAAATCACGCGAATTACTCCAAAAGCTTTATCCACTTGATTAATCAGATCAGTCAGCGCGGAAACAATAAAGCCATTATTGGTCAATTTTTCCCGGATGCCGGGCAAGATTGAACTGGAATTACACTTAACTTTGAGCCGGCTAAATTGCAAATTGGAGACAACTCTATCTACCGCTTTGTTATTCATATAAACCAAAATGTCTTTTTTGTCCGTAAAACCGACAATCTTCGTTTTCAGTTCAAATTTTTGTCCCTTTTTTTCCCCAATTTCCGGCAAATAGAGTGTTAACTCTCCGCCCAACATCTCTTGCGGTTCTTTTTCGAAAATCTTTGCCAGCGAACTGGAAATAACCGTACCATTCACTTCATCATCATTGATATCATCCCCCTCGGCAATCTTAACACCGTCCAGCCGGTTAAAGTCTGGATCGACTGCTAGAATTTTCGAATCAGAAACCAGATTATCAAATTTCATCTGTCCCATTGTTTCGTAAACCGGACTAACCCTTTCGACCCCCTCTTGGTTGGCAATTGTCTCAACATCCGCCGGACTGATCGACTTATTCTCCCCGCCCGGATAAACATCCAGCGTTAAAAGAGAATCGGCCGTGGTGATTGTTTCCAGGAGAGTTTTCTGGATTCCATAGCCCAACCCGACCAGAAAAAGAATCGCCCCGATTCCGACGCCCATGCCCAAAACAGTGAGAAGTGTCCGTGACGTTCTCGCCTTAAACATCCGAGTAGAAAGTTTTAACAGATCAAATATGTTCATAAATTTATCTCACGTTAACCAGAGTAACGTAAAAGCAAAAGTAACTCCACTTCTTTGGCGATTTTTGTCGCTGTCCTTTTATCAAAATCAAGCCCCTCATGCTTTGCGGAGATATCCATTATTTTTTCAAACTCTTCTTTGCCGATTCGATTTTCCAGTCGATCTATGAGCGCCCCGACTAGTAGGCTATTTCTAGCCTCGTCTAAATTTAACTTTAATTTAAAATTGAGATACTCCGCCAACTCCTGCGCCGTCTTATTTTTTTCTGTGAAACTGATTTTTGACGCCTGCATGACCATTTGCTGAATTTCGGCGGAAAATCGTTCTGCGATACGCTTATCCCAGCCCGCGCCGCCCTGTTCAACTGGCATATCCAAATCTTTCAGGAAACTTTCAAAATTTATTTTGGAATAAAGAAAATCTTCCAATTTTTTGATGGCTTTTTCGATCTGATCATTAGTCATGGAAAAAAACAGATGGGAGAAAATCTGTTGCGCCTTGAATGGCACTAAGAGATTTCCTACCTGGCTGCCCGTAAGACCGCGAAATGACCGCATCAGATGGCGCAGATCAAGTGGAATATATTCCTCCTTGAAGAAATCGTCCCGCACTTTTCCATCCTTGAAAACAAAACTTTCCGCCGGTGCAATTTTTTGCTTTTTGACCAGCTCGATTTTGATTATCTTGCCATCGCGCATATGCACGATTTTGTCACCAAAGACCAAGTGAGCTGGATCATGCGTCACTAAAATGACGGTCTTTTTGTCAATCTCATTTAAGTCTTTAAGGATCGACATCACAATGTGGGAAGATTTGGAATCAAGATTTCCTACCGGCTCATCCGCCAGGATTATTTCCGGATCATTGACCAGTGCGCGCGCGATAGAAACACGTTGCTTTTGACCACCGGAAAGTTCCGAAGGGAATTTATCCGCCTGATTAGAAATATTAAACCGCTCCAGAAGTTCCAACGCTTTGATTTTTCGTTCGGACATCTTTACGCCATCGAAGGTTTTGGGCAGACAAACATTGTCCAGGATAGTCAACGATCCAATCAGATAGAAAGCTTGAAAAACCATCCCCATTTTCCGGCGATGAAACCAAGCCATCTGTTTTTTGGAATAAGCGCTGATGTCTTCTCCATCAATCATCACCGCGCCACTGGTCGGTTTTTGTAAGCCGGAAATCGTGTAGAGCAGGGTTGATTTTCCACAACCAGAAGGGCCGAAAATGATTACAAACTCCTCGGGAAAAATTTCCAAGCTGACTTCTTCCAATGAACGCATCTCATTGAGCTTGCCCTGATTGTAGATCACATTGACTTCCTTGACTGTAATATTGGGTACTTCGTTTGGCATTCTAGTTTATCTTTAACTAATTGCATATCCAATATTATACCACGCAACGGAAGCAAAACAAAATTATTTCTTTACGACTTACGCGTTTACCAAAAAATAAGCTTGCTGTTAGCAAACACATAAGTCTTCTTACTAGATAAACTTATGCAAAACTTTTTCCGCCGCTTTAAGATCATCCGGACTGCCGATAGCATGCCAGGCCGTCGCTTTTTCCACTTTAACATCGTAATCGCGAGCCATCACGGCCAGCGTTTGGGGCAAACCAAATTCGATATCTCCGGCCTTTTTAGGAATCAAATCATAATCAAAAAATTTTTTATTCAAAACATACGCACCGGCATTTGCAAGCTTGTCCTTTGATCGCAACGGGTTTTCAATCACATCAATCATACGCCCATTTTTATTGGTTTTAATAATCCCGCACTTGCTCACATCCTCAACCTCATAACCCAGAATCGCTAGGTCATGCCTCAGCATCCGCTTCAAATCTTTTTTATGATAGAGATCATCGCCCATAATAACCAAAAATTTGTCTTTAAGAACGCTCCGCGCCAAATGCAACGCTCCACCCGTGCCATTCATTTTGTCTTGATAGACATAGATAATTCGCCGTCCGGCAAAATACCTTTTAAAATGCCGAATGATATAGTCACCGGCATAGCCGATAATAAAAACAATCTCCTTAATTTCTTTTGGGAGCATATTAATCTTGTGCTCCAAGATCGGCTTGCCTTTCAATTTGAGCATCGGCTTGGGAATTTCATCGGTCAGCTTTTTCATCCGTTTTCCCCGTCCGGCCGCTAGGATTACTGCTTGCATAGATAAATTGTTTAACCAATTAAATCCTGTAATAAATCCACTGTCCTTCTGATAAGATACAACCTGAAAAAATTGTCATTCCCGCGAAGGCGGGAATCCAGGTTCCTCTGGCTATGAACTCTAGAAAATCGAGCCACAAGTCTGGCAAGTTCTATATTTCAGTTAGTCTTGAATTTTAATAATTCGTTTTTCTTTATTTTTCACCTGGGGTGCCTGGATCCCCGCCTTCGCGGGGATGACAAGGAAAACTAAATTACAACATTAATCAGTCTCCCTTTCACAAAAATAATCTTTTTAATTTCTTTGCCTGCTGTATGATTCTTGGTTTTTTCACTTCCCAGCGCCAACTTGGTCGCTTCTTCTTCGGAAATGTCCGCACTAACTTTCACCGTGTCACGCACTTTTCCATTGACTTGGATCACTAGTTCAATTTCTTCATCCTGGATCAAGTTCAAATCATACTCCGGCCAACTCTCTTGGAAAATTGATTCGTCATGACCGAGCTTTGACCAAAGTTCTTCAGTTAAGTGTGGAGCAAATGGACTCAGAATCAATAAAAATAATTCAAAATTTTGCACGGACAATTCCGTTTCTTTTTCCAAGGCATTAGCTAAAATCATCAACTGGCTAATCGCCGTATTAAACTTCATACTTTCAATATCTTCCGAAACTTTTTTAATCGTCTTGCTCAATAAAATAGTCGTTTTAGTAGTTTGGCTTTTGAAATTTGGATTTGATTTGACATTGGAAATTAGGATTTTGGAATTTAACTTATAAGTTTTCTCTAGAAACCGATACACTCCCACAATTCCTTTTGTCTGCCACGGCTTCATATCCTCGAGCGGTCCCATGAACATCTCAAACATCCGCAAAGCGTCTGCGCCAAATTGCGCGGTAACGTCATCCGGATTGACCACATTACCTTTTGATTTGGACATCTTCGTTCCATCTTCCGCCAAAATCGTGCCTTGGTGCCGGAGCTTCAAAAACGGCTCATCAAATTCGAGATAACCCAAATTATGCAAAACTTTCGTGAAAAATCTCGCATAAAGCAGATGCAACACAGAATGCTCCGCTCCACCGACATAAAGATCGACCGGCAACCATTTTTTGAGCAGTTCTTTTGAAGCAAACTCCTTTTCATTTTTCGGATCAGCATAGCGCAAGTAGTACCAAGACGAACAAACAAAAGTGTCCATCGTGTCGGATTCCCTTCGCGCAACGCTACCGCATTTCGGACAAACGACATCCTGAAATGTTTTGGAATATTTGAGTGGCGATTCGCCAGTCGGCTTAAAATCAACATCAGTTGGAAGCTCTACAGGCAGATCCGCCTCTGAGACTGGAACTTCACCACATTTTTCACAATAAATAATTGGGATCGGCGCGCCCCAATAGCGCTGCCGCGAAACTAACCAATCGCGTAACTTGTAATTTACTTTAAATCTTGCATCTCCTTTTTTCGCCAACCATTCAGTAATTTTTATTCTTGCTTCCTTGGAAGACAATCCTTCAAATTGAGCAGAATTTACTAACTCCCCTTCACCTTCAAAGCAAATTTCCAGATTTTGCACTTTTTCCCAAAGCTCATTATTTTTTGGCCTGATAGAAACGCGTAGCGGAATATTGTATTTTTTTGCCAACTCAAAATCTCGCGAGTCATGCGCGTCAGCAAAAACCGCTCCGGTTCCATAATTCACCAAAACAAAATCAGAAATCCAAACCGGTATTTGATTTCCGGTCGCTGGATTGATCACATACGCTCCCGTAAAAGCACCGGTTTTTTCTTTTCGCAATTCCAAACGTTCTATATCAGTTTTTTTTGCCGTTTCAAGCAAATAATCTTCTATTTCTTTTTTGTGATCTTCGGTTGTTATCACAGAAACCAAAGGATGTTCCGGAGCTAAAAGAAGATAGGTTCCGGAAAAAAGCGTATCGATGCGGGTTGTGTAGACAGTTATTTTCTCCGAACTATTTTCAATCGCAAAATCAACTTCGGAACCAAAGGACTTCCCGATCCAATTCTTTTGCAGAAGCTTGGTTGATTCTGGCCAATCCACTTTTTCTAATCCTGAAAGAAGCCCGATAGTATCGCTCTTGTCCTCGATAAAGTCAGTAATTTTGAAAAACCATTGTTCCAGATCTTTTTGCACAACCGCACTTCCACAGCGCTCGCACACGCCATCCTCCGCCTGCTCATTAGCGAGCACCGTCTGGCATTTTGGACACCAATTCACTTTGGCTTTTTTCTTGTAGGCTAATCCGTTTTTATAAAACAACAGAAACAGCCACTGCGTCCATTTGTAATATTCCGGCAAAGAAGAATTGACTTCTCTGCTCCAATCATAGGAGAAACCCATTGAATCAATCTGACGCTTGAAAATCTCGATCGCCTTTTCGATTGTTGCTTTAGGGTGCACTCCGGTTTTGATCGCATAATTTTCCGCCGGCAAACCAAAGGCATCAAAGCCTTGTGGATGAAGCACTTCAAAGCCGCGCATCCGAAGATAGCGGGAATAGATATCAGTAGCCGTATAGCTCTCTACATGTCCAACGTGCAGACCGGCGCCTGATGGATAGGGAAACATATCAAGAATAAAGCGCTTTTCTTTCTTCGAAGCATCATTGGCGCGCACCAAATCAGGCTCTTTTTTCCATTTTTCCTGGGCTTTTTTCTCAATTTCTCGCGGATCGTATTTTTCCATAAAACCAATATCTAGTCGGTTATTTTAACAATAACCTAACTTTAACCTACTTTTCAGTTTTTTTCAATACCACCACAAAATCAAAAATCAAGGCCTCCTAGAAACCTCTTGGCGTTTACTGATCAATTCTGAGGTACGTAACTTGTTACGTAACAAATCTTATCAGTCCACAAAAAGCCCGTTTGGAATATTTGGCGGAGCTGTGTCCGAAGAAGTTTGACCGTCCCAGCCGGCTAGTCTCGCCCAAAGCCACCAAGCGGCGTAGGCTTTTAGATTTGCATTCAGTGATTGCGAATGAGCCGCCCCGCAATCATACCAATCCACATTCAAAGTGTGCGTGCCTTGCCAATCCAAAGCCCAGTTTTTATCTTGACTGCCATTTGCATCACTATCATAATCACAATTGTCTGTCGGAATTTTGTCACCAAAGTAAACATTGTCTGGATCATAGGATTCGATGTCCTCAAAGTCATAGAGAATTTTATCGTTGTCGCGACAGTAGGCTCTGATTTGTTCGTTCCTCAGGTGCAGGTTTCCACTCAAACCGCCTCCGTCCAAATGACCAGTCATATAGACAAACTTGATCCCGGGATAATCCTCTTCCAGCGCTGTCATCGGCGCCAAATAATTGCTGATCATCGTGGATTCGTCTAATGAGGAAACTTGCCCACACCAAGACCAAATGATGACATTGACATCTGCATTGAGTCCGGTGCCTCGGCCAGTCGCGCCGTCGGGTGTTCCCAGATAAGCGCGCGTATAATTCACCCAATCAGGATAGTAACCAACATCTCCCGCCATCGCGCCATCATGCAGATCAAGCGCCCCGTCGATACCGCCATTATTCCAAGCATACAAATTATTGGTCGCGCCCTTATTATTCATGAAAGTCACCAAGCCATTCATCCCATCGATCAATTGACTGCCATGTGAGGTGTGTCCATAAGCAATGTGCAAATCGCTTTTGGCATTATTGATTTGCACTTCGGGAATCAAACTGATTGACCGAGTATTGTGATCAATAATGATCGGCGCGGCTTGGGAATGTCCAAGAGGTAGACTGAGAAACAAAATTAATCCTAAACTGAAATAGAAATTTTTTTTAGGCATTTTTTGTTTAATTAAATAATTAGCTTACTGCCAATCCCACTGGCGCTCCGGGCGCAGTGAAATCATCACCAGTTTGATAATCATAGGCACCAACATCCCAAGCGCCTGACGCCGGACGCAGACGTACTGTTCTAGCTGGAAGAATGACTTGATGATTGACTTGGTCATAGCCGACAGCATAGGTCGTGTCCGAACAAAGTTCAGACAACCTCGGCCGAGAACAATAGGCCGTCAAGTTATCCCCAGCACCGATGACCGGGGACGCCGCGCTGGGGAAAAAGGTGTAGGGATTTTGATTCCAAATCGTGCCTTGGGCTATGGCTTGATTTAGGGCCTGACCAATGTTGGCATGCTCTGTGCAATTAGCACCGCATAGCTCTGCTGGAACAAATGGCCGACCCTCATCACATTGAGCAGAACCTTCACCATCACCCGAGCAAGCAATTAGCAGATTATTGCGAAACTCACAATGTTGCATCGATGCCGAACAGCCTGTACCAGGAATTACTGGATAAGATCCTGGAGAATAACCATTTGGATCCGGTCCGCCTTCAATGGTATTATTAAAAAGATAGACTGAACCGGTCGTACTGCCACCCGATGTTGTAATTTGAAAAACATAATTTTGCGGAACATCAGAAAGCACATTATTAAAAGCATAACTAGGATTGACGCCTCCAGTATAGATTGTCGCATTGACACTGGTAATCTGAACCGGATCTTCCAAGGTTACGGTATTGGCGCTGGCATTGATGGAAAGCACATAGGTATCCAAATCACTTCCACCCGCTCCGCCACCCACCACTTTGATTACTCGGCCAGCAGTCAACTCGCAATCAGCTTCACCGCAAGCCGTAGCCGGGCTTTGCGAAAACTGAAGCACGCTAGAACCGGTGGAAACCGAAGCTGTTGACGTGTATTTTTTGCGGGCAGCTAACATTATTGACACACCGGCTTTCGCCCCAACCATCACATTGTTGGCCACAACCGCACCAAAGCCATGATCGCCCAGCGATTCCATCATATTGTCATGGCTAGTTGTGTTGATATCCGTGCGGTGCGGTCCCAGATAATAATTGCCGGTAAATTCCTGAACCATTCCCAGATACCAACTGGTCGTATCGCGAAAAACATTATTACGCACGATCTGCGGTCCTTGGTAGAGCCCACCGTTCACTCCCATGCAAGCTCCCCACACATCACTTGGACAATCCAATTCCTCTTGCACAAGATTCGAATCTCTCCCATCCACCACATTTTCTTCAAATGTTACATCGCGATTATTGGGGTAACTTTGAATGGGAGAAATTACCATCGCTTGGCTTCCGCCAACCAAAAGACAACCGGGTGCTTGCGAACAATCCACATCCCCACCCAAATATCCACCATCGACACAAGTATTGCCTTGGCTATTAGGAAGACCATGCAGTAAGCAAGAGTTGCGTAAATTTGCGTAACCGTCCGTAATATCGAAAGTCTTGGCTGTCCCATTCCAATTGGCAACGATCGGGCCATTATTGCTGGCCGGAATTACTTGATAAGTTCCCATTATCTGAAAAGGCATTCCGTTGCTAACCCCATCCGTGTTACCGCTGATTACTGTTGCAGTATGACTGTCTTGCGGAATTGTCACCCAAATTTTGACTGGCGGATCAGCGTACCAGGCATGGATATAGTTTCGACGAAAAATCAACCAGGCTGTTTCTTGGCGACCGCCATAAACAACCGCGCCATATCCTTGCTGGTTCGGCACATAAATATTACGAATATCAAAACCGGAAAAAATAACATTTTTTATCGGAAAATGTAGCATCGCCATATCATCCGAAAATGTGGTCAAGTTATTGCCACTGCAACCGGTCATAAACTCACCGTCATGATAGGGTGAAGGAATTGGTGGCGCTTCCACCGCGCAGGCATCCAGTACTGGACGATCCCAGCCGGACGCGCATTTCGCCGAGTTATACCAGGTCTTATCATCATCGCCTAGGAGAGAAATTTTCGCTTCCTCTCGACCAGTACCGAGATAGTCCATTGCGGCGCTATAATAGGCACCGGTCTCTGTGGCAAAATGCGGCGCGCTAATTCTCCAAGGAAAATTTTCCGCCGTCCAAACATCACAGCCCTTGAAAATAAAATTGTCACCGGGCTGACTCAAAAGATAGCTGTTGCCAGAAAGCCAGGCATCGGAAACGCAACAAATTTGCGCTGCTGAACAATCACTAAATTGAGAGGAATTTTCTCCAGCTGGGTATAGTTGGACATAACCACTAGCGCAAGAACTGGCACATGTTCCTGTATACGTAGAACACAAACCAGCCGGTGGAGCATAATCCGCCGGATTACCTATCGCCGCTTTCATTCCCGGTGCGTGCTCCCAAGCATGGTTCTTATCCAGGCCGGTATTGGCATCATTTCCCGTACTGCTAGAGATATAATATGTCACTGCCCAGGTTCTTCCCATCAATCCAAAAATCCCGCCGAAGATTATTGCGAAAAAAATAAGTTTTAAATTTAAGTTCTCATTTTTCATTTTTTACCTAACAAATAATTTTCCTAGAGAAAATTTCAATATACCAAAAAACCAGCTCCTTAGCTGTTTTAATTATACCATAAATCCGGAGAAAATAAACCACGGAAACATCACCCAAGCAAACAAAAAACCGCTCCCGAAAAACGAGAACGGTTTTTTCCAGTTATCAAAAATATTATTTCCCCCCGCCGAGCAATCGGTTCAATCTAGATTTCACTTCTTCCGGCGTCGCTTCGCGCGGAATGTATTCCACCTGCGCTGCTTCCACATGCTCAATCGGTTTCTCAATTACTTTCTCCGCCTGAGGAGTGGCTATTTTTTGACGGAAGATACTAGGCAGCTCATCTTCGCTTACCGGAAGATTAACAGGCGTTGGAGCTTTTTTTCCAAAGCTGGGAAAGATGGATGGAGGCAAAGTCCCTTCCTTTGGCAAGATTTTTTCCATTACTTCAGTTTTTTTGACCTGATCAAAAAAATTCTTGGTTGCAAAATAATTATCTTCCTCGGGAATCGTAGCTACGACCATCTTTTTCAACGGTTCAACATTACGGGAAAAATCCCTGCCAGGAAGCTCCCTCTGGCCAGTCTCTTTTTTAATAAAGATAAGCGGAAAAAGGAAAAAAAATATCAAATAGAGTGCCAGCGACCAAAGGAGGCTTTCGCCGATCAAGACAGTCAAATTTTGAGCAATAGTTTTTCGCACTATTGGCCCATCGATGATCTGAATCTCCAGGTCTGTCTGGATATTATAATATCTGCCGATTACTGCGATCAGGTTTTCTATCGTATCATTGTTCAGCTCTTGAGCGAGACTACTTTTCGCATCGAAGTTTTTAATCCTCAACACCCCGCTCTTATCCGCCCGAATCACGCTCAGTTTTGAATTCCAAAAATCCTTCCGCTTATAGTTTGGCAGATCCACGCCAGACGCTAAAGCTTCGCTTCCATCACTCAAGCGGTCGTTAAAAGCCAGCGAGGCTAGGATCTGTTGAAAATTTTCCACTGTCACATCAAGATTAAGCGCAATGACTTCATTTTTAGGCAAAAGTAAAACATCCGTCTCAGACTCATAGATTTGACTCTTATTCAGATTGAATACGAGCAAAACTAAGAATATGCCCGCAAACCAACCCAGTTTTTTTAGCCAAAAATTATTCATAAGAATCAATTCCGTTATTTACCTGTCTTAATTGAACAGTTTGAATATTCCCGAAACTTCACCTAAGTTTGTCTTGGAAAAAGTAGCATTTTCGATCGTCAAGCCTGTCCAAGTATTGCCAAAGAAAGCTTTTCTTTGCACCCGAGCGATCCCATAATTAGAGTTATCGCTAAACTTTGAGTTTTTAATATCAACTCTGCCTGTCTGTCCAAAAGCATCAACTTCAACCCCCTCCCGTTCATTATCAGAAAAAGTATTATTCTTTGTATAGATCTGTGCACCATCCAGGCGAACTTTGAGGCCACTGGCAGAATTTCTCAGAAAATTAGTACCATCGATCCAAGCCATTACTCCCGAATCAAAAGATGCTCCGTCGCTGCCATTATCTTTGATGTCGCTATTATCAACGACCAGATTTCTTTTCTCGGAGTAAACGCCGTTGCGGCCGTTTTTTCTGATTTCCGTTTCACTGATCGTCACCTTATTGCTATCATTCAGTTTTCCGGCATAAATAATCACACCATCCCTGTCATTGTGCTCGATCCGACATTTGATAATTTTCACTCTTCCGCCATCAGAAACTTTGACTCCATTTTTACCGTCCCGGATTGTCAGTTTGGTGAGTTTTGCTCCGCCATTAAGATAGGCCGCGGAATCATCATCGCTCTTTGCTTCAATGATTGTCTTGTCTCGACCTTGGCCATTAACTTCCACGCCCTTAGGTACAACTAAATTTTCATGATAAGTGCCTTCAGCGACATAGACCACTGTGTCTTTGTTGGCATTTTTCAGCGCTTGGGAAATGGTTTTATAGGGATGTTTGGAAGAACCATCTTGATTATTACTCGCTCCGGTATCGACATAGATTTTTTTTGTATGCCCGGCAAAAGTCAAAAATGGCACAACCACGACCAACGCTAAAAAGGCCAAAAACAACCTTTTTAAGTCAATTTTTTTCATATCAAACATATAGTTTTACTTAAAATCAGTTATTAGATTAACGGAATAGTCTAGCACAACTGGGAAATTTGTCAAGGACGCCAAAACAAAAAACCCACTCGATCGATAGTGGGTTCTTTGTTGAGTAGTAAGTAAAAATCAGCCTCTTAAAGAGTTTTCATTTTATGGATATAGATGCTTTGAACAATTCCAATTGAAGCAAAAACCGCCACCAAAGAGCTTCCGCCATAACTAAGAAAAGGCAACGGCACGCCCGCCACTGGCATCACTCCAATATTCATCCCGACATTGACCAAGATCTGCGAAAAGAGCATCATCATAATGCCTACGGCCAGAAGATAGCCGAAATTATCCCCGGCCGAACGCGCCACTTCTTTTATGCGATAGAGCAAAAGACTCAAGAGAAACAGGACGGCGGCGGCACCTAAAAAACCCATTTCTTCAGCAATAACAGCAAAGATAAAGTCTGTGTGTTTTTCCGGCAGGAAATTCAATTGCGATTGCGAACCATGACCGAGACCTTTACCAAAAAGTCCGCCGGAGCCGACCGCCACCATTGATTGAATCACATTATAGCCACTACCCCGTGGATCATTATACGGATTGACAAAATTGATCAAACGCTCTTTCTGATAGGGCCGTAATAAAAACCAGCCAGAATAGGAGATGACCGATCCGATCAAAAACAAAATCAACAAGTTTTTCTTACTGATCCCCGAGATGGAAAGCAGGGCAGCCCAAGAAACAACAATCACCATTGCCGAACCAAAATCTGGCTGTTTAATGATAAGATAGACTGGGAAAAAAATCAAAATGACTGATGTGGTAATTCTCACCACTATACTGAGTTGGCTTTTTTTCTTACTAAAAAAGCTAGCCAAAAAGACAACCATAGCCAATTTAGCCATCTCCACTGGCTGAATATTAAAGGAGCCAACACCAATCCAGCCTGTCGTACCACGAATCTTGGTTCCAAGAAATAGCACCAAAAAAAGCACTGCTAGTGTGGCAAAATACAGCTTAGTACTAAAGAAACTCAAGGCGCGATAATCAAAAAAAGCGATACCAAACATCAGCACAATCCCCACCACAGCTGAAATCAATTGCTTTCTGAAATTTCCCAGATCTATCCCTAAATCTCCCCGTGAAACACTATAGAGAGCCAAAAAACCGATTGCCACAAGCAAGGCGACCGTGACCAAAATTACCCAATCCAGCTTAAAGAATTTCTGCATAGATTCTTTTCCTTTTTGACAAATTTTTAACGCCCATGAGACTGCAAAGATTGAAAATATTTTTTAGCAAAAGCATCTGAATCGAAAACATTAACTTCGACCTGATTTTCCACATCAGCCACCCCACCAGGAAAACGATTAGGCCAAAAAGCTCGATAATCACGATTCTCTCCCGACCTGACGGTTCGCATTTCTGTAGAATTAAGTGCGATAATCTTGCCTGCCATATCGCGCAAGATCACCCTGACTCGTATCAATGCAAAATCGAACGGACTTTTATTCTTCAAAAGACCCTTGGCTTCTGAAAAACCAACCCCGGAAGTAATTTCGTTATAACTCTTGTTTACAATCTCGAGATCCGGTCTTTCATAAAGATCATCAGTTTCCACCCATTGCGAATCAGTGACGGAAAAATCAATACTAATCGGGTGTTTATCCGATCCAATATTATTCTCTATGATATATTTTTTATCCCCCGGAAGGATAAAACTTTCTCCCTGTCTTTCCGCCAAGATCAATCCGTTTTCATCTTTGAATCTTATATCGTAGGAAAAACTTTTGCTGCCATAGGTGTTGTTTGGATTAATCACTTGCCCATAAAAATCATACTGACCGGCGATTGAACTTTCTACCACGCCCGTTTCTCCGACAATAAAATCCTTAACTTCATTTTTGACACAGTTCGCCGGGCAAATCCCTCCACAATCGATTCCTTCCTCGTTTTGATTTTTTACTCCATCGGTACAAGTCGCTTTTGGTTTAAAAATTGAGTACAGAAACCAAAAAACTGCTGCAAAAAATATCAGATAAATCAGGCCGATGATTAGCCTTTTTTGAGAACTCTTATCCATATCGCTTAAATTTTTAGTATTATGTTTTTATTATAGCAAGTAACCGTTCAGTTCACAATGAACCAAACAAAAAAATACCACGGGTGGCATTTTTATAATCAGATCTTTTCTAAATTTAAATACACAGTTCTCTCCGCCCTGGGCGGACCACTCATCGCATTGTAATAATTCAATCCTACTTTGAAATTTAAATACACAGTTCTCGGCACTGCCCTACTCTTTCCGCTCGAAGCGGATACCATCGGGGCTGACAAGCTTAACTGCTGAGTTCGGGAAGGGATCAGGTGTACCCTTGTCGCTAGAAGCACCGAAAACTGCGCATTCAAATTATTGGCTATTGTTAAAAAGCCTTGATCACCGGAGAGAAAAACAGGAATGAGGCGATCGTAAGCATAATCACGGAAAATACGGTAAATGTCAATGCAAAACTCTTTCTATAATTCTCCATAAACTATTTTAAAGTTATTTATTCGAGAACTTCAGTTTCTACTATTTTTTATTTGCTTTTATTCTACTCCGAAGAATAGAAAAAAGCAAAGCCCTCCTTCTCCGCCAGCTGGCGGATACGGCGTGGTAAAATAGGAAATTTAGAAACTGCTAACTACTAACCGATATGTAACATATAACACGCAACATGAAACGATTGTGCTCGAAAGCACGTGTTTCATATTTTGCGCTGCATGTTACAGGAAATTTAAGAGTGAATAATAATTCAATTTATTAGTATCTCTTGGCTTAATCCATCACTGGACTTACACCTGAGACCTATCAACCTGGTAATCTTCCAGGAAATTGTACCTTGATAAATCAAGGTAGTTGATTAATCTTGAGCGAGGCTTCCCGCTTATATGCTTTCAGCGGTTATCCCGTCCGGACGTAGCTACCGAGCAGTGCTCCTGGCGGAACAGCTCGTACACCAGAGGTTCGTTCTTTCCGGTCCTCTCGTACTAGGAAAGAGATCTCTCAATCAACAACGCCTACAGCAGATAGGAGA
>JBAZYF010000005.1 GCA_041659505.1 Parcubacteria group bacterium
AAAGATTCTACGAATGGTTCCTTTACCTGCACCTACGACAAAAACGGCACCTATGCTCCTAGTCTGAAAGTGACCGGACCAAGCTGTCTGGCAACTCCAGTTGCTAAGATTAATGTCAATAATACTGCCAAAGATTGTCGCCCGGATGCTCCCGACTGTGCCTCCTATACTTGCAAGGATGTTTCTTGCAATGATGGTTGTAATTTGCAGGTGGGGGAGAAGGATTGTGTGGGGAGGAGATAATAATAATAATAATAATTAAAAAATAATATGAATAAAAAACAGGTCGTAGTTCTCAGTTTAGCGCTAGTGGTTCTATTTGGAAGCATCTATTTTGTTGCCAGAAAGATAAGCGATGGAAATCGGTCAATTAATCCGAAAAATATGACCAACGATAAGAAAGAGATTCCTGTAAATATATTTAGTCAAGATGCGAATAACCAGCAGTCGAGTGCGAATGATGTTTCCGGCAATATAGAAAAAATTGCAGAAAAAACTCTTACTATAAAAAATTCCAGGGAGTCAGTCAGTGTCAATATTAATGGCGCCACTCCAGTGATGATTTCTGTGAATGGTAATAATACAGTACTTGGTCAAATAGCTGATATTAAAAAGGACGATGTGGTCAGAGTGACTTATGATGTAGCTACAAAAAATGTTAAAATGATTTTAGTGATACGGCCATAGATGCTTGAAAGAATTAAGTAGCTATCTAGCGTTAAAGAATAAAAAAACCAGAATGAGTCTGGTTTTTTTTATTGAAAATGGCCTAAGAAGGATGGAACTATTGATTTTATCCTATTTTCCCTTTATACTAGCTGCATATGCGAGAAGTTTTAATTGAAAAATTACACAGCATTTTTAGCCGGATAAGTCCGGATTTTTCGCTTTCTGAAGGGGAAATCGAAATTAATTATCCGCCGGAAGAGTTTGGGGATTATTCGACAAATTTAGCGCTCAAGCTGGCAAAAAAACTGGGGAAAAATCCGCGAGAAATTGCGGAACTGCTGAAAGCTGAATTGGAGAAGGGGGATTTGGATGAGGGACTAATTTCCAAAATTGAAGTGGCAGGAGCGGGCTTTTTGAATTTCACTTTGTCATCAGGAGCGCGCGGGAATGAAATTGGGAAAATAAATTTGGCTGGTGGAGAGTATGGCACAGGGAATTCGGGGAAAGGCAAAAAAATCCACTTGGACTTTGTCAGCGCCAATCCGACCGGACCGATTCACTTGGGGAATGGTCGGGGGGGGCCATTGGGAGATGTGTTGGCGAATGTACTGATAAAGAATGGTTTTTCTGTTTGGCGAGAATATTATGTCAATGATTTTGGCAATCAAATCAAGGTGTTGGGACATTCGATTCTCAAAGACGCAGAGGCGCAATACCGGGGAGAATATATTGATAAGTTAGCAGAAAAAAATAAAGAAACCGATCCATTTTTAGTTGGACAAATTGCGACCAAAACAATCCTGAAAGAAATGATTAAGCCGGCAATGGAATCATTGGGAATACGTTTTGATGAATATTTTCGTGAGAGTTCACTTCATCAAGACGGCGAAGTGGAAAAAGCTTTTTCGCAGTTGAGAGAAAAAGATCTGCTCTATGAAAAAGATGATGCACTGTGGTTCCGAGCGGAAAAATTTGGTGATGAAAAAGATCGGGTGGTGAAAAAAACAACTGGCGAAATCACCTATTTCGGCGGAGATATCGCCTATCATTTGAATAAATTGCAGACGCGAAAATTCGATCTGGCAATTGATATCTGGGGCGCTGATCATCATGGGGATGTCGCGCGCGTGCAAGGAGCTATGGAGGCATTAGGTTATCCTGGAAAAGTAAAAGTGTTACTTACGCAAAATCTTACTGTGCTTAAAAATGGCGAGGAATTTAAGATGTCAAAAAGAAAAGGACAATATATTTGCCTAGAAGATTTAATTGATGAAGTGGGGAAAGACGCCGTACGTTTCATTTTCTTAGCCTATTCTGCAAATTCTCCGATGATTTTTGATATTGATCTAGCCAAAGAAAAGTCCAATAAGAATCCGGTTTTCTATGTCCAATATGCTTATGCACGGCTCTCTGGAATTCTCAGAAAAACAGAAAAAGAAGCGGCAGGCGTGGCTGATTTTTCAATGCTCACTAATGAAAAAGAGATTGAACTTGTGAGGCACTTGATGCGTTTTCCTGATTTGATTGTAGAAATCGCCGAGAACTATGAAGTCCATCGCTTGACGCACTACGCAATAAAATTAGCGGATAAATTTCATAGTTTCTATCACACCTCGCGAATCTTGGACGAAGAAAAATCTTTGGCTTCTGCGAGAAGGGAGTTGGTCAGCGCGACAAAAGTTGTCTTGGGTGAAACATTGCGGCTGGTGGGGATTAGTGCGCCGGAGAAGATGTGACAGGCACAGCTTTTTAGGGCAGGCACAAAATTTTGAAATAAAAAATTAAATTTTAAAACAAAATGGAACCACAAAATAATGTGGAAGATGAAACTGCTCCGGTTGAGGTGAAAAAAGATCATCGGATCAGAATAATTTTGCCAGCTTTGGCTTTTTTATTTTTTGCGCTTCTGGTGGTGCAAAACTATTTCTATATCAAAAACGGAAGAGAGGCCAAGAAAGATAACCAAACAAATGGCGCGACTGAGCAGGCCGGGATGCTTGCGGAAAAGTTAGCTGATCAATCTAAGATTAAGAAATTTTCCAACTATCAGGAATTGCAAGATTTTGTAGAAAATAATTCCGGAGGAGATAATTTCAGTGGAAGGATCATGTCAAATATGGAGTGGACAGACGCGGCTGTGCCGATGGCGGAAAAAAGCGTCCAAGCGACTTCCGGGTTGGGGGGAGTGGATTATTCCCAGACGAATGTGCAAGTGTCAGGCGTGGATGAATCTGATCTGGTGAAGACGGACGGCGAATATATCTATTCTGTCGCGGGCAATACGCTTTTTATCACGCGGGCCAATCCGGCTGATAGCGCGGAAGTTGTGTCAAAAATTGAGTTTAAGTCAGTCCCGCAAAGCCTCTATCTCAAAGGAGATCGGCTGGTGATTTTTGGTGGCGATCAAGGCATTATGACAATGGATTATTATGCTCGTTTCAAGCGCAAATCGCCATATTCTTTTTTTAAGGTATTTGATATTACAGACAAGAAAAATCCGAAGCAGCTACGTGATTTAGATTTTGAGGGAAATTATTTGGAATCGCGGATGATCGGCAATTATGTCTATTTCCTTACCTCGACTTACACGCAATATTATGCTGGAGAAATTCCCGTGCCAAGAATATTGGACGATGGAAAGGAATTATATGACAGTCAAGATTTGGCTAAGTGCCCAAATTGTCCTGATGTTTACTATTTTGATATGCCCTACGATTCGGTCAACATGGTCAATGTCTCTGCGATTAATATTGATGACGAAAATGAAAATTTGACCAATCAGGTTTATCTGCTTTCCGGACAGCAGAATTTTTACGCGTCGCAAAAAAATCTCTACATCGCCTATACGAAATATTTGAGCGAGTACGATCTGTTTATGGGAGTGGCAAAAGATTTTCTATTAACGCGCCTGAGCGAGAAGGAGCAAGCGCAGATCCAAAAAATTGAGGCGGTGGATGATTCAATTCTTTCAAAACGGGAAAAAATGAGCAAAATCAACGCTGTTGTGGAGCGCTACTTGGCATCGTTGCCTGATGATGAGAATCAAAAAATAGAAAAAGAGCTGGAAGATGAAATGCAGAAAAAATACGCGGATATTTCCAAGGAATTAGAAAAAACGGTCATTCATAAAATTGCGATCGAAGGGGGTAGGATTGAGTATAAAAATTTTGGAGAAGTGACTGGGTCAGTGCTCAATCAATTCTCGATGGATGAGGACGAAAAGGGGAATTTTAGAATAGCAACAACTAAGAATCAGACATTTTCGCCACTGAATTTTTTTGGTGGATTTGGTGGGATTGGCGGTATGGAGAAAATGGCAGGCGATACAGCTCAAGATATTAAAGCTCAGCAGAATCAATCTTATAGCAATCTTTATGTTCTCGATGGGGATCTGAAAACAATCGGTGCGGTGGAGAATTTAGCCAAAGGGGAGCGGATTTATTCGGCCAGGTTTATGCAAGACAGGGCGTATCTTGTGACGTATAAGCAAACCGATCCGCTGTTTGTAGTTGACCTCGGGGACGCAAAAAATCCTAAAGTATTGGGTGAGCTAAAAGTGCCAGGTTTCTCCAGTTATTTGCATCCTTATAATGACACGACACTGATTGGTCTGGGGAAAGAAGCGGAAGAAAATAGTTCCGGTGGGGTGACGACGAGAGGGCTTAAGCTTTCCTTGTTTGATGTGAGCGATGTTTCTCAGCCCAAAGAGGTTGATAAGTACGAGCTTGGTTCGGCCGGTAGCAATTCACTGGCTCTTGATGACCACAAAGCATTCCTTTTCTCTCGTGAGAAGAATTTGTTAGTGATTCCGGTGACGCTGACCGATGACTTGGTCAACACTTCAATGCCTTGGCAGGAAGTGTTCAACGGAGTGGCAGTTTTCAAGGTGGACAAAAATGGTTTTACGCTTCAAGGAAAAATCAGTCAAAATAATAAAACCGGTACACAGTTAGGTTATGATTATTACAACAATGGCTTAAAAAGGGCATTATATATTGAAAATAATCTTTATACTGTTTCAGATCAATATTTGCAGATCAACAAATTAGACGGCCTGGATCTCATAAAACGTGTACCGCTCAAAGGCGAGCAAGATTTTCGGGTCGTGCCCAATCCGGAGCCAGTAATGACGCCGATGTTCAAACCATCAAATTATGAAGGTGATTTGGCCGAATGAACCCGGTTTGGATTTTTTAGGGAAAAGAGGCTTATTTCGTCTTTGAATTTTTTGTGCTACAATAAACATAATCAAATTAACCAATAATTTTCATAAAAAGCATGAGTGAAAAAATCTATCTTTCTGTTGTGATTCCGGCGTACAAAGAAAGCAAGCGGATTGGAATAAATCTGGAAGAATGTGAAAAATACTTCAAGGATAAAAAATATAGCTATGAGATTGTCGTTGTCGTAGACGGATCGCCGGATGATACTGCGGAAGTGGCGCGCAGTTATGCCAGTAGATTTGAAAATTTTAGAGTAATTGAAAACAAGGATAATCACGGAAAGGGTTATGTTGTGAGACAAGGGCTCTTGGAAGCAGTGGGAGAATATCGTTTATTTTTCGATGCAGATGGTTCAACGTCCATCAATCATCTGGATGCATTTTTGCCAGAATTTGAAAAAGGATATGACGTAGTGATGGGTTCGCGTGACATTGAAGGAGCGCATATTCAAGTCCATCAGGCAAAGTGGAAGGAATTATTCGGAGACACGGGAAATTGGGCGATTAGAATTACGTTGGGACTTTGGGGTTATCCAGATACACAATGCGGGTTTAAGATGCTCAGCGCTAAGGCGGCCGAGGCGGTGGCGAGTCGGATGGTGGTTGATCGTTTTGGATTTGATTTTGAACTGGTAATGCTTGCGAAGAAGCTGGGCTTCAAGATTAAGCAAATGCCAGTGAGCTGGATGAATGAAGCTGGATCAACGGTAAGCCTTACCGGACCAAATGGCTATTTTCAGGTACTTTGGGATTTATTTAAAACAAGGATGAGACTCTGGGGTGGAAAATACAAAATCAAAAAATAACATCAACCTGCTTACGTATTGGCCTTAAGAAAATTCTTTATAGCGCGGTTTTCTCTTTTTGTCTGGCCTTGCGCCGGTCTACTAAGGATTTGGATGCTAAAAAAGTCGAACGTCAAAAATTTTCTTAAGGCCGATAAGTAAGCCTCAATAAATAAAATTTTTTGGAAAACGAAAAAAACAAAACAAAACCAACAGAGTTGCGCCAAGATTTGATCACCGGGGATTGGGTGGTGGTTTCGACGATCCGTGCTAAACGGCCGGATGAGTTTGCCAAGAAAGAAGCGGACGGCGAAAGTGAATGTGATGTCGCCAACTGTCTCTTTTGTGACCCAACTGCTTCTGGTCAAGAAAAGGACGTTTTGCTCTATGGAAACAATGAGAATGATTGGAGTCTGCGTGTTTTTCCCAACAAGTTTCCGGCATTTTCTCGGCCGACTGGCGGACAAATTAATCACAAAGAAGAAGGCCCTTATTTCAAGATGGATAGTGTGGGTTATCACGAAGTGGTTGTGACCAGAGATCACAAAAAGCACATCGGGCGGATGGATCCGATTATGGTAGCGGAAGTGCTCGATGCCTATCAATCACGTTACATTGATCTGATGAATAAAAAGTCGGTCAATTACGTCGACATTTTTCACAATCATGGGAAGAGGGCGGGCGCTTCGATTCCGCATCCACATTCGCAACTGATGGCTATCCCGGTCGTTTCTCCCTATGTAGATTCGGAGCTGGATGGAGCGGAAATTTATTACAAGGCGAATAAACATTGTGTCTATTGCGCTATGCTAGAATGGGAGCGGGAACATGGGAAGCGGATTGTGTTTGAGAATGAGGAATTTATCGTCTTTTGTCCCTTTGCCTCACGGTCTAATTTCGAAATGTGGGTGATACCTAAAAAACATAAACCCTATTTTGAAAGAACGACGGAAGAGGAGAAAATGGCGGGAGGAGAGGCCTTACAAAAAGCAATTTATAAGTTAGACAAAGCACTAAACAATCCTGATTTTAATTTTTATATACACACATCACCGTGTGACGGAAAAGATTATCCGCATTATCATTGGCATATCGAAATTTTGCCGAAACTGAATATCTGGGCGGGATTCGAAATTTCAACCGGGATTGAGATTGTTACGATTACGCCGGAAGATGCCGCGGAATACTTAAGGGGAATGTAAAAACTTTATGCACGAAATGATTATTGGCTGGTTTACCGGCTTTCCTAAGGAACTGGCAATATTTCTTATCTCGGCCATTCCTGTGACTGAACTGCGTGCGGCGTTGCCATTGGCTTATACTGTCTATGGAATGGGTGCTTTTTGGTCTTGGTTCTATGCCGTGGCGGGCACCTTTTTTACTATGATAGTGATTGTTTTAGCACTTGATCCGATCGCAAAAGTTTTATCCACGTACATAAAATTATTTAAAGTTTTTTTTGATTGGTTGTTTGAGCACACGCGAAAGCGTGCCGGGGGAAAGATGGAAAAATATGGAGCTTGGGCGATTTTTATTCTGGCGGCCACTCCAATCCCGCTGCTTGGCGGAATGACAGGGGCGTTAGCTGCTTTCATTTTTAATGTTCCATTGAAAAAATCATTGCCCCTTTTACTTTTTGGCACGATGGTTTCCGGTGCGATTATTTTAGGAATAACTGTTTATTTTAACTAAAAATACAGCAGAGACGAGGCAGTGCCTCGTCTCTACGGGCTATATCGTATTATGAAAAGAATAATTATAGGTAATCTAAAAATGAATATCGTTTCTATTCAGGAACGAGACCAATATTTGAAATCGTTTAAAAAAGAATTGCTGGAAAAGAAGTTAGTCAATACGGAAATTGTGCTTTGTCCGCCAGTAATTCATCTGGAAAGTTTTAAAAAAGTGCTTGGTAAAAAAGTTATTCTAGGTGGTCAGAATTGTTTTTGGGAAGATAAAGGCTCATACACTGGAGAGATTTCTCCTTTGATGCTCAAGAATTTTGATTGTGACTACGTAATTATTGGGCACAGCGAACGGCGGAAATATTTCGGGGAAAATAATCAATCAATTAATCAAAAGATTTTGGCCAGTCTCAAAAATGGCCTTAGCCCGATAATCTGTGTGGGCGAAACGAAAGCGGAAAGGCAGTCTGGTGAAACGATGCGCGTGATTACCAAACAAGTCAAGGAAGCGTTCGCGGGAGTGGCTTCGGGAAAGTTGGAAAAAATAGTCGTAGCCTATGAACCAGTTTGGTCCGTTGGGTCAGATGCGATTCCAACCAGCAATGAAATTATGGAAGCGAAAGTTTTGATCCAAAAAATTCTTTCACAGAATTTTTCCAAGGGCTATGTTGAAAAATTAAGAATAGTCTATGGCGGATCGGTCAGTGCGAAAACCGTTAAGCAAGCTTGTGTCGACAGTGGAATGGAAGGAGCACTGATTGGGAGAGAGTCATTGACACCGAGGGATTTTTTGAAAATAGTAAAAATAATAAACGGATAATTGAAAAATATATGATTACATCAGTCAAGGAAATCCTAACTAAAGCCAAAAAGGGTGGGTATGCCGTGGGTGCCTTTAATACAGTAAATTTGGAAACGACGCGGGCGATTGTGGAGGCGGCTCAAGAGATGCGTTCCCCAGTCATTATCCAAGTTACGGAAAAAACGATGGAGTATGCGGGAGGTCGGGGAATTTTTCATCTGATAAAAAATGATGCACAGTTTTATGCGCCGGAAATTCCAATTGGAATCCATCTTGATCACGGAAAAAGTTTTGAAATAGTCGAGCGGGCAGTGGCGATCGGGTTTACCTCTGTGATGTATGACGGTTCGCGCAAGGTTTTTGCGGATAATTTGGAAGTTACTAGGAAAGTGGTCGGCTTTTGTCATGAAAATGGCGTGGATGTTCAGGGTGAATTGGGTAATGTGCCTTATTTAGGTGAAGCGCAGATGGGGGAAATTGATTGGGACGAGTATATGACTGATCCGATGCAGGCAAAAACGTTTGTGGATGAGACAGGAATTGATGCTTTGGCAGTGGCAATCGGTAATGCACATGGATTTCTCAAGGAAAGAGCGCAGCCGGATTTTGATCGGATGGAAATGATAAATAAGAATATCAACATCCCTTTTATTTTGCATGGAGCGTCGGATTGGGAAAATGGACGAGTTGTGAGTGCGATTAAAAATGGTATCAGCTGTTTTAATGTGGACACAGCCATTCGAATCGCCTTTGTGAATAATCTGATCAATTCGGTCAATGAGCAAGGAGAACTGGGTTTTGATCTGCGAAAGCTGTTGGGTGGTGCGAGGGACGCGGTGAAGGAAACAGTGAAATATAAGATTAAAATTTTTGGCAGTGATGGGAAGGCCTAAGTCAAGATGCAATAGGCATCAAACAGGAAACAGGAGGAATGTAAAAAATAAAACATTCAAGATAAAAAACTGAAAATTCAATTTCAGTTTTTATTTTTTACGTGGTATAATATTAATATGCAAAAGTTTTTGACCATAGAAAAGATATTGCTCGAGTTTGACCCGGAACTGAAAAACATACTTCCAGCGTTAAAAAAGGTTAATGCTAATTTTGGTTATGTCGGAGAAAAAGAAGCCGGAGTTGTGGCCCAATATTTTGAGTTACCGCTGGCTAAGGTGTATGAAACGGCCAGTTTTTATGATTTGCTCCAGACGAAAAATCCGCCAATTCTAGCTATCAAGGTTTGCTCGGGAAGTGATTGCAGCCTGGAGCGATCAGGCGTAATCATTCAAGAGATTGAAAATTATTTTCACATCAAGGTTGGGGACGAATTTAATCTAAAGGTGCGCTTGGAAAAAATTAGTTGTTTGGGGCGTTGCGGTGAAGGGCCGATTATGGTTGTGAATGGAAAAGTTTATGAAAAAGTGACGGCGAGCGGGGTGCATCGGATTTTGGGGGAATGGAGCTGATACTTCATTTTTTTGAGTGTCATCCTCGCGAAGGCGGGGATCCAGGCACCTTAGGTTAAAAATAAAGAGAAAAAGAATTATTGAAATTCAAGACTTGCTGAAATAGAGAGTTAGTCTGACTTACGGCTCGATTTTCTAAGGTTTAAAACTAGTGGAACCTAGATTCCCGCCTTCGCGGGAATGACACAGCTTATTTCATGCAAAAAAATCCAAAAATCATAACCGAACATTGGGGCAAAATTGATCCGCTAAAAATAGAGGATTATTTGGCCGTGGGTGGTTACGTTTCGCTTAGAAAATTTATCGAAGTGCTGGAACCACAAAAAGCGCTGGAGGAGGTGAAATTGTCAGGCCTTTGTGGCAGGGGCGGGGCGGGATTTTTGACTGGAGCGAAATGGGAGATGGCAATGGGGCAAAAAAGCAAGGAAAAATATTTTATCTGTAATTTGGACGAATCAGAGCCCGGGACATATAAGGATCGGGCAATTGTGGAAAATAATCCGCATTTGCTTTTAGAGGGAATAATTATTTCTGCTTTGACGATCGGTGCAAAAAAAGCCTATATCTATATCAATGGAAATTACGCAAAGCAAGCAGAAATTTTAGAAAAAGTTATTGCGCAGGCCGGTGAAAATAAATTTATAGGATCCAAGATATTAGGTTCGGCATATTCACTGGAAGTGGAAATATTTTCCGGAGCTGGCGCATATATCTGTGGAGAAGAAACGGCTTTGATTAATTCCATGGAAGGCAATCGCGGTGAACCAAAACTTCGTCCGCCATATCCGACAGAAAAAGGCCTTTTTGGCAGACCCACAGTAGTGAATAATGCGGAAACGGTTGCTAATATTCCATGGATCATAAAAAATGGCGGCAAAAAATATGCCTCTATCGGTCTTGAAGCTAGCCCTGGAACAAAATTATTCATCCTGGGTGGCGCGGTAAAAAACAAAGGTGTTTTTGAGGCGCCGACCGGCATCACGATTCATGATGCGATTGATAATTTGGGCGGGGGACTTTTGCGGGGAAAAGAATTTTGGTTTGTGCAAATCGGCGGTGCATCCGGACGGTTGGTTTTAGAGAAGGAATTAGACCAAAAATTGGGTTATGGAAAAATGTTGACAGAGACGCCCCGCCCGGGCGGGGAGTCGCTACAAATAGGATCCGGTGCAATTTTGGTTGTAGACAAGTTAGTTAACATCTATGACTTGCTTTTGTCTTGGACGGGATTTTTTCGCCGAGAGTCTTGTGGAAAATGCATTCCGTGTCGAGAAGGAACTTTCCGACTCAATGAAATTATGGAGCGATTGGCCGATGGAGAGATCGTTCCACGCGACAAGGAAGCGCTCGATGATATTTTGTGGACTTTGGAAAACACTACCTTTTGTCCATTGGGGAAATTTGCGAGCGTGGCAGTGCGAGATGCGGTTTCTAAAATTGGAATTTTAAAATAGAATAACCTAAAATATTTTTTCAAAAAAAAGACAGATTTTAATATGTATGGTATTGTGTAATTATATAAAAATAAATTTAAAAAAGAAAATGAAAAAAAAATTAAAATTCATATTTACGTCAAGCATCTTATCGATTTTATTGTTGCTTGCTTCCCTTTCTTGCGCCTCAGAAGTTCCATTTGATTCATCTTCAACTCAAGATTTAGCAACTCCAGTTGAAGCTCAAAAAGCTATCGCCATTGCGACAGTAAATATCTATAATACTAAGCTGGTTTCTCAAGATAACAGTAAACTGAAAATTTCTTTTCAACTTTCTAATCGCGAAAAAGCCCAGCCGGCAGTTAAGTATGCCGTTCAGCTGATTGGCAAAGAAGCGGAAAGCCAATATGTGGCGGATGAACAGATTTATCCGGAAGTCATCTCTCTGGGCGAGCATGAGACTGCTTCCAAAGAAATTGAATATTTAGCTCCGAACTATCTTACCGGCACCTTTCGCGTTTTAGTGGTTTCCCGCAATGAAAATGGCCTACCCTTCTCCTTTGCTCCAGTGGGTGAAGTGGTTTTGCAAGGAGAAGCTAATTTTCTGGAAATACTACCCAACTCTTGTTTTCTGACGGTAGAAGGAGAAGTGAGCGCTAAAAAGTATACCATAAGGCAGGGCGTCGATATTAAAAGCGAGGAAACATTGCTGGCTACTTGTAACATCATTAATCATTTTCCAACAGCTATTTCTTTCACTCCAAGCATTGAAACTCATCGGCGTATCACAGTAGGAGAGTTAGTTCCGGATAACAATGAACCACAAAAGAAGTTATCTCTGGGAGCCGGAGAAAAAAAGAGTTTCTCCTTGAGTTTGCCCAAAGCGACGGCTCCTCAAGCCTATGATGCCGTCTTGAAATTAAAAGACAGCACTGGTACTATTTCCAATCAAGTGGCTTTTCACTATGTGATCAGGGGAGCAAGTGCTACGATCCAAAATCTCATCTTGGACAAGAACTTCTATCAAAAAGGTGAAATAGTTAATACTACTCTTTTCTTCTCCGGATCAGCAGAGGGTTTTCCCGGTTCTCGTTTTGAAAAAGAAAAGAGAGAGGAATTCTTGATGAATATGGAGATTAAAGATGCAGCGGGTATTCCTTGTGTTACTTCTCAAGAGGCAAGTTTAGGTGAAGCGGATACTGATAAGACCTTTAGTCTTCCTGCCGTGGCTGATTGTACTGATCCACTTGCTATGGTTATCCTCACAGACGCCAAAGGGAACCTTTTGGACAAAAGAGAATATCAATTCAAAAGTAACAATCAAACAACAACCGCAATTTCATCAGAAACCAAACAAGGACAAAAAAGTGTGATGGCCTATGGTATTATTTTTATTGTCATTCTCACGATTATCGCCCTGGGAGCCATTTTTTTCAAGAAAAAGTTTTTGATTGTTTTTTTCTTAATCTTCTCTGGTATTTTTTGGAGAGGGGAGCAGGCGCGAGCAGATACCCTCGGTAACTTTGTCATAGGGCTAAACAAGTCTGTCTATGCTCCAGGAGAAACAATTATTGTCACTGCTACGGATAATCAGGCGCAGTGTTTAAATGCCGGGCATATATATAATGATTTGTTTGTTACGATCAATGGAATTGAGTACGTAGTATTTCTAAATTCCAGCGGAGAGGGTATTAGTACAACAGTTTATGCTTCTGCTCCAGCAGCGCCAGGTAGCTACGTGGCTTCGTTTAGGTGGCCGACAATTTGGGGTACATACGATATTCCTTATATAGTAGTTGCACCTTGTGTACCAAGTTGCGCTTCTGCAGCTAGCTATTGCACCTGGGAATCTATTTCCGATGGTTGTAGCGGAAGCTGCACTGGCACAAGGTTGCCTGATTGCTCCGGTCGTGGTGGTGTTTGTGTCGGCGTTAACTACCCCGTTGCTTGCGGAACTTGTACGGGTACAAAACCACCACTTTGTTCCGATGCTAATCTGCATTGCACTACAGAAACATACGCCAGTACAAACGGTTGTGGAAACTGCACCGGCACCTGGGATTGCACTTTGCCAACGTGTTCCGCCTCCTTTAGTCCAACTCAATTGACAACGGCCGGCACTTCCACTTTAACTTTGGATTCTTCTGCGACCGCTGATAATGTCTATGCTTTTTGCAACGGCCCAATTGCCGGTGGCTGGTGGAGTGCCACTGATTTCTCTTCTGGGGTTTGGTTTGCCGCGGGACAGATCGGAACAGAAACTTGTACTTTCCAAACCTACAATCGCTCATTAGCGGGCGGAGCCTGCAGTGCAACAGTCACAACCTACCCGGCGGCTACTGTCAACATCACCGCCACGAGCCCGATCCCCTTCGGCGGTAGTCCTACTTTTAACCTTTCCTCGACCAATGCATCGTCCTGCACGGTCAGCGTCGACGGAACGATAATTTCCAGCGGCCCGGTCAATCGCTTATTCACATATGGCCCCTATCTCGTTGCCGGACTGCACAACGTTAGTGCCACTTGTCTTAATGCGATCGGTGCACCGGCTTCTGCTACAACATCTTTCATTGTTGAACCTGCCCCCGTCGCAACGATTACTGTAGTACCCAATCCCGTTGCTTGTGGCAGCAGTACTATCATCTCTCTTGCATCGACCAATGCGACTAACTGCACAGTCTCACTGGATGGAGTCGCATTTTCCAGTGGTCCAACAACTTTAGTCACTTCCAGTGGTCCGTTTTTTGTCTCAATGACACATTCCGCATCAGCCCATTGTGTTAATGCTGCGGGTTATCCCTCTGATCCAGTTGTTCTTTTCTCCGTCGGCGCCTGTCACGCTTGCGGTACAGCTGCCACATTCTACCCTTACTCACTGGGCTTGTCTGATTGGCCAGGGGGAGTCACCTTCTGTGCTCCAGGTGTACCCAACCCGACTAATCCCAGCTTTCCCGTGCTTACCCACGTTCCTCCTAATACAAAAACCACTTGGCTGTGTGAGAATCCATGGAATGCTGCGGATAATGAGTCTTGTACAGCCGAAAGGCAATGTCAACCAGATGGTACTACGCGGACTTGCGTGCCTGATGATTCGACCTACTGCACCAATCCAGCCACACTTAAATTGCGTTGTGGCAAAGACATACCCTATCATTGCCTAGATAGTTGTAATGAGCCGGCGCCTGCTCTTTGCATATCAGACCCTTGCCCAACGATTCAATGCGCCCCATGTGATGCAGGTGAGTGGAAAGAGGTGAAACCTTGATTTACCAATTAATTTATAAATAAATAATAAATATGGATAGAAAAAAAATCATTATTCCCATCATTGCTCTCATAATACTTTTTGGCGGAGCCTTGTTTATCGCACAAAGTTTGAGTAATAAGAAGGCAGGAGTTACATCGCAGTCAGTCATTGATACTGGAAAGAATCAGTCAGTATTAACTCCGGAGAATGTTCAAAATCCTACTACTCCGGTAAGTCCCGGAAATCAAGGGTCGCCATCAGCTTCAGGATTACCTATTGATCCAAATAACCCAGTAAATAAAGAGTTGAAGCCTGGTACAAAAGCAGATTTTGGTACAATTGATAGAGTGGATGATAAAAGCGTAGTGCTGAAATTAGCAGATAAATCAATTACAGTTAACATTGCTTCTAATACGATCGTTACCAAAAATAGTAGTAATGGCAAGGTAACGACAGGAAGTCTTTCCGATCTAGCCGTTGGTGATCTGACTAAAGTGAGTTATCATGAAGACACTAAAAAAATTATTGAGATTGTGGTTATGAAGATTGACTTGCCGGATGACACCAAGAAACTGATTGATTTGCCTCAGCCATAGATAAATTTCTCGGAGATATTTGGATTTAGGGTGCTTGATGAAAAGTTGAAAAACACCGGAATGATTCGGTGTTTTTCTAATTCAACGCTTGGTGGTATAATTCAAATATGCAAATAAAAATCAACAATAAAAAATACAAGGTAAAGTTGGGTGAGACTGTTTTGGATGTTTGCCGGAGAGAAAGAATTCCGGTCGCTACGCTCTGTTCTTTTGAGGGACTTGCTCGTGAGGGAGATTGTCGCTTGTGCCTGGTGGAATTGGGCGAGACGGGCAAATTAGTGACATCTTGCACAACGAAAGTTTGCGCTGATCTGGAGGTGCAGACAGATAGCGAAAAAGTCCAAAAGGCGCGTCGGATTAACCTCGAGCTACTTTGGGCGGATCATGCGGGAAAGTGTTCCACTTGCAAGAAAAATCGGATGTGCGAATTGCAAAAACTGGCTGAGGAATATAAAATTGAAAATTTCCATTTTGTACCAAGAAAGGGTGAGATGACGAGCAGTGAAGAGCAAAAACTACTGCGGGATAATTGGTCGCGAGTCGTCGTTGAAAACCAAAATCCTTGCATTTCGAGGAATTCTGAATTTTGCGTGGAATGCAAAAGGTGTGTCAATATCTGTCCGGAACATAAATTTGGTTTTAACCATCGGGCAGGGGATGTGGTTGTTGGTACGCCCTATGAAAAAGTCTTGGAGTGCAGTTTTTGCGGAAAATGCGTCGAGGCGTGCCCGGTAGCGGCGCTGACTGATCAGAATGATTATGCTAAAATAATCGAAGATTTGGAGGATTTGAAAAAGTTTTCCGTGGCGGTGGTGGATCTGGCTATGGAAGAAAAAATAAAGGCGCAGTTGAAAGATATTACCCAGGAAAAAGATTTGAAAAAAATATTTTTTGAGTTGGGTTTTGAAAAAATTATCAATCTTTCTGAAAAAGAACAGCACAGGGAAGATGAAGTTTTTGCCAGCATTAAAGCTGATTACGCTAAAAAAGAAAAAATTGATCCCAGAAATATCCGTACGTTTTTCGTTTCTTCCAAAATCCAAAAAAAAGCCCAAAAAGGCGAATATTTGGATTATATCCTTTCGGAGCGGGAGGTGGCGAGATTGGTGCGGGATAAGAAAAAAATGATAGCGGGTAAAATCGCACCTAAGAATTAGAAAAGTAATATGTGCCTGGCAATTCCGGGAAAAATTATGGCAATTAAAAATCAACTGGCGACAGTTGATTTTAATGGCATTGAGAAAGAAATTAACATTTCGTTGGTTTCGGTAAAAGTTGGTGAGTATGTGATGGTGCACGCTGGTTTTGCGATTGAGAAGATGGACAGTGAGTATGTGAATGAGATGCAGGGGTATTTGAGTAAAAAATCCAAAATATCAAATTACAAATGACAAATAAATATCAATGAGCAGTTTGGATCAAATTCTGAAAAATATTCATGAAAATGCCGAGAAAATTGGACGCCCTATTCGCCTCATGGAGCTTTGTGGTACGCATTCGCAGACAATTGCCGAGCATGGAATCAAGAAATTAATGCCGGAAAATATCACGCTAGTTTCTGGGCCAGGTTGTCCGGTGTGCGTTACGGATCAAACTGACATTGATGTGGTCGTCGGTCTTGCGCTTGCGGGAATTCCGGTGGCAGTCTATGGCGACACGATACAAGTGCCGGGAAATGTGATGAGCCTAGAAGAAGCAAAAAGAAACGGCGCAGATATTCGGGTCGTTTATTCAATTTCCGAGGCGGTTGAGATGCAAAAAGAAAAATCGAATCTGGTTTTTTTTGGTTTGGGTTTTGAGACGACGACGGGGATGACGGCTTGGGCGATTAAAAATGGACTGACCGTTTACAGCGCTCACAAACTTTTTCCGCCGGCGATGGAAGCACTTTTGGCCAATAAGAAAATAAAAGTTGATGGGTTTATTGATCCTGGGCACGTAAGCGCGATTATCGGAACGGAAGTTTTTGAGAAATTCAAGATTCCGCAAGTCGTGGCTGGTTTTTCCGGCGAAGATGTTTTGATTGCAATTGATAAGTTGCTTGGCCAAATTTTGGAAAACAAATCTCGCGTGGAAAATGTTTATGGCCGGCTGGTGAAAAAAGAAGGTAACAGAAAAGCGCTAAATTTAATCAATGAAGTTTTCGAAGTTAGTGATGCAAAATGGCGAGGTTTGGGAGAGATTAAAAATTCGGGGCTAAAAATTCGGAAAAAATATCAAGCGCAAGATGCGCAGTTCGTGCACAAAAAGTTGATTGAAAAAATAAGAAAAGAGATTAAAATTAAGCCAAGCGCTTGCCAGTGTGGGCTAGTGCTCCAAGGTCTTATCGAGCCAAAGGCTTGTCTGTTATTCAGGAAAGCTTGTACTCCGGAAAGCCCGCAAGGCGCGTGCATGGTTTCGGTGGAGGGGAGTTGTAATGTGGAATTCCGCTTCGCGGAATAAATTGTTTTATTGTTAAATTGTTGAATTGTTAATTTTGTGGAGAAAAATTATCTTAAATTGAACGACCTTAGCTCCTATAAGATTGCCTATAATTTAAGTAATTATGTTTGGGATATTGTGGTTAGTTGGGGTTATTTTGAAAAAGATACTGTGGGCAAGCAATTCGCAAGATCAGTCGATTCGATTTCAGCTAATATTGCGGAAGGTTTTGGTAGGTTTGGAAAAAAAGATAAAATTAACTTTTATAGGTATGCTTTTGGATCAGTAAAAGAATCTTTAGATTGGAACGAAAAATCAAAAAAGAGAAGTTTATTAAAAGAAAAGGAATACGAGTATATTTTAAGTGAGTTGCAAAAACTACCCAAAGAAATGAACGGCTTAATCAAATTTACAAATGACAAACTGGAACGATGACAATTTAGTAATACAGCATTGCAACAATGAAACAATTTAACAATGTAACAATGGAAATGGGGGGTGGCGGAGAAAAATCATCTCAGCTTATTTTTGGAATAAGAAAATTTTTTCCAAAAGCGATTAAATGGAAAAATACCCAAGACGATGGGGCTGCTTTTAGTCTCGGAAAAGAAAAATTAGTCTTCACAACAGATGCGTTTATTGTTGATCCGCTTTTTTTCCCAGGTGGGGACATCGGGAAAATCGCTATTTGTGGGACAATTAATGATCTCTCAGTGATGGGCGCGGTACCGATTGGGATCTCGCTTAGTCTTGTGATTGAAGAAGGTTTTCCGCAGAGTGATTTGAAAAAAATTATGCAGTCAATCGGGAAGATTTCCAAAGAGACGGGTGTACCGATTGTGACGGGGGATACAAAAGTGACAGAAAAAGGCAAGATCGACAAAATTGAAATTACCACTTCTGGCGTGGGACTCGCTTCAAAAATTATTGAAAATGGTGGAGCGAAAGTGGGCGATGCGATCATTACTTCTGGCAATCTTGGCGAACACGCCGTGGCGCTACTGGCTAGTCGGTTCAATTACCGGACAAAAATAAAAAGTGATTGCCAGCCAGTCACGAAAGAAGTTCAAAGTATCTTACCGTATCTTACTTCTTGCAAAGATCCGACGCGCGGTGGTGTGGCGGCGGTGCTCAATGAAATGGCGGAAAAATCTAAAATGAGATTTATTTTAGACGAAAATAATCTGCCGTTTTCCAAAGAAACTGTCGCGCTTTCTGGACTCTTGGGGATTGATAAATTTTCCTTTCCGTCCGAAGGCCGGTTTGTGGGGACTGTTCCCCAAAAAGACGCTGAAAAAGTGCTTAAAATTCTTAGAAAATATAATCGTGGAGCCAAAATTATTGGTTCAGTTGTGAAGGGCAACGGAGTTTATTTGAAGACCATAATCGGCAGTGAGAAAAAAATTGAGGTGCCGAGGGGGAAATTGATTCCGCGGATTTGTTAGGCTCAAAATGTTACGGCTTAACCGCTGACTTCCAAGCTAACTCAAACATTGTCCTATAGGCATTGGCGATGTCGTTGTCTTCGATGATGACACCGTAGTAATTTTTTTTGACGGATAGACTAACTACTTTGTTGTCATAGATGATATTATCCACGCTGGAAAAGAAGTGTGCCCCTGGAAGGATGCGAACATTTGAGGTGGGATTTTTTTGACTGTTCACTTTTTTGGCGTAGTTGCGATCAAAAAGAGTATTGTTCACAATTTCTCGCGAGCCTTTTAGATAAGCAAAACTGACTTTGCTGATTTTATTATAACTTTCCATAAATTCTTCAAAAATATCCTTAATCGAGCCGAACCAAAGTACCTCTGTTTGGCTTTTTAGTGTTTCTTCATAGATTTTTCTGATGCCAGCTTTTCCTTCATAAGTGACAATTTTGGGTTTTTCATTTTTGCTAAAATAGTTATTTTTGAGTTCCGGCAAAATTCTTTCAATGGAGTTCTTTTTGGATTCCAGCAATTGGACTAACTTTTCCGGTTCTTCCGGTAAATAATATTTCTTTTTGCCCTTGACGATGGTTTTCACGAGGCCGGCCTCGGTTAGATTTTCAATGGTAATATAGACCGTTGGTCTTTTGATTTCAGTTTCCTTGGCAATCGCCAAAATTGTACTATGGCCACAGCGAAGCATCGCTAAATAGATTTTGGCTTCATTGGCACTTAGGCCATAGTCGATGAGGGTTTTTTGTAATTCTTTCATGGTAATAGTGTAGCAAATATGCAAAAAATGTCAATAATTATGACATTATTTGTGGTTAGCTTAAGGAATAATGCCTAGCCATAGCTACGATATGCAAATTAGCATATCTGCTATGAAATATTGCGTTGACATAATGTGGGTTATTTCGCTATATTAGCTTATCGAAATAAAAAACATTCGAATAGTAATCTTAACAATAAAATAGTAAGGAGAGGCGAATGAAAAGAATAAAGCGGGCGATGTTAAGGATTTGCGAGTTGGCAAGAGAGGGGCTTGTTCCTTTCGACAAGTTGGAAGCGAGTATATATCGTCACGACCCGATGGTTCTTGTAGATTGTGTTAGTATCTCTGAGTTTGATTTTCCCAAGGGGACAGTGAATATTTCACAGTGTGAGCAGCTTGAGATGAACGGACCTGTCGAGTTTGATATTTCAAAACTCAAACAAACATTTCACCCAAGGCAAGTCGCTGGTGAAATGATTCCATTCAGTGACGTGTATTTATATCTTGAAGAAAATAAGCTTCTTGATGATTGCCTGGGTTTTTCTGAACTCCTTGCGATTAAGAAAAAAGGATATGATTTTTTCAGCCAGCACGTTCCTTATTACGAAGGACCCGGTGCGTTATTGATTGGCTGGAAGACAACTATTAGAGGAGCCAATGGTGATTTTCACGTCATAAGTCTTGGTAGCGGTGAATTTTTTTGGGTAGACCTTAATTATTTTCACTGTCTTCCAATCTTTCCAGCGATTTATTTTCCGGCTGATACAAAAAAGGAACAGAGAAAAAAAATCGACAGAGAGACGCTACTATCAAGATTTGAAAAATTAGTCAATAAGGGACTCATCCCTCTCGATGAGCTTCAAGCAACTATTGACGACTATGACCCAAAGGTTCAGGTAGATCGGAATATTATTCTGCCAGACCTAAATGGGGACTATCCCGTATTTGTGCACGAGGCATTTCTCCCAAGATGCTCAGGTCCGGATAGCTTTAATATTTTAAATATTCGTCCTTGGGGTCCATCAGAAAAACCAAATAGTACTTTGTGTTTTAGGGAGCTGCAAAAAAGGCTCAAGGCAGATGGCTTGCTTGAAAAATGTTTGGATTTTTCCGAGCTTGTAGCAATTCGCAAAAGGAAGAGTCGTGAATTTGTTGAAAAATATATCTACCTGAATAAAAACCTATCCAGTATGATATTCGGATGGAAAACGACCATTAAGCTTCATGATGGAAGAATAGCCGTACCATATCTCATGGTGAATGCTTTGGATTTGGGTGGTGTTGAATGGATGGGATTTAAGCAGGAAGACGAGTTAAGAATTGATCTTTATCATGTCTTTTACCATGCTGCATAAGATATTACACAAACACAAGAGGGAACTCCATGCATTAACTTTTGCATGGAGTTTTTTATTTTAAAAGTAAATAATAAACAACCTGCCCAAAAGAAAGTCCGGCGTCGCCACGTGGGATTTTTTTGTTTGTGTAGGCACCTTTAGAAATTAGATAGTCAGAAATAATTTTGTTGTTGGCGATACCGCCAGAAAAGAATATGTCATTCTGAGCGCAGCGCAGCGTAGCCGAAGAATCTGCTATTGAATATCGCTGGTGGTGTTCGCTGGAAGATCCTTCGGCTTCGTCCGAGTACGGACTTCGCTCAGGATGACAATTATGTTCTATTATTTCATGCAATCCTTGGGCGATATAAAGTTGTGCCGTAGTGGCGAGGCGTTTCTTGTCTTTGCGTAAATTTTTAACTAAATATTCAAACAAAAAAGTGGTATTTAAAACTTGCTTGCCCTGCGAAAGCATAATTTTTGGTTTTAAATCCGCGTATGGTTTTTCAGAATTAGCTTCGAGGAGTTCGATCGGCTCGTGTTTATATTTCCGTTCATTTTCGCAAAAACCCAAAAGCAATGAAACGGCGTCGAGAATTCGTCCAGTGCTGGAAGTTTCCAGGCAATTGAAATTTTGCTGGAGCTGATTGTGAATTAGCTCAAATTCGTTTTTGGAATAATATTTTTTAATGTAATGAAAGATAGTGTTTTTTCTTTTCAGCTCGTCCTTGCCCTCATCTGTCACGTACTCGTGACATCCTCTCCCGGAGGGCGAGGAGGATGCGGAAAAAACTTTTTCTAAAATACCAATGAGCATCCGCGCCGGTTCTCTCACTGCCAAATCACCGCCAATAAGTATTTGATTTTCAAGGTGGCCGATTCTATTGATTTTAACTTTATTTTTGGAATTTTTTTTAGAAATTAGATAATTAGATAAATTAGAAATTTTAAATACTTCTCCTCCCCAAATCTTTCCATCTTCGCCGTAACCTGTACCGTCCATGGCAACTCCGTAGAAACAATTTTGAACCTTGCCTACCGGCAGGCAGGTTTTGAATTTTGAATTTTGAATAATTCTATCTCCGATAGCGGAAAAAATATGGGCGAGGTGGTGCTGAACTTGGATGTGTCTGGCTTCGTATTTTATGCTTAAAGCCTCACCCCAAGTCGAAGTAAAATATAGAGGATGGAGATCAGTGAGAATTATGTCTGGCTTGAACCCGTGGTTTTTTAAAAATTCCAAAACCGCATCCTGATATTTTTGCCAATTTTTTTCATCCAAAAGATCGCCAAAGCTCTCTGAGAAATAGATTTTCCCAGCTTTGAAGATACAAAAATTTCCGTCGGATTCAGCTCCAAGGGCGAGGATCGTCTTTTTGGTATTTTGGGGAAAAAGATGTGTGTCCATATGAATAAGTATAGCACAGGGTTTTTGCTTAGTTTTTTTCATAATTTATGCTAAAATAGAGGAGTAAAAACATAATTTATTCAATCTAAAATAATGCCAATCAAAAATAAACCAGAAACAAAAAAAGCGAAGCCAAAAAAAAATGTAGCGACAAAAATTAAAGTACGAGTGATAAAAAAAATACTGACGCCGAAGATTAAAGCAGAGGCGGTAAAAAAATTTGCCAGTGGAAAACCGCGCGTGGCCATTATTAGCCTCACTTCTTGCGAAGGTTGTCAGTTTGTTCTCCTTGACCTTGGTACGCGCTTTTTGGAATTCACAGAAAGCGTGGAGTTAGTTGATTTCCGCTTGATTGAGGACATGGAGGATGATGGTGGAATGCTGGATTTGGTGCTTGTAGAAGGCAATCCAGTGACCAAGGCGAATGAAAAAACCTTGCTCGAAGCGAGAAAGAGAGCCAAGGTGCTGGTGGCGTTGGGAAACTGCGCGGCGATGGGTGGGGTGCCGGAGATGAAAAATTATCATGAAGGTGTGAGTACGATTAAGCATGTCTACAAGTATCTGCAAGGAATTAATAATCCGGCTATTCGCGAGATTGATAATCTGGTGAAAGTTGATTTCGTTTTTCCAGGTTGCCCGATCAATGGGGAGGAGTTTTTGACTTATGTTCCAGAATTGCTCAAGGGAAATATTCCGATTATTCCGGATCAGCCGGTTTGCGTGGAGTGTAAAAAAGCGGGAAATCGTTGTCTGCTTCTCGACAAAAAACCCTGTTTTGGTCCGATGATTCTGGGTGGCTGTGGGGCGACTTGTCCTAGTTCGCGGGCGCAATGCCAGGGTTGTCGCGGACTGCGTCCGGCAGGCAATGTGACAGCGATGCGCGCGGCGCTAAAAAATATGATGAGCGATGAACAGTTTCAGAATATGACCGAAATTTTTGGGCTGCGTGATGATTTGGAAGCCAGGGAGCGTAAGGATAGATTAGTAAAGAGATGAAAAAATTTTTTCAATATCTGGCAATCGTCATCCTCTTTTCAACTTGGGGGACAATGCTTAAGAATAAAACATCTTTCCGTGAAGCTGTACTTGATGCGAAAGAAGCTATTTCGGAAATGACCGGAATCGGTTTGCCATGTTCCAAGCCGTTTAAATATGCGATCGGTTCAGTCGATCCGAAATTCGGTCTGAGTACGAATGAGTTTCTAATCCAAGCACAGGAAGCGGAAAATATCTGGGAAAGCCAATCCGGGAAAAATTTATTCGAATATGATCCAAATTCCCAGTTTAAGATCAATCTGATTTTTGACTCAAGGCAGGTGCAATCCAATGAAGCCGATAAGCTGAACGAGAACCTTGACCAGCTGGAATCGTCGCATAAAAAAATCACTGATCAATATGAGAATTTGAGTGGAACATACGAACAAAAAACAGCCAAATACAATGCAGATGTGGCGGATTATCAGAAAAAGCTTGATGCCTATAACAAGGCGGTCGCAGATTGGAACAAGAATGGGGGATCAAAAGATGAATATGCTGAGCTAAAAGAGGATAAGGAAGATTTGGAAAATTTATACGAAAAACTAGAGAAAGAACGCCTGGAAGTAAATAGTTTGGCGGGAAAAACTAATGCGCTGGTTTCCAAAGAACAAAAAGTGGTCAACGAATATAATACTAATGTCTCGACATATACAAATAAATACGGAGGCGGACAGGAATTTGAAAAAGGGCTCTATGATGGCGAGGAGATCAATATCTATCAATTCAAGCAAACGACTGATCTGCGCTTGACGCTCGTGCATGAACTTGGTCATGCGCTGGGCATCGGACACGTCGAAGACTCCAAGTCGATTATGTATTATTTAATGGGGGAGCAGGATATGGAAAATCCGGTACTTTCAGCGGAAGATCTAGGCGCATTGAAAACTGTTTGCAAGTTTAAATAACTCACCGGGTTATTTTTAAAAATGACAAAATTAAAGCTAAAACCGAAACTGTTTTTCTGCTTCATTGTATTTTTTAGCATTTTTGGTCTGGCTAAAAATTCCCATGCTGCTACCTACTATATTGACTACTCTAACGGGTCTGATACTAACAATGGAACTTCGACCTCGACTCCTTGGAAACTGGCTCCGGGGATGCGCGGATGCTCGGTTGGGGATACAGGTGGAAATTGTAATGCGAAGCGAGTTTCTGGTGGCACTCCTGGAGACCGGTTTATTTTTAAGGGAGGTGTAACTTGGCCACGTGCAGCGTTAAGTTTTAATTGGTATTTTGGTTCTGGTACAACAGCCAACCCGATCTATTTCGGGGTGGACAAAGCTTGGTATGCCGGAGGCGCATGGTCTAGGCCGGTCATGGATGCGGAAGATAATGAACCATATCCTAGTCCGGAAAATTATTACACCATGATGGCTATTTATGGTGACGGGTTTGTTGTTGATAATTTAGAATTCAAGGGGTTGGCTCAGTTGGCAGATACCAATCCAATCTATCCAGGGATGCTGACTGTTGGCACATCAATAGCATCAGTACAGGGTATTGAGGTGAAAAACTGCTACTTTCATGGTTGGAGCCATGGTGGAACGGCAGTGCATGACAATATGATGGTACTCAGCACGGTTTTATGGGACACTCCAGATATGAATCTTAAAATTCATGATAATGTTTGGGATGGTTCTGATACAACAAAAGACATGGCGCTCGCATATAAAGGATCGGCCGGACATTTTTACAATAATTATGTCGGTGATATGTCCAATATGTACGTTGGTGTTAATGAGGGTTATATGTGGGGCAATTCTTTTATAAACATCGGCATCGGACGAGGGATAGATTGTACTTTCATTAATGGTGTGAGTGATTATTTCTCGTTTGATTGCACGACGCATGGAAATACAGACGAAACTTATGGCACACACTATGGCTATTATAATAATTATTCAGATCATGTCGGCGGGGGAGCAAATCTGATCTATTATCCAGAACCGTCCGGTTCGACGACGGTCTTTAATAATGTAGTTGTGGATGATGGCAATCAAACAATGCAGCTAGGCGCGCTGTATATGACGCCAAGTAATACTTTTGGGTATAATATTTTCAATAATACTTTCCAGGTTACCGCCACCAATGGAACAATTAATGGAGGAACGGGCGGAGGAGATGGATCAAGATTTTCATTTGCCAAAATTCAAAATAATCATATTATCAGTAGTCCAATCGGCAGTTCAATCAATATGTCAAACATAACAACGACCACAACACAAGACCACAATCTTGATCAAACAGCAGAAGTCGCTTTGGCGGCCGGTTATTTATCGACGCAAACGCATCCTTATTCTCCGCAGGCGTCGAATAGTAGTACGGTAAATTCCGGGACAGTCCTTTCGTTAATATGTTCTGGATTATCTGACGTTGCCCCGTCACTTATTGCCACAGCCTGTCTTAGCGATACGACTCTTGGTGTAACTTATGATGCTGTTAATCACGCAGTTACTGGTGATGGCAAGGCGGCAATTCTCCGCGGAGCAAGTTGGGACATCGGTGCCTACGAATATGCCACAGGAACAAGCGACACCACTCCACCAACAGCTCCAAGTGGACTCAACGTAGACTAAAAGAGGTAATGAGCATGTTACGTAACAAGGCAAGTAACAAATTCGGTGGTTTGTTTTAATAAAATGCAAAATGACAAATTGAAATTCAAACTCTTTTTTCTAGTAGTAATATTTTATTGTTTTTTTGGATTGGCCAAAAATTCCCATGCTGCCACTTACTACATTGACTATGTTAGTGGATCTGATAGTAACGATGGTGCTTCAACTTCGACTCCCTGGAAATTAGCTCCAGGGATGCGCGGATGTTGGGTGGGTGATACTGGGGGTAACTGTAATGCTAAACGTGAAGCGGGTTTTTCTGCCGGAGACCGGATTGTTTTAAAGGGCGGAGTCACATGGCCTAAAGAAGCACTCTGTTGGGATATGTATTTCGGCGGTGGGTCAACTGGAAATCCGGTTTATATTGGAATAGATCAAACATGGTATGCTGGCCCATCGTGGAGCCGTCCCGTAATAGATGCTGAGGGCTCGACAATTTACACAAGCCCTGAAAACGTAAGTAACACAATGGTGCGTTTCTACAACGATTATAGTATTATTGATAACTTGGAATTCAAGGGGTTATATCAATTATATGGAGGAACTAATGGCCCGCGCCATATCATGCTAACCACTGGAAATTATTCAGAGATAAAAAATTGCTACTTTCATGGATGGGGACATGGGGGAACTGCAACAGCGGACAATCTGTTTATAGTCAGCGGATGGGGGATGGATTCATCCTTGCATCATAATGTGTGGGATGGATCAGACACTACAAAAGATATCGGCGAGGCATGGTATGGGACAACTGGTCATGTGTATAATAATTATTTCGCATACATTCAGAATGGTGGAATAGTGGCAACTGCTGAAACTGTTTATGTATGGGGCAATACATTTTTTGAATCAGCTTATAATTATGCAGACTTCGATCCTAGCGCACATCATCAGACTTTTGAGAACTATGGAACTACTTATTATTATAATAATTTTACACACAACATAGGTGGTGGGGGTAACGTACTAACATATGGGATGCGCAACAACGACTACATATTTAATAATGTGATGTATAATAATAATACCCAAGTTTTACAGCTAGGGAATGATCCCAATGAAGGTGGTGGATATGGAATTTATGCTTTTAACAATACAATGCAAAGGGCTGAGGCTTCATACATAGTTGGTAGCCCTGCAAATGGGCCTGGGATGATAACCGTTCAAGACACTAGCAATAATCATGTGGTAGCTCCTGGTCCGGATTATATATATTGTAACTCGACCTATGTTACTAATTGCACATCTAATAATGTTCTGGCTCAAACTGTAGCAGTAGCGACAAACGCCGGATACACTTCTAGTAGTACATATCCATATCTATGGAGTGGGGTAGGTAGTGGCGGGACTGTAAATGCTGGTAGCGATTTAAGTTTAATCTGTTCTGGCATGACAAATAACGGACCGTCTACTCCGTCGGCGGATTGTCTTAGTGACACTACACTCGGTGTTGTTTATGACGCTACAAGTCATACTGTTACTTATCCATTTAAGAATCCAGTGGTGCGCGGAGCAAATTGGGACATCGGCGCCTACGAATACGCAGCAGAAACAAGCGATACCACTCCACCAGTAGCACCAAGCGGACTCAATGTAGACTGAAAGAGGTAAACAATCTGTTACGTAACAAGGTAAGTAACAAATTCAGAAATGCAAAAAGACAAATTAAAATTCAAACTATTTTTTCTGGTAATAATATTTTATTGTCTTTTCGGATTGGCAAAAAACTCTCACGCCGCGACCTACTATATTGATTACGCCACAGGGTCGGACACAAATAATGGAACTTCCAAATCCACGCCCTGGAAACGCGCCCCGGGGATGTATGGCTGTTTCATAACAGATACTAATGACAATAATTGCCGAGCCAGGACACATTCAATGGCTAGTGGTGACTCATTTATTTTCAAAGGCGGAGTTATTTGGCCGGCGGACGCACTGGGAATGAACTGGTATTTCGGAAATAACACCTATTTTGGCGTTGACCAGACTTGGTATGATTCAGCCGGATGCAGCGCGGCAGGCTACTCGGGGTGGTGTCGTCCCGTATTTGACGCGCAAGGAACAGAGCCCCATCTTAGTCCGGAAAACTATCATTCGATGCTGGCAGTTTGGGGCTCTGGACAGACGATTGATAATATGGAATTTAAGGGCATGGCACAATTGCATGGCACTGACACGAGCGTGAATGGTTGTGCGGGGATAGCGGGGAATGGATATGGTATAAATGTGATCAGTATCAATTATGGCGGCCCGGCGCCACACGCCACTGTCAAGAATAATTATATCCATGGTTGGTCACATGGTCCGGTATATAATAAAGGAGATTGTATCTGTTGGAGTGTCCAGCATACAGATTGCAATGCTTGGGCAGGGGGTGTGGATAAGGATTTGATCGTTGCTGATAGCTCCAATTTTATATCATTTTATTCTGACGTTGTGGATTACACTTCCCAGTTCTATGATAATATTGTTGACGGATCTGACACTACCGGGGACATGGGTTGGAATACGGTATCGGGCGGTTGGGGGCATGTTTACAACAATTATATAGCGTATGTCCAAAACGCAACCATCGCTGGAAATGCAGGTTATTTTTGGGGCAATACGTATTATGAAATCGCCTATACTATTCCCGATTTTGACGTCTCCCAACATCATCAAGTATTTGAAAATATAGGATCACCAACGTATTTTTGGAATAATTACATTAGTCATTCTGCCGGAGGAGCAACTCTGATTATTTATGGAATTGATTCTGTCAATGATTACATATTTAATAATGTAATTATTTATGGCAATGATCAAATAAACCAATCAAGCGATGGTGCGCTAGCCACCTATGTGTTTGGCAATACGTTGCATACCGCGCATGGTAGTAGCAATTTGTATGCAGTTGCATCTTTGGGGCCTGTGTATGCTAAAAATAATCATATTATGACAGACAGTTCATCTTTTATACAGACAACATATGGAGGTGAAGCGACTAATAATGTTGAAGAAACTCCTGCCCAAGCTTTGTCGTATTTTTCAAATGCAATATATCCTTATTACCCTAATTCAAATGCACCTTCAATAAACACCGGAGTTGATCTGACTTCTTATTGCAACTTGTTGGTCGATAGTAGTCCATCAATGCCGCACACTGACTGTCTCAAGGATACTACTCTGGGAGTGAATTATGATACTTCTACACATACGGTAGCTTATCCTAAACGAACTCCATTGAGTAGACCGCAAGGCTCTGCTTGGGATATCGGTGCCTATGAATACGAAACTGGCGGAGGGGACATTACTCCGCCTGGAGTACCGAGCGGACTGAGTGTGAGTTAAGAGATGTAAGTAATTTGTTACGTAACAAGGTAAGTAGCAATGGGATTAATCATTTTTCATAAAATGCAAAAAAATAATTTAAAACTAAAACTCTTTTTTATTATAATTATAATTTGTGGGATTTTCGGGCTGGCGGAAAAAACTTTCGCGGCTTGCACAGGATCAAGCCCTACATGGACAAGTTCTTCTGATTCTGCTTCTGTTGCAAGTTGCGTTTCCAGCGCATCGGCTGGGGATACTATAAATGTTTCTGCGGGGACGTCATCGTGGGGAGCTTCTGCTGTAACAATACCCGCCGATAAACCTCTAAATATAATTGGTGCTGGAACAGACAATACTATTATAAATATGACAGGAAATTATGTATTTACTATTTTACCCTACGTAGGGACGATTCAAAATCCTGCATCAAGGATTAGTGGATTTTATTTTATATCTCCTTCTGAAGCTAAATATTCTTGTATAAAAGCGCAGGGGCAATACTGGAGAATAGATCATAATAAATATAGTAGCATTGATACCTCAACAACAACCGCTTTTTTTATTGAAGCCACTGGTATTAATACGGATGTTCAGCCATATGGACTGATTGACCATAATACGATTATTAATGGTAAGATAGACGGCATGGGGGGAGCTAATTCTTACGATGAAACGAGCGCATGGCTTGATGCGATTGATTTGGGAGGATCAACGGCGGTCTATGTTGAAGACAATACTTTCTCAACTAGTTATCCAACTGTTACAACAAAGAAGTTAATGCTTGATGGTGGGTATGGCTCTAAGATGGTGTTTAGATATAACACAGTATCAAATGGGGATGTGCAGGAACATGGCTTACAATCCGCAGGAGATCGCGCCAGCAGAAAAGTTGAATTTTACGGCAATACTTTTGATTATTTGAATGATTCAGGTTTTATAGCTATGGAGTTTTTGTCTGGAACTGGCGTGGCATTTTATAATGAAATTACAGGCGATGTACCTAGTTATGGATTAGGTTTTGAATATAAACGTGAAGGAACGAGCGTAGGGTGTTTGGGTCAGTGCAATGGAACCTATGCTTGGGATGGTAATGAATCAGGGCAAAGCGGATGGCTTTGCAGGGATCAGCCGGGTACGGGAGGCGATTCTTCAAGGTGGGTAAATTATGATGAGTCTTGTTCTGGGACACCCACTGCACAGATAAAGATGCCGATATATGCCTTTTTGATGAAAGGTGCCATAAATGATATATACAACTTTAGTCCGACGCATGTTGTAGCGAACCGGGATTATTATTATACAGACGACACTCATTGTGCGGCTGGCGGTGCATCCTGCTCGGCTGGAGTTGGTGTTGGAACTTTAGCACAAAGGCCGTCATCATGTACTACGGGCGTAGCATATTGGGCAACCAATCAATCAACATCTAATTATTCTGGCATGGTAGGAGCAGATCCATCAACTCCAATAAATGGTACGCTCTATAAATGTACAGCAACCAACACTTGGACAGCCTATTATGCTCCCTATGCTTATCCGCATCCTTTACAAGGAGAAGCGGACACGATATCACCGGCTGTTCCAAACGGACTGAGTGTGGAGTAGATTTTTAGCTAGTCTTATTTTGAAAAATAAAGTATAATTTAGTTATGAATATCAAAATCAATCATATCGCAAAGATGGAAGGGCACACTGGCTTTATGGCAAGTGTGCTGGGTGGTGATGTTAAGTCGGCGAAATTGGAAGTGCAAGAAGGCATCCGGCTGATCGAAGGCGTACTCATTGGGCGGGAATATCAAGACATGCCGCTCATTGCTCAGCGCATCTGTGGAATTTGTCCGGTGGTGCATAATCTCACTTCGGTGAAAGCTTTGGAAAACGCGATGGGCGTGACGGTGACGCCGGAGACGAAAAAACTGCGCGCGCTTTTGGAGGACGCCCAGTTTATCCATTCACACGCCTTGCATCTGTTCTTTTTGTCACTAGCGGATTTTTTGGATATGGACAATGACATCGAACTGATTAATAAATATCCGGAAGAAGCGAAAAAGGCCATACGGATCCGTGAGTTTGGAATGGAGATTGTGAAAGTGGTGGGCGGTCGCGTGGTGCATCCACTGACCAATGAAGTCGGCGGATTTAAAAAAGCGCCGGATCGCGAAGCGCTGAAAAAGCTGGTTAAAGATGCGGGTGAAATTTTGCAAATTGCCTTGGAGCTGGGAGATTTTTTTCGCGGAATCAAAATTCCGGATTTTTCGCGAGTGACAGAATATGTTTGTCTCGACAAAAAAGGCGAGTATGCGATTTATGACGGAGACGTGATTTCCAATCTGGGACTGCACATTCCGGTGGAAAAATTTGAAGCGAACTTTTTGGAATTGCAAAAACAAAACGAAGTGATCAAAAGAGTTGAGCATAATGGCCAGAGCTATATGGTCGGCGCGATTGCGCGGGTGAATAATAACCGCTCCAGGCTTCGAGAAAATGCGGCCCAGTATTTGCGCAGTCTGGGATTGACTTTTCCGGATTATAATCCCTTTCATAATATTTTAGCGCAGATGGTGGAAGTGATTCATTGCGTCGAGGATGCGAGGCGGATTATGCTGGAACTTTTGAATAGTGATTTGAATGAAGTTGTCACGAAAAATTATACCGTGAAAGAAGGTGTCGGCGTGGCTGCAGTGGAAGCGCCGCGTGGAACCCTCTACTATCACGTCGATGTCGATACGAAAGGGTATGTAAAAAACGTCAACATCATTACACCGACTGCACAGTTTTTGTGCAATCTGGAAGACGATATCGCCGACTATATCCCGCAAATTTTGAAATTAAAAGACAAGGAAAAAGAGAAAAAATTGCGCGCATTTATCCGCGCTTATGATCCGTGCATATCTTGCGCGGTGCATTAAATCAGAACCACTGATTAACACTTGATTACACATGATTTCACTGAATTTTTTGTAACTTTGTTAATTTTTAATAAATAATAATATGACCGAACTAAATCAAATCTACAAATGCAATATTTGTGGAAACATCGTTGAGATGGTGCATGCCGGAGCGGGCGAATTGGTCTGCTGTGGGGATCCGATGGAGCTGAAGCAGTCCAAAACGGAAGATGAGGGCAGAGAAAAACACAAACCGGTAATTGAAAGAACGGACATTGGTGTGATTGTGCGCATCGGAGAAGTGCCTCATCCCATGATCAGTGAGCACTATATTGAGTGGATCGAAGTGGTGACGGAACATCGGGTGTATCGTAAACACCTTGAGCCGGGGGCAGAACCGCAAGCGGAATTTTGCCTGGAAGCGGAGCATATCACAGCGCGCGCCTATTGCAATGTGCATGGACTGTGGCAAAATTAATATGCACGATTTCATTTTAGCTAAAGAAATAATCGACGAACTGGGGGTGATTATGGCGGAAAAAAAGCTAGACAAGATTAAGAAAGTCAGTCTGGAAATCGGGATGATCAGCCTTGCGCATGATGGGCATCCGGAGCACGTCGAAGATATTAGTGTGGAAAATTTACAGTTTGGCTTGGCTAGTATCGCAAAGAATACGCCGCTTGAAAAAGTGAAATTTGCGGTCAAGAAAGTAGCAGGGGAGCATTGGAGAATAACAGACATCGATGTCTAATATATTTTAAAATAATACTATGACAAAAATTGCAATCAACGGTTTTGGCCGGATCGGCCGGCTGAGTCTTCGCATCGCTTTCGAGAAAGAAGGGTTAGAAGTGGTCGCTATCAATGATCTTACGGATCTCAAAACGGCCATGCATCTTTTTAAGTATGATTCTAGCTTTGGTCATTATAACCACGAAGTGAGCGTAGACGAAGAAAATTCCGAGTTGATCATTGACGGAACACGGATTAAATTTTTTAGCGAGCCGGATCCATCCAAGTTGCCTTGGAAAGAATTGGAAGTGGATACTATTTTGGAATGCACCGGGATTTTTGAAAATCGGGAGAAAGCCGGAAAACATATCACAGCAGGGGCAAAAAAAGTAATTTTGAGCGCTCCGCCCAAAGATGATATCCCGGTTTATCTGTTGGGAGTGAACGAAAACGAATATGATCCGAGCGAGGACATCATTTCTAACGGTTCTTGCACGACCAATTGTCTGGCACCGATGATCAAGGTTTTAGATGACAATTTTGGACTAGAAAAAGGATTTATGACAACGACGCATTCATATACTAATGATCAGCGCATCTTGGATTTGCCACACAAAGACTTGAGACGCGCCAGGGCGGCGGCGTTGAGTATAATCCCAACAACAACCGGGGCAGCAAAAACTGTTGGAAAAGTTCTGAAGCACCTGGAAGGGAAATTGGACGGTATTTCTTTGCGAGTTCCGACACCGGTCGTTTCTATCGTTGATTTTATCTGTACGCTCAAGAAGGAGGCAACTGTGAAGGAGATTAATGAAGCCTTTAAGGAAGCGGCTGAGGATAAGATGAAGGGAATTCTAGCTGTCAATGATGAAGGTCTCGTCTCGATGGATTTTAAGGGCGACGCGCATAGTGCGACTGTTGATATTCCGCTCACGATGGCTAATGGAAACTTGGTGAAAGTGGTCGGTTGGTACGACAATGAATGGGGATATTCTAATCGGTTGGTGGAGATGGCAGAATTTATTTCAAATCAGAACCACTGATTCGCACTGATTAAGATGATTGCACTGATTATGAATGCGAAATTCAATCAGGTGTAATCAGGAAAATCATGTGATAATCTGTGGTTTAGAATTTTATGTTCGATATCCTCATTAAAAATGCCAATATTATCGATGGAACCGGGATACCGGCCTTTTTGGGTGATATTGGGATAAAGGATAGTAAGATTGCACGGATCGGAGAGCTTGGTGATGAGCGGGCGACGATAGAGTTTGATGCAGAAGGGAAAACAGTATGCCCGGGGTTTGTCGATGTGAATAATCATAGCGATACTTATTGGCGAATATTCCTGAGCCCAGATTTGGAAAGTTTGATCTATCAAGGTATAACGACAATTATCGGTGGAAATTGTGGAACATCACTAGCGCCATTAGCTACGCCAACAACGATCGACGCGATTCAGAAGTGGGTGGATATCAAAAAAGTAAATATTAGCTGGTTGCGAGTTAAGGAATTTCTGGCCATCCTTCGGGATAAGAAAATCTCTCCTAACTTTGGGACACTGGTTGGACACGCAACGCTTCGGCGAGGAATCATAGGAGATGAAGTGCGTAGTCTTTTGCCAAGAGAGATTGAGATGCTCAAGAAAAATTTAAAGAAAGCAATGAAGGAGGGCGCTTTGGGAATGTCAACAGGACTCATTTATTCTCATGCTCGGCTGGCTCCGCTCGAGGAGCTAGTTGAACTTGCAAAAGTTGTAAAGAAATATGATGGTGTCTATGCGACGCATATCCGTTCTGAACAGAAAGACTTTCTTGAGGCAATCGAAGAAGCTTTAGAAATTGCGAGACTTTCCGGCGTCAAGTTGCATATTTCTCATTTGAAAGTGATCGGTGAAAAATATTGGCCAAAAATGGAAGCAGCTCTGGAGATTATAACAAGTGCGAAAAAATCCGGCGTGGATGTGACTTTTGATGTTTACCCTTACACAGCGACAGGATCGGTGCTTTATTCATTTTTGCCTGTCTGGGTTTCAGAAGGTGGAAAAAAAATAATGCTCCACCGACTGAAGGATCCGGTCATTCGTGCCAAGGTGGTTTTGGAGATGCGAGAATCGGGATTTGATTATTCTAAGATTAAAATTGCAATATCTCCGCTCAACAAAACTCTGGCGCGCCGTGATGTTTCTGAAATCGCCCGCAGTCAAGAGAAGTCCGTCGAGGAAGCTATAATAGACATTCTAGTTGCTTCTGAGGGTATGGTAATTATCACCGTTGAAGCATTAAATGAGGAAAACATCAGACAGTCTCTCAATCATTCACTTTCAATTGTGGCGACAAATGGTTCCGGCTATGATATTTCTCATTCCAAGACGGGCGAGCGGGTCCACCCGCGTAATTTCGGAACCTTCATAAAAGTATTGGAAAAATACGTCAGGACAGAGAAGCTTTTGAGTTGGGAAGCGGCGATCCATAAGATGACCCAGGCGCCGGCTGAAAAGTTTGCGCTCAAAAAACGCGGGGTCTTGAAAGAAAATTATTTTGCTGATATAGTGATGTTTGATCGCAATAAGTTAAAAAGCCCGGCAACTATTGAAAATCCGTACCAGTACTCTCAGGGTATTGAGTTAGTCATAATCAATGGAGAGATCGTGCTCAAGGATGGTGAGTATGCTGGAAATAGGAACGGCCAAGTGCTTTTGCGCTAAAAACATGATGAATATCAACGACTTGAAAGGAAAAAAAGTGACAGTAATGGGACTGGGAATACATGGCGGGGGAGTCGCGACGGCTAGATTTTTAGCTTCTCTCGGCGCGCGCTTGGTTGTGACGGATCTGAAATCAAAAACAGAGCTGGTAGAATCAGTAAAGAAACTGGCCGATCTTAAGAATATTACTTTCGTTTTTAATCAACATCGACCGGAAGATTTTTCTCAAACTGATCTGGTGGTGAAAAATCCGGCGGTGCCTTGGAATAACAAGTATATCAAATTAGCCTTGGATAATAAGATTCCGGTGGAAATGGATTCCAGTCTGTTTTTTCGTCTGTGCAAGAATAAGATCATCGGCGTGACTGGCACGAAAGGCAAAACCACCACATCCAGTCTGATCCACGCTATCTTAAAAACGGCGCAAAAAGATGTCATCAAAGTGGGAATTAGCCAAGTGTCAGTCCTCGACAAATTAAAGGAGTTAAAAAAAGACACCATTGTGGTTTTTGAGATTTCCAGCTGGCGTCTTTCAGCTCTCGGTCGAGCGAAGCTTAGTCCTGAAATTTCCGTCATTACCAACCTGTATCCTGATCATCTTAATTATTATGGTTCGATGGAAAAATATATTGCGGATAAAGAAAATATTTTTTTGCATCAGAAAAAAACCGATTTTTGCGTCATCAATGTGGACAGTGAGCTGCTGGAGCAGAGTCGCAAGAAAATTCCAGCGCAGGTCGTGGAATTTTCTAGACAAGATATATCTTCGGAATACGGCGCTTCCATTAGAGAGGGTGGAGTATATCTGAAAAATAAGGCGGGGGAGAAAAAGATTTTAGAACTCTCAGAAATTACTCTGCGTGGTGCGCACAATCAAGAGAATATTTTGGCGGCCATCGCTGTTGCAGGAATTTTTGGCGTAGAGCCAAAAATTATCAAAAAAGCCATTGTGGAATTTGCCGGTAATCCGCACCGCCTGGAGTTGGTGCGAAAATTATCTGGCGTGGCCTATTATAATGATAGCGCGGCAACAACACCAGAGAGCGCGATTTCCGGCATTAAATCTTTTACTGAACCGCTAGTGCTTATTTGTGGAGGAGCAAACAAAAGCTTGGATGTCTCTGGCTTGGCCAAGGAAATTGCTAATAACAAAAATATAAAAAATTTAGTTTTTTTAGCGGGCGAGTCGACTGATCGGATGATTGAAAGCTTGCAAAAAGAAAGTGGTGTCCAAAAGGCTGAATTTTTGATTGCCAATTCGATGGCCGAAGCGATCAGGCTGGCAAGAGAGCAGGCAATTTCGGGTGATGTGGTTTTGTTATCTCCCGGTGCAGCAAGTTTTGGAATTTTTATCAACGAGTTTGACCGGGGGAATCAATTTCGGGAGATTGTGCGAGGATTGAAATAATTATGAGCTTGTGAAATTGTTTATTTCTAGTATAATAATAAATATGGCAGTTAAATAAAAAAAGAACATGAAAAATAAAAAATTCCTTAATAAAAATAAAAGATTTTATTTGTTTGTTTGTTTGTGTTGTTTTGTTTTTTTAGGAAAAGCTAATTATATACAAGCCGCCTGGGAAGAAGTATATGACTTTTCTTCGTCAATCGAAAGACCACAAATTGGTTTTGATTCTTCTGGTGAATTTCCTTTCATTGCAGAGCCATTATCTTCAGAAATAAGTTTTCCCCAATTCGACGGCTCTTTGTTTGGGGATGTTTTTGCATCATCAATTTCGGATGATTTTCATGATTCCTATCGGCCAAGAAATATAAAATTAGTCAAAGCCGCATCTTCTGGTGATTTTTTTCTGACTTACCAAAAAGGAATAAGTGATACTTCTGGGTTAATTATTTTAATGAAACTAGTGGATGAACAATGGCAAGAAATATCCTCTATAGATAGTGCTGAAGTTGATAGTGGATTCGTCGATATCAATAGTTATGATATTTCAATAGCACCAGTTTCAAATGATGTGTATGTTTCCTATATAACTTCCAATGCTCAGTCTCAGACAAAAATAAAAATTGCTAAGCTTAATGGCGGTGTATTTGATTTTATAGGAAGTTGGGATGGGGATGAGGAAGTAAATTCTATTTATTATGATCCCCAAGATATTAATATAAGCGTACAGCCAACAACTGGTGATTTATTTTTGTCGCTTGGTTATTCAATTGGAAGCTCGTTTCCTCTTCATGTCCATACTATTCCTTATGTAAGAAGGTATTCGTCGGGAAGCTGGTCTGATTTTAATACAGATATTTTTCCTCAGGAAGCCTGTTCTAGAGTTTCTAAGGTTCTTTTCGATCAGGGATCCAATGATCCGATTTTGATTTGTTCTCAGTTTTACGGAGTAGGTGCTTATAAATTTTCCGGTTCAAGTTGGTCAGAAATAGGGTCAGATCTTAATACCAGCGAAAATCAGTTGAATTATCTCTATGATGTCTATGCTAAGATGGATACGCATAATAGGATTTTTCTTGCTTACACTAAGCAGACCAGTGCAACTTATGGTTGGCCTAATTTGGCAATCCTTGATTTAGAAGAAGTCGGTGGTGACTGGACGAATATAGCGGTTGATACTGCCGATGGCTATAATGTCTATGACCTAGTATTGCAACCGGTAACTTTAGCTCCCTATGTAATTACGGGAAATGAAGCCGAAACTGATTATGTACTATCTCGTTATCCTGGGGAATTTGAGGTTTCTCCTCCGGATGCTTACCCTGATAGCGCATTGACGCATGTAATCCCAATTTCCGTAACACTTTCTTCGTCAACTTCAGGCGCCTCAATCTACTATACAACAAATGGTACAATTCCCACCACAGGATCGACTCTCTATTCCGGAGTGATTAATATTTCCAGTACTACTATACTAAGGGCAATTGCAGTTAAAGATGGATGGGTAAATAGCAATGTCGTTGCTTATTATTACACAGTAGATCAAGTTGCCCCAGTTATTACAAATGTGGTGCTGAGCAATATAACTACTACGGGGGCTAATGTAGCTTTTAATACAAGTGAGAATGTCATATCGACAATGATTGAATATGGACCTGATACGAATTATGGCTATAGCGTGGCGGGTAGTTCTTATTTACTTGATCATTCTATTAATATTGGCTCCCTTAGCCAGAATACGCATTATCATTATCGAGTAGCAGCTTTGGATTATGCTGGTAATTATGGCTATGGAACTGATGGAAATTTTACCACTCAGACTGTCGGTGATGTTACTCCGCCAATACCACCAGGCGGACTTAGCGTGAATTGAATATATCTATTTCAAAAGATTATTTTCAGGGTCGAAACGATACTGAGTTTGCGTATTCTCCAGAATTAATCTTCAATACGCATAGTTTATTTTTCGTTCATTTAGTCTTCATGAGAGTGAAAATTTTTTGGACCAATCTTGACTATAGATAAGATTGCTTTTGGTAAACGCGTCAGTCCTGCCATGGCCTGGACAAATTGTTTTTTGTTGTCTATAATGACAAATAGTTGTTTTGGGGGGTAAATATGGGCGATTAGCTCAGTTGGTTAGAGCGCGTCACTGATAATGACGAGGTCGGAGATTCGAGTTCTCCATCGCCCACGTGAAAGTAAGATTTAGTTAAAAATAAGGGCCCTTAGCTCATTTGGTAGAGCACCTGCTTTGCAAGCAGGGGGTGATCGGTTCGAGCCCGATAGGGTCCACTAAGTATTCTCCGTTTAGCCAAGGATGGAAAAAACGCTTGACAAGAGCGTTTTTTTGTGCTAAAATTACAGGTTGGTAAAAAAGATTGCAAAAAATGGTTTTTAGTGTAAAATGAGAAAATCGAATCAGTAGAGATATTATTTTGTAAACAGGATTTATTGAATAATATTTCAGATGATTTTAATTGATAGATAATATTTGTAACGACAATTTATCTATTGGAACAGTTCTTTGTGATTGGAAGCGCCTCGCACGAGGCGTTAGTAGAAAGGAGTTAACTCTCAAAAGAAGGAGATAGCTATTAATGGCAAAGGGAGTCACTACCGCGTATTCCGCGGGAAAAGTTAACCAACTAAGGATTAAGGTTAGGGAGGAGCTTGAGAAGGGTATCGATCCAGCTGGACGTTACATTCTGGGCAACATGGCCTATCTAACACGAGAAGCGATTGAAAGAGTGCTCATTGCTGAGTATGAAAAATCGCTTGGGGAAATGGAATTAAGTGAAATTCTCAAAAAGTTCGTGTTGGAAAATAAGAATTATCGGGTCATGCTTGATCAATAATTACTTGTTATGTCTAAGTTTTTAACCTTAGCGAAAAAGAGAGCAGGCCGACGTGTCGTCCTGCTCTTTAACATTTTCATGGCATGTCTTGCTAATAACTTTCCACCATCGCCCCTGGAATCAGTTTTTTTATTTCATTTTCCAGATCAATACTTTTCGATATGCAGTAGGGGGTTTCTAGTTTCGTGCCGCTGATTTTGAGATAGACTTTTGTGTCGCCGGGTTGGCATTTTCCAAAATGGGCAGAAAGAGTTTTTAGAGTTTCTTGGTCGGAGGCTTGGGGGAGAGTTACAATAATTTTCGGCTTTTCATTTGGTACTGCTTCGACGGTATTTTTTTGTGCCGGAACGGCGGGCGCCGGGTGGGTGCCGTTGGTTTTTTGGGTGGCGATGATGCGGGCACGCTGTTCCATTTCTTGCTGGTTTATCACCTTAGCACTGTCGACCAAGAGTTTGAAGCTGCCATCTTTGTCGGAAATTTTTCCTGAAGCGAGGAGGACTTTGTCTTCGGTCCAAAGTGAGCCGGTGGCTTCGAGGACTTTGGGAAAGACGAGCAACTCAATATTGGAATACATATCTTCAATCGTGGCAAAGAGCATTGTTTTTTGGTTTTTGAGAAAAATCTTTTTGATTTTCGTGACTACTCCACCGAGCGTAATTTCTTGTCCGACCAGATCTTTGCCAATGTTGCGGATGGGAACAGCAACCGAATCGATATAGGCTTGAAAATCAGCGGCTGGGTGGCCACTAATGTAGAGCCCGATCAGTTCTTTTTCCCAGGCCAGTTGTTGTTTTTTGGTAGCAGGAAAAGTGGGCAAGAGTTGGATTTCCGGACTGGCTAATTCGGCTTCTCCAAAGAGACTGACTTGGTTGGAATTTTTGTTTTTCTGGAAATTTTTGGAATGGGAAAGAATGTTTTCAATTGATGCGACGATCTGGTTTCTCTCGCCCAAATCTTCCAAAGCGCCGACTTTGGCTAAGGCCTCGATCGATTTTTTGTTGAGATCTTTTGATTCGACCCGCTCGATAAAATTAGCGAGACTCGTGAAGCGTCCACCTCTTTTTCTTTCTTCGACAATCTCGTGCGCAACGGTATGCCCGACATTTTTGACGGCGTTCAGTCCAAAACGGATCTTCTCAGATTTAGTTTCCGGATCGATTATGACAGAAAATTCTTCGAAACTTTCATTGACATTTGGTGGCAAGACTTCGATGCCCATTTCTCGACATTCAGTTACTTCGATGGCGACGCGGTCAATATCATCTTGGTCGGAAGTGAGGAGTGCGGCCATAAACTCGGCCGGGTAGTGCGCTTTGAGATAAGCTGTCTGATAGCCGATGAGGGCATAGCAAGCGGCGTGGGAACGGTTGAACCCATAACCGGCGAATGGTTCGATATAGGCAAAAACTTTTTCGGCCACTTTGCGTTCTGTGCCGAGCTTCACTGCGCAGTCGATAAATTTAATTTTTTGTTCGGCAATGAGGGCGAAGATTTTTTTGCCCATCGCTTTACGCAAAACATCCGCTTCGCCGAGCGTGAAACCGGCCAAGGCTTGCGCGATCTGCATCACTTGTTCTTGATAGACGGCCACGCCATAGGTCTTTTCTAGGATCGGTTTTAATTTCGGGTGGAGATATTGGATCGATTTTTCGCCGTGTTTTCGGGCGATGAAATCGGGAATCCAGTCCATCGGTCCTGGTCGGTAGAGGGCAACCATGGCGATGATATCTTCAAAGACAGAGGGTTGGAGCAGCTTTAGATAGCGTTTCATTCCGGAACTTTCCAATTGGAAAACGCCAGTTGTCATAGCTTTTTGCAGAAGTTTGAATGTGTCCGGATCGGCTTCCGGAATATCATCAATTTTGAGATCAATATTTTTGGTGCGTTTCAAGATCCGCATCGCGTTTTGCATGATAGTAAGATTTTTCAATCCCAGAAAGTCCATCTTGAGAAGTCCGATCTTTTCTACATAACTGGATTTGGTCGAAGAAGAATATTGTGTAACTAAACCTTCTTTTTTGCCTTGCATTTTTTGTACGGGAGTATATTCCGTTACTGGATCTCGGGTAATGACGACGCCACAAGCATGCATCGAAGCGTGGCGCACGACGCCTTCCAGGCGTTTGGCGCTATCGATCAATTTTTTAGAGTCTTCGCCGGAAGCATAAAAATCTTTGAACTCTTTGACATTTTCCAAAGCTTCGGCCATCGTGGAAAACATCGGAATGAGTTTGGCAGTCTTGTCGCAAAAGTCATAGGGGTAATTGAGCGCGCGACCGGCGTCACGGATGGCGGCGCGGGCAGCCATCGTTCCAAAAGTGATGATCTGGGCGACATGGTCGTTGCCATATTTTCCCCGAACATAATCCAACACTTCATCGCGTCGGTCGTCGGCAAAGTCCATATCAATATCAGGCATCGAGATTCTTTCCGGATTCAAAAATCTTTCAAACAGCAAATCATATTTGATCGGGTCGAGATTGGTGATTCCGATTAGATAGGAAACAAAACTGCCAGCGGCACTGCCACGGCCCGGTCCAACGACGATGCCCTGATCTTTCGCCCAGTTGATCATATCTTGCACGATGAGAAAGTAGGAAGCAAAGCCGGTTTTTTCAATTATGGAAAGTTCATATTCCATCCGATCGCGGTGAACTTGCATGACATCTTCCGGTTGGTAGCGTTTTTGCATCCCTTCCTCAGTCAGTTTGCGCAGATAAGTCTCGGTCGTTTCGCCTTCCGGTACGCCAAAATATGGCAGCTGCGTTTCGCCCAGTTTAATTTCTAAATTACATTTATCAACAACTTCTTGGGTATTGGCCAATGCCTCCGGAACATGTTTAAAATGGTCAGCCATTTCCTCTGGGCTTTTGAGATAGAGTTTGAAATCCATCATGTTCATGCGATCTTTTTCTTCCACCTTGCGGTTCATTTGGATGCACAGCAAAATATCTTGCACGGGTGCGTCGGCTTCATTGACGTAATGAATGTCATTGGTGGCGACGAGGGGGATATTGCATTTTTTGGAGATGCTAATCAATGCGTCATTGGCGATTTGTTGCGGAGCAAAATTGGGATGATGCATAAGCTCCAAATAGAAATTTCCGGCGCCAAAAATATCCTGGTATTCTAGGGCTAAGTTTTCGGCTTTTTCCAAATTGCCGGAAACGGCGGCGGATGGCACTTCGCCTTCCGTGCAAGCACTGAGCCCTATGAGTCCTTCGGAGTGAGAGCGGAGCACTGTTTTGTCGATGCGGGGTTTGTAATAAAATCCTTCGAGATGAGCGATGGTGATGAGGCGCATCAGATTTTTGTAACCCGCTTCATTTTTAGCCAAGAGGATGAGGTGATGACGTTTACGATCGGCCGAGTCAGGATTTTTACTGTGCAGATCGGTCGGTGTGATATACATCTCGCAACCGATGATCGGTTTGATTCCGCGCGCCTTGGCTTTGATATAGAACTCGATCGCGCCATAGAGCACGCCATGATCAGTGATCGCAAGCGATTCCATCCCAAGTTCTTTGGCGCGGTCGAGAATATCATCGATCTTGGCCAGGCCATCAAGGAGAGAGAAATGGGTGTGGACGTGGAGGTGAGTAAATTTTGGGGATAAAATTTCTGACATAATGTTATTTGTGATTTTATTTATATCCTCCTCTCCCCTCGGGAGAGGATGTCCGAAGGACAGGTGAGGGCAAGGGTAATAATAAAAAGTAAGAATGTTCTAAATAGGAAAGTGATAATTTAATCAAACGCCCTTTCCCTCATCCGGCCTTCGGCCACCTTCTCCCTAAGGGCGAAGGGGATATGGGTAGAAACAAAAAACAAAAAACACCCCGCAGAGCGTCTTATGATTTCTTGGAAATTGGAAATTTGGATTTTGTCATTTAGTTTTAGCTATCCTCAGCGCCCGGACGAATCCGTGGGGTTTGCAAGATAGGTTATGTAACTATTATAGCATATCTGTGCGCCGTGGTATACTGGGGGTATGATTGAACCGTGTCATTCCCGCGAAGGCGGGAATCCAGGCACCTCAGGCTTGAAATATGGAGAAATCGGATTGTTGAAATTCAAGATTCACTGAAGAAGATCGTTTGTCAGACTTGCAACTCGATTTTCAAAAGTTTATAGATAGTGGAACCTGGATTCCCGCCTCCGCGGGAATGACAAGGAAAGAGTTTTGAGTTTAAAGATATGAAATACGTCGTATATGATTATTGCAAATTTTGAACATGAAGAGAATTTATTGGCTTCTGGCTATGATTTTGTGTTGGGGATTGATGAGGCGGGGCGTGGACCTTTAGCCGGTCCGGTCGTAGCAAGCGTGGCGGCAATTAAGGATTTTAGGAGCTTGGACCTGACTGACAAGCGTTGGAATTTTATCCGTGATTCTAAGGCGCTTTCGGAAAAGCAACGTGAGGTAATGTTTGATTTTATCCACGAGCACTTTTACGTGGGCGTGGGAATTTGTGATCACTTAACAGTTGATCGGATAAATGTATTGGAGGCGAGTTTTCTCTCAATGAAAAAAGCGCTTACTGATCTTCAGAATCAGCAGAAAGATTTGACGCGCGATAAAAAATGCATCGTGCTCGTCGATGGCAATAAGCTTATCCCTAGCTTTTCCTTGGAGCAGTTGGCGATCGTGAGTGGGGATAAATTGGTCAAATCGATTGCGGCGGCATCAATCATTGCCAAAGTGACGCGGGATCGGATGATTTGTGAGGCGGATAAAATCTATCCTGAATATGGTTTTTCTAAACATAAAGGTTATGGCACAAAGATGCATATGGAAGCGCTCAAAAAGCATGGACCTTGTCCGATTCACAGGCAGAGTTTTGAGCCAATGAAAGGCTGGACGAATAGGGCAAAAGGGTGCTATTATAAAGGCGTAAAGTATCAGATTAATCCTTAACCTAATAGGTACAGGACTTACACATTTGCCAAAAAATTATTCTCAAAAGCGCGGTTTCCTAATTTTGGCTTGCCCTTGCTGGTTTACCAAGAGTCTAGGATGCTAAAAAAGACAAACGTGCGAACAACTTTTTGGCAAACGCGTAAGTCCTAAGATAAAAAACATATGAAAATAGGAATTGATGCACGAACAATATTAAATCCAGAGAAAGGCGAAGCGATCGGTGCCGGGCACTATGCCTATCAGCTGATCCGCCATCTTTTGGAAATTGATAAGGAGAATGAGTATGTTTTGTTTTTTGATTTTCGTGTGCGGGAAAAAGATGTCAAGAAATTTTCTCGTGACAATGTGAAAATTAAATTCTATCCATTTTCTGATTACAAAAAATATTTGCCGGGAGCATATAGCGAAATTTTGGGCACCGCCACGCTCGCGAAGGAAAAATTGGATCTGCTTCACAGCACTTCACCGATGAGTCGGATCCCGAGCAGCTACCGAGGAAAGACGGTAGTCACGATCTATGACTTAGCGGCGGTCAAAGTGCCGGAAGTTTTTCCTGTGATGGCACGGACAAAAGCGAAAACGATGCTCAATATGGCGGTCGGAAAAGCGGATAAGCTAATCGCGGTTTCCAATTCTACCAAAAAAGATTTGTGCGAGCTGTTTGGTTGCGCTGATGGCAAGGTGCAAGTGATCTATAGTGGATTCGACAAGCGTTTGTCAGAAAAATCCGCTCTGCCAAGAATGGAAGTTTTGAAACGCTATGGAATGGAAGCGGAGGATAAATACGTGCTATTTTTGGGAACGATCGAACCGCTGAAAAATATCTCGCGCCTCTTTGAGGCTTTCGCTGGATTTAAAAAACGCTTCACAACTACAGGCAAAAATTTCAACTATAAGCTGGTCATGGCTGGCAAGCGGGGGTGGCTGGCGGCCGAACATAAACAACTGACCAAAGATTTAGGGATTGATAAGGAAGTTATTTTTACCGGTTATATTATCGGGGATGATTTGGCGCCACTCTTCGCTCAGGCTGATTTTTTCGTGATGCCATCGCTCTATGAAGGCTTTGGCACGACTGTGCTTGAAGCGTTCGCCACCGGCGTTCCGGCGATTCTATCCAACGTTTCTTCTATTCCGGAAATTGCCGGAGACGCGGCGAAGCTTGTGAATCCGCTGGACGTGAAAGAGATCACCGACGCGATGTTTGAATTTTCGCAAGATGAAAATTTGAAAAATAGCTATCGCGAAAAAGGTCGCGTACAAGTGGAAAAATTCAATTGGGAAAAGACGGCGAGAGAAACGTTAGAGTTGTATCAATCTCTAAAATAATTTTTACTGATTTTTTGTGTCATCCCTGCGGAGGCGGGGATCCAGGCACCTCAGGTTTTAAGAAAAAGAAAAACAGAATTTACTGGTCAGTAATAAAAAGTCAGAGGATTTGTAATTCGATTTTTTGTAATTCATAACTAGTGGAACCTGGATTCCCGCCTTCGCGGGAATGACACAGCTTAGATGGAAAAATTCTGGAAATCAATTTCGGCCGTAGAGGCGAAAGAAATCATCAAACAAAAATCCCACGCTGGGGATTTTTGTATTTTGGATGTGCGGACGGAAAAAGAATTTTTGAGCGGCGCAATTCCTGGCGCAATCAATCTGGATATCTATGCCCAGGACTTTTCTCAAAAACTTAATGCATTAGATAAAAATAAGACCTATCTAATTTATTGTCGCTCGGGCAATCGGAGCAAGTCTGCGCTTTCCTTGATGAAGCAATTGGGGTTTCAATATGTGTATGAGTTGGATGGGGGAATAATCAGTTCCTAGTTAAGTTGAGGAAATAAAAAAAACAGGCATTGGCCTGTTTTTTGCTGGTATTGATTTATGTCGCAGTAGCTGCTTATTCAGTGCAGTTACTTTCACACTCGGCATTTTTCATCGAATCATTCGGGAAAGTCTTTGCGCATTTTTCTACGCAAGACTTGCAGGTGTCAAATTTAGCGGTCTTTTGCAATTTACACTCGCCATTGATAGTTTGGCAACTGGCATATTGGCGGCAGTTGTCGCCAAAGGCATACATCGAATCGCAAGCCGCGCTGGTGTTTGGACCGCAAGTGATATCAAGTCCGTGGCAATTTTCCATTCCGCATTTTCCGGAAACTTGCGGAGGATTGACTGGTTGGTTTGTATCTGGATTATTTGGTCGGCTTTGTCCGCAGCCGGTCAAAAACAGCAGGGCCATAGACAGTGTTCCCAGTGTGATGATTTTTTTCATATTTTTTTATGATTAATAATTATTTAGTCAAAAAACGGAATTTTTTATGCTTTTATTATAGCAGGTAATAGTTGTAGTGTGAATAGTGACCTTGCGAATTTTTTGGTTTATGGTACTATATTGGTAAGATACAAATTTAATTAATCAACTAAAACAAAAAAAATGGACAAAAAGAAATTAGCTCTCGTAGCCTCATTGATTTTACTAGTTGGCGCTTTAGCTCTCGTACTTTTAGTGAAAACCAAGAATCAAAATGAACAGGCAGCGTTAAGTGGAGAAAAACGACAATTAAGTAATCCGGTAACAGCATTACCGATTGAAAATCTGACTAAATTAGAAAAAAGCTCTAGCGCATCTGGCCAAGCAATCGCTGGAAAAGTGAAATTGATCCAGGAGGATACGCTGGCAGTGGAGGATAGGGATGGGACATTGAATGGCTTTGGCATAAGCGGTTCAACTCCGGTTTTTTTTGTCGAGGAAGGGAAGGCGGATGAACTGAAGCAGATGGCCGATCTGCGTATCGGTGACTCGGTTGAGATTTCATATGACGAAGCGACAATGGAGGTCGGCGCTATCAACGTCTTAGTTGGAAAAGGGGATAATAATAAATAAATCTAAATAAAATGAAAAAAAAATATTCAAACTTGTATTTAGTTCTCTTCCTGCTCCTTTCCCTGTCTCTTTTTGGAATTTCCGATTCACAGGCGGCCGAGTTTCTTTGTTCACCAAGCAACACGACTGGCTATATTTCTCTTCAATATGGACCTTCTGGCTCGTCCGTACCCTTTACTCCGCCGACAACAAGTCATTTTGCTATTGGAGGTGGGCTTGCAAAGAATGGTCCTTGCTATAAGGATGGAAAATTCAGAGTCTTTGTCTTACCAGGAACAAAGGTTCTTAATATTGACGGAAACAACTCCATGCAAAATACGCGGCTTTATTTCATTTCTCGGTTCAATAAATTTCCTGGCAAAAAAATAGCAGATCCTTTTTCTGATGCTAATATTTTAAAACTTCCTTATGGGGGAACAAAACTGAAAACATTGAAGGATGGAGATTATCATTCTACTAATGCCAATGGAATATTTAGCATTATAACTGATGGTTATTCGTATCCTATTGCGCCCAATGAGGCAGGCTGGGTATACGTGGACGCTGACTTTGGATCAGGAGCTAGTATCAGTTACGCTAACGCTACGGGAGATATCGACTTGGATGCTTTTAATGATTGGTATAAGCATTCCGGTTCTAATTCGGATGGCTCTATTAATTGGGAAAAGGATGTTGAGAGTATGACAACCTATGCCCCGATCAATAATCATAGGACGGATTGCAATAAAGAGACTTGTGTTGGAAACTCTTGCTGGGATGGCGCGAAATTCGTTGTTGGCACCAAGACCACTGGTTGTGCTACTGGGACAGCAACAGCCGATCCAAATCCTGGCAAAATAGGAGCAAGGATTAGTTCAGTAATAACTTGGAAATCGGAGAATGCTTCAGTGACAACATATGCGATAGGTGAGTTTGAAAATAGGATGTCCCCTGCTCGCGGAAGCACCTTAAGTGGAAATAGTGGTAGCTTTAACTACACAGAGCGTCGTAATACGGATTATCGCGTGTTCACTTTTTTTCCGCGAAACTCTTCAAATGATATGCCGGGTACGCCATATTTCGTCAAGGTTGACTTTAAAAAAACTGGGGGCTCTCCTAATTGTGCTGCCGATACCTGCGTAGGTAATAATTGTTATGATGGATCAAAGGATATCCCTGGCACAAAAACCCAAGGCTGTGCCACCGGCACAGTCAGTTTCGCACCAACGGCGGTTACGCCTATTTCCGAGAATCCTCCCAAAGAATTGACTTACTTAACCTGGTCTTCCATTAATACTTCCAAGCTAGAAGTGGCCTGCACCGGACCAACCACCATCGCCAGAGCGGAGATTCAGAAAAGTTCCACTGAATGGATGACTGATGCTGCCAAATCAGGACTCTATACCAAGCCCGCCGGCGCTCCTGATGGTTACCCTGGATGGTTCCATGTTGGCACCAGTGGCACATTCGCCTGTACCTTCTATCCTACTAACCAAGCTGATGGTAAACCAGGCACTCCTTTCAAAGCTTCGGTTGAAGTCAAAAAACCTGGGGGTAGTGATTTTTCTTGTACAGGAACTGTTCCTACCAACGCCACTAAGTGTACTGACGATGATACTGAGCTAACAGCGACTCTGCCTTGGCAATCCGTAGGAACTTCTGCTTCTGCTTGCACTGCCACTAGAAAATGCGAATACTATGGTGCTTCTTCTCATAGTGGTGATATTTGCATTCCCGATGATCCAGACTGTGCAAATCATACTTGTAAGGACGTTTCTTGCAACAATGGTTGCAATATGCTAGAAGGGGTGAAGGATTGTATTGGAAGGAGGTAAAAAGTAAAAACAAACAAAATTTAATAAATAAAAATTAAAATAAAAAAATGAGGGTTATAAAAAATTTGAATTGGCTACTAATCCTGGGCGTGTTACTTTTTTTTAGTAACTCTTTAGCGCTTGGAGATACTGGGGATCAGCAAGGGTGTGACTTTTGGTATCCTTGGTCATGTAATCCGTCCTCATATTGCGTGGGGGAAACTGCTCCGTATGAGTGCAACCACAATCCTCCATGTTGCGATGCTGAAACACTTAGTGGTTTGAATTGCGCTGGTACGAAACAACCGGATTGTTCCAATTCTGGTAGTTATTGCATCGGGAAGAGTTATCCTAGTCCTAATGGTTGTGGCACATGCAACGGCACAAAGGGACCGGATTTTGATCAATCGGCTTGCTCCGCCTATGGCTTGAACTGCGGTACGTATGACGCCGGTTGCGGTTATAGCGTTAATTGTGGAACTTGTACATACCCCAATGTTTGCACTGATGGCAGGTGCTCTTGTGTTCCTGATTGTTCCGGTGCTGGTAATGTTTGTGCGGGAGTCCATTATCCCGATCCTACCGGTTGTAGGGCCTGTATCGGCACAAAAGGACCCGATTTTGATCAATCTGCCTGTTCCAAATTTGGCTTGACTTGTGGCATATACGACGCTGGTTGTGAAAATACTGTTAATTGTGGAACATGTACACCTCCGGCAACTTGCGTGAATGGTCATTGTGAGGGCAATGGAGGTAACGGTTGTATTCCCGCTGGTTGTCCAGCCGCTTGTGCAACTACTTGTTTAGGTGAATATTGTGGGTTTGATTGTTCTACACGATGTTATGGAACGATGATTTGTGATACTGGAGAAATTGGCGTCAAATGCGGTGGATCATGCACGAAAAACAGCGAATGCTTCACCGGACTCTTTTGTAATCCATATACGCACAAATGCGATGATGGTGATGCTTGTATTCCCCCTGATTCCTGTTCCCCGAACAACCCTAACTGTGGCGCCAATGTTTGTATCGGAGCGCCAGACTGTTGGAATGGCTGTGAGTTTGAACATGGCACAAAAAATTGCTCAACTTGCGGGCTTACAGTTACTCTGACTGCCAATCCAACTTCCGGTCCCGTGCCTTTTACCACTACCTTGACAGCTACTCCCAGTATCCTTCCAGTTAGTAATTATACCTATGAAAAAAGCTGCGGAAGAACAGGGACGATAACAGACGGAAACAATACAACTACAAACAAGTTTAAGTGCACATACGACACAGTACCATGTCGCAGCAGAGAAAGCGCTAGCGTGATAGTGAGAAAAAAAAGCGATCCTGACTGTACGGATTCTGATTCTGCTACTATTGCATTGGAAGCTTGTGTTCCTTCGCATGATTGTGTTTCAAATTGTAATGGCAATACTGATTGTGGCTATAAGACTGATCGATGTGTTCCGACAGGTTGTTCTAATAGTTGTGATGGCGTCACCTGCACTACAGAGACCAATTGTGGATTATGCGGTTCCGGAGAGTGGAAAGAGGTCAGTCCTAATTAAAAAATAAAAAACACTATGCAAAAAAGCAAACAAATCCTCATCCTCATTTTTGCACTTATTGTCCTCATCAGCGGGATCTATTCTGTCGCTAGAAAAATCAGCGAAAAAAACAAGTCAGCCGTTTCCATGACAGAGAGGACGTCAAAGACAGAACAAGATGAACAACGTAAAAAAATACTCGACCGGCAAGTGCCAGACGCGAACAATCCTGACCTAGCAGGCACCATTGTCAATATCAAAGAAAAAACCATGCTTATCAAAGGAGTGAATGAAACAGTTTTAGTCAACATCTCTGGCGCTACTCCTGTCACGCTGATAGATAAGAACAAAAAAGAAACCCTTGCGGGTATGGCCGACCTGGAACGGGGCGATGCAGTCAAAATTACCTATGACAAGGATAAAAACGTTACAATGATTTATCTTGAGCAATAGGGCTTGTGGTTGGTTGCGCGGAAATGATAGCGATAAAAAAACACCAGGGATGGTGTTTTTTTTGTTTTTCTCTTTGATGTTGCCAAAAAGCCAAAAATGGACTAGAATAAGCTTACAACTAAAAAGACGTTTGAGGAACTATCAATTCCGAAGTCGAAGAAAGAACTTTCGCCGAGTTCGCGCGAAAAATTAGACTCTTCCGGGTAAGCCCGTCAACGCTGTAATTAAGTCTGCCACAGGTGGAAAATTAAGGTGGTACCACGATTTATTCGTCCTTATGCATTTTGTTTGTATGGGGATTTTTATTTTTTAATTTTTCTGTCATCCTGAGCGAAGTCCGTAATCGGACGAAGTCGAAGGATCTGCCTAAGGTTATCGCGGGGCTTTTTAATTTATTGTAGAGCTAACGATTACACAAAGTAGATCCTTCGACTCCATAAATTTTCCGGAGAAAATTTATTCCGCTCAGGATGACAATCATGAGTATGTTTAAAAAAGTCGATTCAAGGAAAAAGTATTCCGAGATGGAAAAAGAAATTATTGAGTTTTGGAAAGCGGATGGTACTTTTCAAAAATCGGTGGAACAGCGGAGTAAGGATAAATATTACAGTTTCTATGATGGACCGCCATTTATCACGGGCGTGCCCCACTATGGCACGCTACTTTCTTCGATCGTGAAAGACGCCGTTCCTCGTTATTGGACGATGAAGGGTTTCCGCGTGGAGAGGCGTTGGGGTTGGGATTGTCATGGGCTGCCGGCGGAGAATATGGTGGAGAAAAAGTTAGGCCTCAAAAGTAAGAAAGACATTGAAAAAATTGGGGTGGCAAAATTCAATGAAGCCTGCCTGCGAGAAACTTCGCAGATCGCTTCCGAGTGGGAAGATGTAATTGATCGCATCGGTCGCTGGGTGGAATTCAAAGGCGCCTACAAAACGATGGATAAAGGGTATATGGAATCGGTCTGGTGGGCGTTTTCAGAACTTTTCAAAAAAGGCCTCATCTATGAAGATGTGCGCGTATCGCTGTATTGCCCGCGTTGTTCCACGCCACTTTCAAACTTTGAAATCGCGATGGATAATTCTTATGAGATGGATAGTGATCCTTCGGTGTATGTGAAGATTAAGGTTAATGGCGAGGAAAATACATATTTCTTGGTGTGGACAACGACTCCTTGGACACTTTTGGCCAATGTCGCGCTAGCGGTTGGCGGAGGAATAGATTATGTCAAAGTCAAAACCGCTGAGGGAAATTATATCTTAGCAAAAGAACGAGTGGCGAATGTTTTCAAAGAGGGCGAAGTTGAAATTGTTGAAGAGCTTAAGGGTGTGGATTTAGTTGGCAGGGAATACGAACCAATTTTTCCCCACGAAATTGAAAATGGCTATCGCGTGATTGCAGGAGATTTCGTGACGACAGAAGACGGATCGGGTATCGTGCATATTGCGCCGGCGTTTGGTGAGGATGACTTTAATGTGAGAAAACCGAATAATCTGCCGATCATCATGAACGTGGATGAGGAAGGGCAATTCACGGAAGGGGAGTGGCAAGGGCAGAAAGTCTGGGAGGCGAACAACGATATTGTGAAATGGCTGAAGGAGAACGGATTTCTTTTCAAACGCGAACAAATCACGCATAGCTATCCGCACTGTCATCGCTGTCACACTAAGTTGATCTACAAAGCCCAGCCGGCCTGGTATGTGAATGTGGACAAAATCCGTCAGAATCTGCTCGACGAAAATGAAAAAATCAATTGGTATCCGGAATTTTTAAAGCATGGCCGTTTTCAAAACGGGATCGAAAGCGCCCCGGATTGGAACATCTCACGCGACCGCTATTTCGGCACAGCTATTCCAGTTTGGAAATGCGAAGCGCAGGATTGTGGAGAAATTAAAGTTGTTGGATCATATGGCGAGCTGAAAGAATTATCAGGAGTAGAGTTGCCAGATTATCACCGGCCGGGCGTCGATGAGATTACTTTCAAATGCGAGAAATGCGGCGGGGAAATGCGACGGATTCCGCAAGTATTTGATTCTTGGATCGAGTCCGGTTCGATGCCGTTCGCGCAATTTCATTATCCCTTTGAAAACAAAGAAGTCTTTGAAAAAAGTTTTCCAACTGATTTTATCTCGGAATATATTGCCCAAACTAGAGCATGGTTTTATGTGCTCCACGTCGTTTCGGTGGGAATTTTCGGGAAAATCAGTTTCAAAAACGTCGTGACGACCGGAACGATTGCCGGATCGGACGGCAAGAAAATGTCGAAATCTCTGGGCAACTATCCCGATTCCAATATTATCCTGGAAAAACACAGCGCCGATGCTTTGCGCTTTTATCTCTTGTCTTCGCCGCTGCTTAATGCGCAAAATATTAGTTTTTCAGAAAAAGCCATTCAGGACATCCAAAGAAAAGTGCTCTCTACTCTTTGGAATAGCTATTCCTTTTTCACGCTCTACGCCGGCGTAGATAAATGGGAGCCAAAAAATAAACTGGGCACGGTGTCAGACTCCAAAAATCTTTTGGACCGCTGGATCGTTTCTGAACTTCACAAATTGATTGGCGAAGTTGACACGAATATGCAAGGCTACGACTTGGTCAAAGCCACCCGTCCGTTTGAACTATTCGTGGACAATCTTTCCAATTGGTACATCAGGCGCTCTCGCAAGCGTTTTTGGAAAAGTGAAAATGATGGCGACAAAAACAGCGCCTATGAAACTTTGCACTATGTGCTCGTGATGCTGGCCAAAACAATGGCACCGTTCACACCGTTCATCGCAGAGGAGATGTATAAAAATCTAACCGGTGACGAATCGGTGCATCTGGTGGAATTTCCAACCAGTGATGAGAAATTGATTGATGAAAAATTAAATGCCGAGATGAAAAAAGTGCGTGATGTAATTTCCGAAGGCTTGCAACAACGGGCACTCAATCGAATTAAAGTCCGCCAACCATTGGCTGGGGCGACGATCAAGCACAAAATCGAAAACGCAGAATTGGTAGAAATTATGCAAGAGGAGTTGAATGTGAAAAGCGTTACAGTCTTGGAAACGCAGGAGGAAAATATTAAACTCGATCTCGAAATCACGCCCGAGCTAAAACTCGAAGGCACAGCGCGCGAGCTGGTGCGGGCGATCCAAGAGATGCGAAAAGAGGCAGGCTATGAAGTAGATAATCACATCAAAATTGGCTATGTCGGGGCAGAGGAAGTTTTCACAAAATTCGGCGACCTCATCGCCAAAGAAACTTTAGCGAATGCCATTTCCGCTGGTGAGTTGGCCGAGGCAGACCTCGAAAAAGAAGTTTTGATTGATGAGGTGAAGTATGGTATTTTTATTATGAAGGATTAAAAAAATCCTCCTCTCCCCTCGGGAGAGGATGCCCGTAGGGCAGGTGAGGGTTTTTACCTATGCAGATAAGACTAGCAGTTGAATCGAGGCACTATGGTTATGGGCAGCACCCTCATCCGTCCTTCGGCTACCTTCTCCCGGAGGGCGAAGGGGATATTAATAAGGTTTTGCTTAACTTATGCTTGAATTTCAAAAAACAAAAATCGAAGGAGTGTTTTTGATTAAGCCTCAGGTGATCGGTGATCATCGCGGGTTCTTTTTGGAAGCTTATCGTGAAGAAGAATTTTTGGCGGCGGGGATCGATGTGAAATTTATCCAAGACAATCATTCTTTTTCCACGGAAAAAGGCGTGCTGCGCGGATTGCATTTTCAAAAGCCGCCTTTTACGCAAGCGAAATTTGTCCGGGTGATCAAGGGTCGGGTGGTCGATGTGGTTGTCGATCTGCGCAAATTCTCTCCAACGTTTGGTCAGTGGGAAAGTTTTGAACTTTCTGAAGATAACTTTCAGATGTTGTTCGTTCCGCATGGGATGGCGCACGGATTTTGTTTGGTAACGGAAAATACCCATTTTGTCTATAAGGTGGACAACTACTATCACGCCGAGAGCGACGGGGGAATCCTTTGGAATGACCCGGACTTAGACATTACTTGGCCAGTCGAAAAACCGATCATTTCAGAAAAAGATCAAAGACTGCCCACTTGGAAAGAGTTTTTGAAAGAGAATCCGTTTTGAAATTAAAAATAAATCTTATGAAAATACTTGTCACCGGCGGAGCCGGTTTTATCGGCTCGAACTTTATCCACTATTGGACAAAAAAATATCCAGCTGACCAAATTGTTAATTTGGATAAATTGACCTACGCGGGGAATCTATCTAATTTATGCTCAGTGGAAAAAAATCCACACTATAAATTTATCCAGGGGGACATTGCGGATGAAAAATTGGTGGAGGAGTTATTTGCGACGGAAAAATTTGATTTGGTTGTGCATTTTGCGGCGGAAAGTCATGTCGATCGTTCGATTCTCGATCCAGACGCTTTTATCCAAACTAATATTATCGGCACGCATAATCTTTTGCGCGCGGCGCTCAAAAATAAAACTCGTTTTCATCACGTTTCGACCGATGAGGTGTTTGGCTCTCTGGGAAAAACCGATACGGCTTTCAATGAAAAGACCCCCTACGATCCGCGCAGTCCCTATTCCGCTTCAAAAGCGGCTTCTGATCATCTGGTGCGGGCCTATTTCCATACCTATGGTTTGCCCATCACGATTTCCAACTGTTCCAATAACTACGGACCGTTTCATTTTCCGGAAAAACTGTTTCCACTGTTCATCACTAATCTCCTGGAGGGCAAAAAGATTCCGCTCTATGGCGATGGCGGTGCGGTGCGCGACTGGCTCTATGTCGAAGACCATTGCTCGGCGATCGACGCCATCATCCAAAAGGGCAAGATCGGTGAGACCTATTGCGTCGGGGGAAACAGCGAAAAAAATAACAAAGAAGTGACGGAGCAGATCTTACAACTGATGGGCCAGGGCGAAGATAAGATTGAATACGTGACAGATCGGCCCGGGCATGATCATCGTTATGCCATTGACGCGACGAAAATTAAAAACGAGCTTGGCTGGGAGCCAGCCACGACATTTGAGGAAGGTTTGGAAAAAACGATCGAGTGGTTTCGGGAAAATGAGGCGTGGTGGAAAAGCATCAAGAGCGGGGGATATCAAGACTACTATCAAAAGCAATATGGAAAATAAAAAAACGAAAGTGCTCATCATCGGGGCGCAAGGGATGTTGGGGCGGTCGCTGGCGGAAGTTTTTTCCGGCGATAGATATGAATTGCTACTTTGGGACCGCGAACAGATTGATGTGGCGGATGGAAAAATGGTCGCGACGCTTCTTGAAAAAGAGAAGCCGGAGCTGGTCATTAACGCTGCAGCGCATAACGGCGTGGACAAGATTGAGGAAGATGACGCAACGTTTGAACTGGCCAAAAAAATCAACGGCGAAGGCCCATTGAATTTAGCACTGGCGAGCAAGGCAGTGGGGGTGGTGCTGGTGCATTTTGTTTCGGACTATGTTTTTGATGGCGTAAAGGGTGAATACGTCGAAATGGATCTGCCTCATCCTATTTCTCGTTATGGCGAAACAAAACTAGCGGGGGAGGAGAATGTGCGAAAAAATTGGGAAAAGCACTATCTCATCCGCACTTCTAAAATTTTTGGCCCGCCGGCGATTTCAGAAGGAGCAAAGAAAAGTTTTTTTGAAGTGATGCTCGGACTAGCCAAGACGAATGCAAGCCTCAAAGTTGTGGACGCGGAAAGGTCTTGTTTTACTTATTCTAAAGACCTGGCAGTGGCAGTGAAAAAACTGTGGGAAGAAAAATTTCCTTTCGGGATCTATCATATCGTGAACGAAGGACCGGAAACTTGGTACTCTGCACTCCAGAAAGTTTTCGTGATTGCGGAACTCCAGAATGTTGAAATCATTCCTGTTTCGAGCGATACTTTCCCGCGACCAGCCAAGCGGCCAGCATCATCGGTTTTAAAAAATACTAAATTCCCCAAGCTTAGGAATTGGGAGGATGCGGTGAGGGAGTGGATGGGTAAGTAAATTTCTAAATCCTAATTTCTAATTTCTAAACAAATCCCAATTTCCCAATGACCAAATTTAAAAAGTAAAATCTAGCCTGAAAAAGGCTGGATTTTTTTATAAAAAAAGAGACCCATGAAAAGTGCAAGGACTCCATGGGTCAAATATATTTTTACGCTATCTCGATTTTTTACACAGAGTTCTGTGTGAATTTTTTTCGAGACATCGAAATTTGTTCGTCCCTGTCAACAGGGCTCTTGGGTGGAAATCCTGTTGACAGGGTATGTACCCAAAAAAGGAGGAGTAAATTGGGTAGTCACAATTTAGCACACTAAATTCATTCCTGTCAAGTCTTTTGCGTTGACAAAGCCCTAAAAAGGTGCTATAATGGTAATACAGTGGATTGAGAAGGGGAATAACAACGGGTGAAAGCCCGTTTTTCTTTATTTCAAAATTCACTAAAATGGTGGGGGAAACACCAACATGAAACAAAATGCACAAAAACTGAATAAATATGTCTTAATAATAATCAGCCTGGGCTGGGCTTTAGTTTTTGTTTCATCGGTGCAGGCCAGTGAGATCAGTCCCGAGAATGTGATCAAATATGTCAATGAAGCGCGGGAGAAGGAAGGACTGCTTGATTTAAATGTTAGTGAAAAGTTAACTCAGGTAGCGACGGACAAAGTCAATGATATGGTGGCACATCACTATTTTGCCCACACTTCACCAGCTGGACTCAATCCTTGGCACTGGTTTGAGCTCGAGGGTTATGACTATAAATATGCGGGAGAAAATTTGGCGATCAATTTTACCACAGCGGAAGCGGAGCAAGCAGCCTGGATGAAAAGTCCAACCCATAGGAAAAATATTTTAAATGTAAATTATCAAGAAATCGGTGTAGCCGTGGCGGCGGGGGAAGTGAATGGGACGATGGGAATTATCGCTGTGCAGGAATTTGGAACACTGGCGCATCCCGGCGCGGGTAGCGAGAAAAAAGATTTTGCTCCCGTCAAGGACAAGGCGATCCCTGTGGATACAAAATTCGTGCCAACTGTGCTTTCGACCGGTGATCAAAAAATTGATGAAAATCTAAAAAGGGTTGGAGAGGAAATTGTCGGACAAAAAAATAATTTACCGTCTGCTGGTGCGACAAGCGATTTTTTCTGGCTAGTTATGTTTGTGGTGATCATCTTGCCGATTGCCCTGGTCAATGTTGTTTTTGTGGGAAGACTTATCGGTATCCCTTGGCTCAAAGAAATATTGCAAAGAAGCTATTCTACAGCAAGGGCGAATAATCCGCAGGCATATTTTCGCAAACTCAAGGTTAAAAACTATGAAAAGTATCGGATAATAAAAGTGAGAATAATTACAACTTAATAGTCAGCTGTTTATCTCTCGCCACTTCCACGGAAAATTTCTTTGAAACTGGTGGGGGATAAAAACAAAAATAAAAAGAGGAAAAACAAAAAATAAATAGCAAAAACAAAAAATCCCTAAAAAAGGATTAACATAATAAGGCTAGATTCCTTGCCTTTTTCCTCGAAAGAGGAAGAACACATAAAAAGAGCGGTCTGGGCGTCATCGTCCAGGCCGCTTTTTTTGTCTGGTAGATTTTTTTTAGATCTTGTGATATAGTCAAATCATAATTATTAAAATTAATCTATGGATGCTATCATCTCGCTCGTGCTTCCCGTGTTCATCTTTTTGATCTTGCCTGGTTTTCGGGTGGTCCAACAGTATGAACAAGGAGTCGTTTTCCGTTTCGGAAAAATAATTTCCAGCCGTCAGCCGGGCCTTAATTGGATCATTCCTTACATCGACCGGATGCGCAAAGTGGATTTTCGCACTGTGACGATGCCGATCGCTCCGCAAAAAATCATCACTAAGGATAATGTTTCAGTCGATATTTCTGCCGTGGCCTACTACAAAATAGTGGACGCGGAAAAGAGTATCGTGTCGATTGAAGATGTGAAGAGTGCAATCAATCAGATTGCCCAGACGACAATCAGAAATATCGTCGGACGTTTCCAGTTGGATGAAGTATTGTCCGAGCGGGACGAGATTAACAAAGAAATTCGCACCGTGCTTGATGCTAATACGGAAACTTGGGGCGTGGTGGTGTCAGTGGTGGAGATTAAGGATATCGAGTTGCCGGAGAATATGCAACGGGCGATGGCCAAGCAAGCGGAAGCAGAAAGAGAGAAGCGAGCCAAGATTATTGCCGCGGAAGGAGAGCTTTTGGCCAGTCAGAAATTGGCCGAGACGGCGGACGTGATGGCGGCGCATCCAATTGCGCTTCAGTTGCGTAATTTGCAGACAATGGCGGAAATCGCGGTGGAGAAAAATTCAACCATCATTTTCCCAGCCCAGTTTATGGGCACGGTCAATGAGATTCAGAGATTTATGACTAAGGAGAGTGTGAGATAGCTTAGGATAAAAATTTTAGTTTCACGACGCCTCGATCAACTCGGGGCGTTTTTTGTTTGACAATTTTCTTTTTTTAGGTTAGGATTAAAAATCTTTTGAATGAACATTAACAGAAAAAAAGGGGGGAAAGTATGGAGAAAAGAGTCCTTTATGTCAAAGACAGCCGGTCTTTTTTTAGCCGGTCGATTTGTGGCATTGTTAGCCAGATATTTGCTGGCGGGTGGGAGATCGATGTGGTCAAATCTCCGTCCGCGGCGCTTGGGCTTTTAGAAAACAAATCTTACCAGGTTGTAATTTGCGATTTCAATTTTGGGAAGCGGGAAATCAATGGTGTCGATTTTTTGTTTCGGGTGAGAGAAGTGAATCGCGACACGGAAACGATCCTTGTTGTCGGTGAATTTTATCGGCAATCGCCAACTCTAAAAATTGATGAACTGAAAATAGGGCTGGCGGTCGATTTTTTCTGGAAAAAGATCGGAAGAAGTGAGAAGATAAGAAAGCGAGGAGAACAAATCCTTGCGCAACTTTTCCAGAAAAACAAAAGGATCAATGCGGCGGGCGTCTTTCACTTGCCGGAGGATCGGGGGAGCTGTGTCTCAGGGTGTCCGTGTTGTCAGCGGAGAGACGGACATGCCTGATGCTTTGTGAAAAATATGCAAAAGGGAAAAAGGTGAACGTGCCTGGTTCCCTTTTTTCTTTGGGAAAAAAAAGTTGCATAATATTTTGCTGGGTGTATGATAAAAAAATAACAACAAATGTGTCAGACAAACAATCTTTCAATAGGGAGGTAGAGATGAAAGTAGCTGCGATTTGTGAAGAGTGCAAGGGGAGATGGGGCTGCTATAAGGATGATAGTCTTATAGCGAATGGGCTCTGTTCTTATTGTGAAGCAAAGGATTGTGTTTATCTGTTCCTTGAAAAATGTACCCATGCTCGTTCGAGCTTGGACTTAAAAAATAAATATGGACAAATGGAAATATTACCGGCGCAATTGTAAAAAATAGCAGAGTTGAAAGAGGGGGAGCGCAAATGTTGAAAATGGAAGCGTGTAAGAACTGTTTTGGAAAAACCGGTTGTGTTTATGCTGGTTGTCTCAAGTCCTGTGTCCATTGTGCGCAAGAGTGTGAGTTTGGACGCGGGATGTGTTCATGCCATTGCTGTGAAAGACCGCCATTTGGCGTATCTTACAAAGGTTCTAGCGTTTTAGGTTTCATTATGTGGTCGGGTTTCGTGTAGATGCGAAACGGGGAGGTTGATATGCTAAATGTAAAACTTTGTAAAAAGAGGGATTGTAACGGCCGGATCGGCTGTGAAGAAAATGGCAAGTTGATCGTAACTTGCCATGATTGCCAGGAAAAAAAATGTTCAGCAGGAGTCGCGGAATGTTTCTGTGATTATCCAAAGGATTTTCCAAATTTCGCGTACTTCGGCCAGGTATATCATGCTTAGACTAGACAGCAGGGGGAGGACCACGATCCTTTCCCTGTTTTAATTTTTCGAAAAAAGCTTTTCTTGGCTTGATTAAACCGGATCAGTGTGCTAGAGTCTTTGGAGAGCCTGAATCGAGGCTTTTTGTTTTTTCAATAACCATTGCGACTGCAAAGGAGGGGTGATATGTCTGAAAAGAAAGCGAAAAATGTCATCGTGGTTGATGATGAAGAGTCCGTGATGGAGCTGATCGGAGGTTACTTGAAAACGATCGGTTTCCGATTATTCACCTTCACGGATCCGAAAGAGGCGTTGGCTTTTATAATCGACACAGAGGAAGAGATTCATCTCCTCGTGACGGATTATAACATGCCAAAAACCAACGGAACCATATTGATGCAGGAGATGAGGGTTATGTCTCCGGGTCTCAAGACTGTCTGTATTTCTGGTCGGCAACGAGACGAAATTGACGGAGTGGAGGAGTTTGACGGTTTTTTGGAAAAACCGTTCTTGCTGAGCAAGCTCAGATCACTGATCGAAAATTTGCTTCAGTAATCAGGCAAGTTTTCAGGGCGCCCGTGTGAAATTTCACACCGGGCGTTTTTTCATTTCAGACAAAAAATTGCTTATACCACAAATTTTGCTTTTGTCAAGCCGTTGCGGGATTGCGTAATTTTTTACGCGGCAGTATAATCAAAATATAAAATACAATTGAATACTATTTGAGAGACTTTGATCCGCACTGTGAAATGATTTTTTTTCGGAAATGATTGGTTGCCCAAAGCGCGCGCGGGGAGTTGATTGGCAAAACCGGCTTGAATTATTTAGCAATTTTTTTGCTATTTAATTTCAGCCGGTTTTTGTTTTTTGAGAAATAAAACTAAAAATGAATCAGATGGAATTATTTTTTCGGGTGAGAAATAATGTTTCCGTTCTCAAGGGCCTGCCAATGGTTGCTACTTTTTTGTAGTTGCTGTTGGTGGGCTTTTTTTGTATTCTACGAATTACCTGCCTATGCTAAAGCTCCGGCAGGCAGGCGAATTTTTACGAATGTACAAATAATCCGCCTCCTCTTCCGAGGGGCGAAGGGGATATGAATCAAGCGGGTGAATAATTTGAGATTATTGAGTTAAAATTTTTGATGAGTATCCAATGAAAATAATAGGATTAAAATTAGTTGTTGTGTTGGTTTCCCTGGTTGCTTTGGCGGGGATTTCTACTTATGTGACAAAGGGCTATCAACTGCCGAATATTTTTGGTGGCGATAATAACAGCCATGAAGACACGAACGGACACGATGATGGAAATAATAACAACGGAAACGACAAGAAAGAAACAAAGGTTGATTTTAGGATTAGTAGCCAATGCCACTATTATAACTATGATCCGCAAAATTCCGTCGCTTTTTCAGGGGGAGATTTGGCGGGATATGTCGATGTTGGATGTTTTTCGGACGGTCAAGCTTTTGGCAGTTGGCAGGAAACTGGAACGAACCATCTGAATAAATTTTTCAATTTCGACAATATTAAGCCTGGTGACCGCGGTGAAGACGCGATCAGTTTTCACATTTTGGGCGATGATGGTTGCGGGCAGATCACTTTTGAAAACATAAAGGATGATGGAAATGATTGCACCGACTCGGAAACTCAGAGCAGTGATCAGGACTGCAAAAATAGAACACCGGGAACGCGAGAAAAAAGAGGGGAATTGGGAAAGGCTTTGCAATTTTCTCTTTGGCTGGATCAAGGACGGACGCCGGGCTTCCAAGGCAAAACTGATCCGGGTGAAGGGGATAATATTTTCAATGAAAAAGATGTTTTGATTTCCGACTGGAAAGATATTCGGGAATTTTCCACAGCTCTTGAGATCAGAAAATGTTTGCGCCAAGCGCGCAATAAGTTTTTCGATCTTTGCAAATCGGCAGATCCCAATGGGAGCGGGAGAAATACCAAAAAAGGAGTTTGCGCCGGACTTTCCACCGATGGCAGGATGGTTGATGGAACGGTCTATTATTACGGCCTAGCTTGGCGCTTGCCGGGTGAAACAGGGAATGAAATTCAGTCGGACAGTTTGGGATTTGATATGGCTTTTCAAGTAAAGAGCAACAGTCAATGCAGTGTTTGCCAAGGCAAGGATTATGACCATAATGCCAGATGTGATGATTAGGATATGGTTAGGGAGAAAATTTTCAAAAACAAGCAATTTTAAGATATGGGGTGAGCTCGGTAACTTCGCCTAAGGCGGACACCGAGGAACAAATTTTTAAAGGTCGAGAGAGGCAGACTACTCCTGAGTGTCTGGAATAATTAACAATTAATTAACTAGAAATAAACAATAATTTATGAAAAAGATAACAAAATCGCTTTTGATGATCACCGCGGCTGCGGCAATCGTGATCGGCGGAACAAGCGCGTTTTTTTCCAGCCAAAAGGCTGCCGTAAACAACACGTTCAAAGCAGGAACGCTTAATTTGCAGTTGGCAAAAGATAATCATGGCGTTCCAACTGGGGGATGGCAGGATGTGAGTATTGATGCTAATTGGAATTTTCCAGACATGGCTCCGGGAGAAACTCCTCAAGAGGCGACAATGTGGTTGAAAAACAATGGAAGTATTGACGCGAAAAAATTAGGATTCTCCATAACTAACGCTAATGATGATAATACTGGATTTGAAAGGCAAGTCCGTATCACTAAAATGACCTTTGACGGGCAAAATATGCTCCAAGGTGGTGCAGGTGCTGACCAATCAGTCTATGTGAAACCGACTCACTGCGATATCAATGTTAATCCTGGCGCATATTCTACTATCAATGCTGCTCTAGAATCTTTAGGATCAGCAACTGGTAAAGTAATTTGCGTTGGCCCGGGTAATTATACGACTAGCTATGAAACCAATGCAATCATAATTAATCAAGGTGTTACATTAGTATCCACCGATGGGCCTGGAGCAACAACCATTAGTGCATCAAGTACTACTGCAGGCGTTACCATCAATGCTGTCAATGTTACAATAAAGGGATTTACTATTGCTCCTGATAAAACTTTTGTCGGATATGGTGCAGCAATTGCAGTTAATTATGGCGGAGCTAAAATTCAGGATAATGTGATAACTGACGTAAAAGGAGATGGTCAGGGGACAATAAAAGGTATCCACGCCTTTACTGGATCTGCTTATAGTAATTTAGAAATTACGAACAATGTTATAAAAAATATTGCTAATACAGGCAAGGGAGCGGATGGGATTATGATTCAAGGTAAGATTAGCACAATAAATATTACTCACAACACAATCACTGATATTAGTTCAAATAATACTAATAATACATGGGATTATGCAGCGGGTATTGAGGATACGCCAACTAGCAATCTGGCCGATTCTTCGCCTCTAGGTTTGACGATTACTTATAATCACATTGAGAATGTAACTAGCGTAACTGAATTAGGCAGAGGATTCACAGTTGACATTGTGAATTGCAATGATTCGGTAAAGGGCACGAATAATTATGCCTACGCTGACCAGGTTACTTTTAAGAAGAATGATATAATTGGTATAGCAAATCCAATTACCAACAAGGATCAACGCACGACTTCTAATGGAACATTGAATGCAGAAGATAATTGGTTTGGTGATTTTACTCCTGTGGCTAATCTAGGTGGAGTGGCAAAGTGTGAGACTGGCGTTGTGAACACAACAAATTTTGCCGGTGGACCATTTGCTGGTTTTGTTGGCGGTACAGACCAAAATAGTAATGGTTTTGCCGATATGCAAGACTTGCGGTTGACTCCGATTGCTGGAATGCCAGTGGCCTTCGCTCATTCAGCGGAAAAACGTTTTGTGATGGGCGTGCAAGTTGACGGACCAACAACACTTGATAATTTTCAAGGCGCGAGTCTACACAATGTGGATTTGACTGTAACTATGTTGCAACAATAATCCGGTTTTCCAAAAAACAAACAAATTGAAAATTGATTTGGGCGTTTTTACCCTTGCGCATCTTCGGATGGGCAAGGGGATAAAGCGGGTCAATAAAATAATCCATGATTGATATTGCAATGCTTGGAAAGATATTCAAATTCAGTATGAATACGATTTTGTTCGGGCTTGTCGTTTTAGGCGCTCTGGTCGTTTTTTCGTCCGTGCCTTTCGCGGGAAACTATAAGGCGTTTATCGTGATGTCCGGTTCAATGGAACCGACCATCCACACGGGCAGTATCGTTTTTGTCCGTCCGGAAAAAGCCTATGCCGTCGGAGATATCGTGACGCGAAGATTCGCCGATTCCGATCTAACGGTAACGCATCGTATTTTTTCCCAAAAAGAAGTTGATGGACAGGTAATTTTTGACACGAAAGGGGATGCAAATGATGGCGAAGACAATGCAACAGTCACGTCGGCGGATATTATCGGCAAAGAAATCACTGCCGTGCCCTATGTCGGTTATGCAGTGGCTTATGCCAAGACGGAAATGGGACTGTTGCTCATTATTGTCATCCCGGCGGTGATTGTTATTTATGACGAGTTGAATAAAATCAGAACGGAAGTCGCTTTGATGCGAAAAAAGAAAAAAGAAGAAAAGGAGGCAAAAACACGAGTGGCGGAAGAAACGAAAATAACATTTCCGGAAAGGCAGTATGTGCGGGGGATTGTTAATGCGCCGGTTGAGAAGAGGAGAAAAATTGTCTAAAGGCGAATATGGAAAATATTATTAACAGTAGAAAAAGAATCAATCGTTCGATCAAAAAGATCGGAGTGGCTTTGTTGTTTTTGTTTTTTGCTTTGAGCAGTTTAAAAATGCCGGGAACTAATTCTTTTTTCACCGGGCGGGCGAAAAATAGCGGAAGTTCTTTTTCGGTCGGGACGTGGATTCCGACTTTACGAATGTCTGTGGATATCCCAATGCCGGAAGATGAGATTTACAAAACAAGGCCGTGTGTGACGCTCGACGCGGATATTAGCGGTGAACATTCCGGTATTACGATTTGGTATAAATTTTCAGATGATGGTTTATTTTCTGAGTGGATAAAATACGACGAAGAATGCGTGCTGATTCCTGATGGTAACCCGACCAATTTTGTGGCGCAAGCTATCAATGATGAACAACCGGAACGCTGGAAAAGCCAGACTGTTTCCGGCATTTTCAGGGTGGATACGACTGCGCCTGTTGTTAGGATTAACGCTCCGGCGCAGCCTTCCGATCTTTCCGGCACAGTAGCGGTGCGTGGTATGGTGACAGATGCCCATCCCGATCACTATTGGCTGGTGGTGGAAAATTCTTCCGGAACCCAAATCGCCGGACCGGGAACGGTAAATGATACCAGCTCTTTTTCGGACAAGAAATTTTTTGATTGGGATACGACCAAGGTGCCGGACGGAAAATATACAATCAAATTGGAAGCGCGTGACAGATTCGGAAATAAGTTGCCAAATCAATCGCCAGTGCTTTTTGACCCGAACAAAGATAATGATAGCGTAGATTGGATAGAGGTTAATGTGAAAAATAGTTCGGCCAAAGCGTCCAAGCCTGCAAGCTCTCCTATCAGTGCTCCAACCGCGCCTGATCCAGGACTGCAATTCCAAGAATCCGCAGATTTGGGTGTGCAAGGTGAGGCTGATGAAGTGCCGGCGGAAAAAAATGGTGAAGCTGCTTTGGTGCTAAAAGAGGCAGAGGCGCCAAGTTTGTCGGGAGAAGAATAGAGGCTTCTATAGAGGCCTCTATGGAAGCCTCTAAATTTTAGTAAGATTAAAATATTTTTTTCTTTTTTACAGCTGAAATTTCAGCTGTTTTTTTGTCGCCTAAATTTTTCAGCTGGGGATAACTCGCGAGACCATTTTTGTTTTTGCTGTGAGCGAAGAGTAAAAAGCCTCAACAGACGCAATAACAGCGCGTATAATTAAACCACAAATTTTGCCTTTGTCAAGCCAAAATTTGCTTGACAATAATTTGGCAATTGATAGAATAAAAACAGAAAGAAAAAAAATTACCAAAATACAGTTGAATAGTTATTCCTGATTTTCGAAAAATCCTGTTGCGTTTATTATTTTATAACAAACGGAGTATGGAGAAAAAAATGAAAAAATTTGTGAATATTGTTAGTGCGAACCAACTTTGAGCAGTCTGCTTTGAGTTGGTTTTTTTATAATCCGATTCGAATCTACGAATGAATGCGAATCTACGAATAAAAGAATAAAAGAATAAAATGCAAATTTAAATAGTGGGTGAGGAAAAATAAAAATAAAAAAGGTACCAAAAATAAAAAGTTGAAAAAGGAGGAATAACGTTGAAGCTGTAGTTTTACATAATGCTAAAGAGTTAGTCGGTGATGATTTCTTGAAGCCAATTTGGTCGCTTGTTTCCGTTTTTGGCGGAATAAGTTTCAGGAAGGAGCCAATAGCGAAACCGGACTGCGGGTCAGTGCCGGTTTTTTTGTATTCTACGAATTACCTGCCTACGCTAAAGCTTCGGTAGGCGGGCAAATATATGAATGAATAAAAAAAGTACTTTGAGATTTTTTTGGAAAGTCGACCACTTCTAGTCAGGGAAAATTTAGCTGACTTGTGGTGGCTGGCTTTTTGGATAAGCGGTTATAATTTAGGCCCCCTTTTCTTAAGGGGGCGTGCCCTCCGGAAACGGGAGTTTAAATCAAAGTTTGCTTATCATGGAAAGTATATCTCGTCACTTTTTGGCTAGTTAAGAAAAGTGACACCAGAGATCAGCTAGAAAGAGAGGTGCGAAATAAAATGAAAAAAATTACAATGCTAAGCGCAATCGTTTTTGCTTTTGTTATGACTGCTAATTTGGCGTTTGCTGGAACTGGCAATATGCAAATGAACAGCGTCCAAAATTCTGACAACGGAGTTTCTTCGATGGCAACAACTGGTGATAATTATATCAATCAGGCTTTCTCAGGTGGAGGTGCTTACGTTAGAACGGGATCAGCGGTATCTTATACAGCCGGTGTAGCTGCGATGAACACAAATGTAGCTGTCAATGGTGGCGCTATGCAAGTTGGCACCGTCAAGGGTTCCACAAACTATGTTCAATCAGGTGCTGGAACAGGAATGAATCAAATTAACCAGAACATGGTTCTTAGGGGTGGATCAATGGTGAATACCGGAGCAGCAGTTTCAGGTGCAAAGGGGATTTCTCTGATGAATACTAATGTTTCAGTCGGATGTCCTTGCACAACTAACACCTGCAATTCTTGCAGACGCTAGTTTTTTACAAAAAATTTTCCCAAGCGGAGACTAGCCTCCGCTTGGGGGGAAAACAAAGATTATGTCAAAAAAGTTATTTATAAAATCGATCAATTGTCTTTCAATCTTCGCGCTGGTGTTTTTCTGTGGAATAAATTTGGTTTTGGCCAAGGAAAATAGCAGTGTGAATGTGGAAAGTCGGGTGAGCGCGACGGCGAATTCGGGTGGGAATACAATTTCTGGTTCCGGCACGATCACGACCGGCGATGCTAGTGCTTCTGCAAAATCGATTACTTTAGTCAATGGCGGGGAGAATGTGAAAATAGTGACGGAAGCGAGGGCGGAAACGGGCGGAAAGAATTCAACGGCCAGTGTGGAGGTGAATGGCGAAAAAGCGGTTTGCGCCGGTGATGATGACGGTTGCGAAGTGGAAATCAGCAGTGAGGCCGAGCTGGCCGAAGAAGAAAGGATCTTTCAAGAAGAGAAGCAGATCGAAGAAGCGATCGACTTGGATGAAGTAGAGCCGGAAAAAAATTTTGGCTCTACGGTGCAAAATTTTTTTTCTGGGATAGTGGGGAAAATAAGGAGTTGGTTTTGAATAAAAGTGTCATCCTGAGCGAAGCCCGTACTTGGACGCTCAGGATGACAATTAGGGTTCAGGATGACAGAGAAAATGCGGGAATGACAAGGAGAGTGGCGGGGTATCTTTCTAAGGTTTCTCGTCAAGATAGGAATAATAATGCGAGGTTTTTTGTTAAGGGTGAGGAATATGCAAAAAATATCGGATAAAATTTTGAATAATGCGCTGGTGCTTCTGGTAATTTTGAACTTGGCCAGCTATCAGGTTGTTTTGCCGATTGCTATTTCGCGCGCGGATGATACAGACAGCGGGACAACGACAGAGGTGAAGGCGGAGGAAAGTTCTTCTGACTCGGACTCTGGGGCGGATAAAGAGGATGAAAAAATAGAGGAAGAAAAAAAGGCTGAAGTAGATGAGAAAGAAGACGCGACCACAGAGGAGAAAAAGAGCGATCTGAAAGTTGCTGAGCCTGAAGTCAAGCCAGTGCCGGAAGTTGATTTGGTGACAACTGGTGCGGGTTCGGCGGATGCCGATGAACCTTTGGTGGTTTCCGATGATGCAGTTTCGGCGGTTATCCAAAGCGACACGGCCGCAGAAGTTGAGGCCGAAAATACTTGCGCGTGCCAAAAAGATCCGGAGGAGAATAATGATGAAGAAAAAACTTGCTCGAGCGATTGTGCTTGTGGCCAGCCGGCAGATTGCCAATCAGCTGTGGTGCAGACGAATGTGGCACAGGAAGTGATCAACACAACGGAAGCTGTCGCGGTTACGGGCGAAAATACGATTGCGGGGGTAGTCGCGGGAATGAATTCAACAGAAGTTGTAGAACAAAACAGCGATCAGGTACAGGATGCTGATACTGATAATAATGCTGATAGAAATACTAATAAGGATAATTCCGAGCCGGAAGCTAGCGAGGAAAAGCAAGCTCAGATCATCACGGGCGACGCCACTGCCGGAGCAGTGGCGGTCAATGAGATCAATACCAATATCTACACGGACAACGGTGTGCAATATCAGCAAAATATCACAGGCGATTTTACCGGCGACATCAATCTGATCGAAACTTTCGACAGTGTTTTGGATAGCGCGCAAAAATTGAACGAAGAAAATCAAAAAGCGTTGGAAAAGGTGACGGTGACAAATGTGAACGTAGCGGAAAAAGTGGAAAATACGGTTCTGGCGAACGCGAACAGCGGGGATAATTTGGTTGAGGCGCTAGACTCCGCGGCGGAAATCGTGACCGGTAGTGCCCAGGCGCTGGCGGGCGCGGTTAACTATATCAATACGAACATCGTTGGAAATAATTGGCTTTTTGCGCAGATTAATATTTTGGGCAATTGGACGGGGGATTTAATCGTGCCGGGAGAAGGGCTGTTCGAACTGCCTTCGGCGGGAATGGTTTTTGAAAACATCACCAATATTAATCTGGCCAAAAGTATTACTAACTTTCTTTCTTCTGATGCGAACTCGGGGGATAATTCAGTGACTTCCGCAACGGGTGATGTGATGGTGGCAACGGGAGACGCGACCGCGACGAGTAATGGAACGACGCTGGTCAATACGAACATCGCTAATAATAATTGGTTCTATCTTTTGATCAATAATGCCGGCAATTGGACCGGGCAAGTCTTTAATTGGAACAATGGCAACGCCAGTTTGGCGTATGAATATAATTTTGGCAGTCAAATGGGAGCTGACGCGCCAGTGACAAAAAGTGTCAGCGTGAATAATTATAATAGCGCGGAAGAGGTTAGCAACACGGTTGTGGCTCGGGCGAATACCGGTGAGAATTCTATCTCCGAGGTAGTAGGCGATGCGACAATCGCGACGGGGGACGCGGTGGCGCGTGCCAGTGCGTTTAATTTTATCAATACGAACATCGTCGGCAATAATTGGTTTATGGCGGTGGTGAATAATGCCGGCACGTGGAACGGGGATTTGGTTTTTGGTTATCCGGATCTGGCGGTGGATCTGTCAGCGGATAAAAATACGCTTGAGCCGGGGCAGAGTTTGACTTATGCCGTGAAGTATAAAAATAGCGGCCAGGCAAAATGTGGGAATGTTGAGCTGATGCTGTCACTGCCGGATAATTTTTTCTACCAATCAGATAGTCTAGGTGCAGCGCGCAAAAACGGTAATGACTATTTTTGGTCCGCACCGGGCCTCAAGGCGGGAGAAGAAAAAACTTTTAGCGTGACGGTATTGCTCGATCCAAACACCGGAGCAAACGTGGCGTCTTTGGAAAGTGTGGCGGGAGTAAAAACGGACACGCAAGAAGTGGCGCTGGCGAATAACTATGCCAGTGAAAAAACCGATCTTATCTTTCTGGCTGATTCAAGTGTGATGATCCAAAACGGATTGCCGGAAAAAAATGGCAAGCTTTCTGTCACACGACAAGAGGAGGCAACCGTTGCCGTCGGATCGATTTCCGGTCATAGTATTTTTGTCAAAAATTCCGGCAAGGACACACTCTATAATCTGGAAGTCAAAGAGGCAATCAAAAATCCGTCCGGAGAAACGATGGTGGAATATGTCTGGCCGATCGAGAAATTGAAAAAGGGCCAGACGGCGACGATCCAATATCAGATCTTTGTCGATCCAGCGATGGCATTAGGCGACTATAAATATGTTGCTTCTGCTGTGGCAATTGATTATTATGGCCGCCAAGTAGAAAGTAAAAAAGCTTCCAAGACCGTAGCGTTTATTGGAGGTGCTCCAGGTCAAACAAACGCATACGCTAGTGATGAGAATGGTTTGATTTCTCCCGAAGCTGTTTTAGCGCCAGAAGAAGTGAATACTATTCCGGAAGTTTTGGGGACAGCCACAGAGGCGAATAAAATTGCTTGGCAATGGTTTCTAGTACTCATGCTTGTCCCACTGGCTTTTTATGCCCAACGAAAAGAGATTTATCGTTGGGAAACTATCCAGAAATTTTCCAGACAGATGGGCAGTTTTTTGAGTTCGTTTTTGTAATTGATAAATAATTTTTTATATTTAAAACAAAATGAAAAGGGTGAGAAAAAATGGACGCCGCTGGGCGTCGAAGATTTTTAGTATCTGGGTGATTCTTCTCCTGTTATTTCAGCCGATCGGCACACCAGGAATGTTGGCGATCGCCGAAGAGTTGTCGCCTGCGCCGACGGTTGAAAAAGAAGCTTCTAAAGAAGCTTCTAAAGAAGATCCTAAATCAGAGGAGAAAGTTGAGGTTGAAAAAGAGGCGCCGAAAGCGGAAGTCGTTGCTCCGGTAGAAAAAACTGATCCGGTGCCAGCACCAAAAGAAGAGCCGAAGGGCGATCCAGTCGTTCCCGTTGAAAAACCGGCCGAAAAAACTGAACCTGCTGCCGCTGGCTCCATAAGCGATCCGATTGTCGAGGCAGAACCAGCAGGAGAAATTACCCCCGAAGCGGCTTCCACGGAAAAAGTTGATGGTGCAAGCATAACAGCTTCGGAAATGCCGAAAGTGGAAACGCCCGTCGAAGATGCTCCAGATTTGACACAAGAAGTAAAAAAAGAAACTTGGTCGGTGGATGGCAAAAAAGCTACAACTAATGAACCGGTCGAACTGGAGAAGGAATATAAATTTCCGGGCGATGAGGATGTGAGCGTAAGATTTACGAAACTGCCGGAAAAGCCCGGCACGCTTTCGATCGAAGAGATTGGATTGAGTGATAAACAAGTGGAAGAGCTGGGCGCGCTTTCTAAGATTGCCTATGACATTACTTCGACGATGGAGGACGGCAGTTTTGAGTATGACTTGAGTTTGCCAAAATCAAAAGATGATAAGAATGTCCAAGTAAAATTTGCCGAAAAAATTTCCGAGCTGGATGATGCGAGAATTATTTCCGCTGATGATGTGACGGAAAAAAATGATTCGGTGAATGTGGAAAAGTTGGATCATTTTACGGTGTTTGTGGTAGTGGAGTGGAATTTTCCCAATAACCCAGACAATTCTATTGCCGATGATGGAATCGCTTCTAACCTGGCTAGAAATATGACAGTAGTAGGGGCGACAAACTTGTTATTTAGTTCCTCTGGCGCAACAAGCAATTCAGCTTCTGCTGATCATTGGAATGGTGGTTCCGGAATAAAGTATTGGCAAGTCGAATTTGATTCCTCGGGCTATAATTCCATAAGATTATATTCCAAGCAAAGAAGTTCCAATACCGGTCCTCGAGATTTTAAAATTCAATATTCTACTGACTCTGGGTCTGATTGGGCGGATATTTCAGGCGGTAATATAGTTGTTGCAAATAATTATACGGCAGGAGTTATCGCCGAACTTCATTTACCTACTCAATGCAATAATCGCGCATCTGTCTATTTGCGTTGGATTATGACATCGGATACTTCAGTCAGTGGCGGAGCTGTTGGAAATACTGGCGTGAGTAATATTGATGATATCATAGTTAAGGGTGAAGAAATAGAAATCGTACCAGATGCAGACGGAGATGATGTTCCAGATTCACAAGACAATTGTATCAATACTCCAAATGGCCCAAAGCAAATAAACGACAATCAGCTGGATGATGACGGTGACGGACTTGGCAATGCTTGTGATATATTGAATTGTATAGCCACAGGCGAAGAAAGCTGTAACGATTTGGTGGATAATGATTGCGATGGAGAAATCAATGAAGATTGTGTGATTTCTTTTTGCGGAAATGGAACAGTCGATTTCGGTGAGGACTGTGATATCAACTCACAAAAGCAAGCTTGCCTTACTGACGGCGGATATCCCGGAGAGATAACTTGTGGCGAAAGCTGTTCGTGGAATAATTATTGCTATCCCATAGCGGGATGCGGAGACGGAATTATGAATGGACCAGAACAGTGTGATGACGGAAATGAGATTTCTGGCGATGGATGCGAAAACGATTGTACAGTCACTCCACAAGCTGAATTTTGCGGAGACGGGATTGTGAACGGTGATGAAAAATGTGATGATGGGAATGTCGTGTCGGGTGACGGTTGCAGTGCGAGTTGTGAAGTTGAAAAGACTGGTTCGATTTCCGGCAAAAAATTTGAAGATTGTAGTGCGAACGGAATATTTGATCGTTGTGAACAAGGGATGCGTGGTTGGGCAATTTTTATTGACAAAAACAATGATGGAATTTTGGACCCGGAAGAAAATGTCGCATTGACCGGCAAGGGGGGTTATTATATTTTTACCAATCTTTATCCGGGCACTTATCGTATTTGCGAAGCGTCCAAAGCCGGTTGGATCCAGACAGCACCCGGCGAAGATGGATGTCACGAAGTGGTTTTGAACGGGGAAAGATTGACCGGATATGATTTTGGAAATTTCAAATTGGGCACAGTGTCTGGCCGAAAATTCAACGATCTTAACGGCAACGGTTGGAAAAATTTCAATGAGCCCTATCTCAATGATTGGACGATTAGACTGTATGATTCCACTTGGCAAAAAGTGGCGGAAACCGCAACGGCGGGAAGTGGTTGGGAAAAAGGTCAATATAGTTTTGATAGCCTTGAGCGCGGAACGAATTATATCTGCGAAGCGATGAGCGAAGGTTGGGAGCAGACTAGTCCGAAAAACGGCTGGAGCGTGGTAAACAATCTTTCGGGGATGGAGGATGAGGGCGCGAAATGTTGGAAGGTAGAGGATACTTGTTCAGGGAACGTATTTGCCGGAAAAAGTTTTGGCAATCATTTCACACCGCCTGCGCCGACGGGAAAAATTTCTGGCGTTAAATTTGAGGATACCAATGGTAACCAGCTGAAAGAGGAGAGCGAAGCAAAGCTTTCCGGCTGGACTATCTATCTGGATGCAAATAATAATTCGCAAAAAGATCCGGGCGAGCTAAACACGATCACAGATGCTAATGGCTACTATGAATTTGTTGGACTGACGCTGAGGAATTATTATGTGCGCGAAGAGAATCAGGCTGGTTGGATACAAACTACGCCCTATCACAACAATGGCGCCTATTATGTCTCGCTCAACAAATGTCACCTGGAGGCGGGCGGAATGGATTTTGGTAATCGCAGGCAACCATTGGTCTATTGCGGTGATGGAATAGTGGAGCCGTATCTGGAGCAATGTGATGATGGCAACGCAATTTCCGGTGATGGATGCAGCGCTGATTGTATGCTAGAAACCGGATCGATCCATGGGTATAAATGGAATGATCTCGATGGAAATGGGACAAAGAATGGGGAGGAAGGGAATCTCTCCGGCTGGATGATCAATCTTTATCGATCAAATGGTGATGGATATGATAGCGAACCGATAGAGACAATGATGACGGATAGTAGTGAGCAGCATTTCGGTTGGTATTGGTTTCAAAATCTTCTGCCAGGGAAATATAAAGTCTGTGAAGTTTTGCAATCCGGTTGGGCGCCGATCTATCCTACTACCGACAAAGATGATAATTGCCATCTAGTGACTTTGCCGGACGATAATTCTTTCAATTTTCGGGAATCAGAAAATGCCGTGACCGGACCTGAATATAATTTTGGCAATCAGCCAACTTCTGATAAGCCGACGCTCAGGATTGAAAAATCAAATGATGCGTCAGCTCCGCAAGCGCCGGGCAGTGATGTGACCTATACGATCAAGGTAACAGCGCTAGCTAATCCAGTTTTGAAAGTGCAGGTGACTGATCTTCCACCGGCCGGTTTTATTTATCGCGCGGGCAGTGCGACTGGCGCGCCGTTTATCCATGAATATGCTTCGCCGGGTGTTTGGGATTTGGGTGATATGGCCGCCGGAGAAACTAAGACGCTTACCTATGTTGCTGATATTGATAATGATCAAGACTCGGGAACATATAAGGATATTGCTTGGGCGAAAGGGACGGCTTCTTCTGGCGCGACAGTGTTTGCGCTTGGCAATCAAGAAGCGTCACCATTTTTCGTGGGAACAGATGTTGAGGTCATCGATCCAGTTACGGCTGATGTGGCACTTGCGGAAAGGACAGAAACAAAAACTAAACATAAAACAGAAACGAAACATCGAACTGTGATCGGGGAAGTTTTGGGCGCTTCGACAATGTTGCCGGAGACGGGGGCGGATACGACTTGGGTGGTTGTGGCTCTTCTCGCTTTGCTTTCCGGTTTGGGACTGATAGTTCTGGGGCGGAGAAAAAATAATTTAGTTAAGGTTGTTGAAAAAACAATGAAAATATTTATCCTGGTGTTTGTTTTTGGATCGCTCGCTATTTCTGGCGGAAACGCATTGGCAGACTCTGGCAATATTTCTGTCCAGATTGAACAGCCAAAATCTCCAAGCACGAATAATTTCCTTTTGGGATTTGTGGCGCTGGACATTGAGGGGCGTGCGATGACAGTGGAATGCTATAAAAATTCTGATACTGCGCCTTTTCAGACGATCAATTTTAGCAATGCGGGAGGAAATTCCGGCAATTGCATTATCGACGAAAATATTGCTTCGACAGATGGGAACTATAGTTTTCATGTGAAGGCGAGCGCCGGTAGTGATACTGTTTCTAGTTCTGAGGTAGTAGTGGAAATTGCGACTGATGCGCCGGGAACGCCGACAAATTTTAGCCATACAAAAAGTGGTTGCGCGCATAATATCAGCCTTATGACAGCCGATGATAGTGGAAAAACCGTGCGGGTGGAAATTTATCGTTCGACCGAACCGGAATTTGTTGCGGACGAAACAACGCGAATATTTGGTGTGGATGCGAGTTCTAATCAAGCAGTAAGTTTCTCTGATAACGCGCCTGATTGCAATGAAACATATTATTATGTCGCGCGCGCTTTCAATCTGGCAGATGAAGGCTCGGGATTTGTGGGGGATGAAAATGTAATTGTAAAAAAGAAAACAGACACTAATCACAAAACTAAAACGAAAACAATTCATCCTACGTCATTAAATGTGACGACGACTGGTGTGGGGCAGAGCGCAGGTGCTGGAGCGAACAGTGGAGCAGTAGCGGGCAATGAAGTGACGGGCGGGGAGCAACAGGGACAAGTTTCTGGCACAGAAAATAATCAGGAGATTGCCGGTGCGCAGACGGAAAATGCGGGAGACACTGGTTCTTTAGCTAAGAATGGAAATTTTTGGCTACTCTTAGCAGTCGCAGCAGGAGCTGGCTTATGGTATTACAAAAAAAAGAAACAACCGGTGGCGGAGATTAAATAACAGATATCCCCTTCGCCCTTAGGGAGAAGGTGGCCGAAGGCCGGATGAGGGAAAGGGCGTTACATTGAGATAAAACTAAATTAGCTTAGATCATTCCTAGTGCATAGCCCTTGCCCTCACCTGTCACGTGCTCGTGACATCCTCTCCCGAAGGGCGAGGAGGAAATAGTATTCCATATGCTAGTTAGCGGAGAAAAAAAGCAGAGAGTTATTTTTAGGGCAGGAATATTTCTGGTTGCCTTTTCTCTGCTTTTATTTTTTTTAATCTTTTATCCGGTTATCAAAACGGAAATCGGTTTTCTTTTTTCCGCTAAAAAACCAGACGTGAAGATCGGGTTGGTTGGAGCAGGCAATGAAGTTTCTGGTGACGTGATTATTCCGGCGAGTTCGGACTTCAGCTTGATCATTCCGAAGCTTGAAATCAATTCAAAAGTGGTTGCCAATGTTGATCCGTTTTCTGCCAAAGATTATCGTGAAGCGTTGAAAGAGGGTATTGCCCATGCCAAGGGGACGAGATTGCCTGGCGAGGATGGAAATATTTTTATGTTCGCGCATTCCTCGGGAAATTTCTATGATACGAACCGGACGAATACGCTTTTTTTTCTACTGAATAAATTGGAAAAAGACGACAAACTTTCAGTGGTGTATAAAAATAAAATCTTTCGCTATCAAGTGGCAGAAAAAAAGATCGTGGCTGGAGATGCGGTAGAATATCTCAAGGATGAGAGGGATGAAGAAAGTTTGACGCTGATGACTTGCTGGCCGCCGGGGACGGATTATGAGCGACTGATCGTTGTGGCGGAAAAAGTCTAAAGATTTTTTTTGCCAAAAAGAACAGTGACGTAGAAATATTCTTTTTCCTCCTTGCTGATTTTTTCTGTCCCGATACCGATATCAAAAAAATTCTCTCCTAGGATATTTTCACGATGCGTCACGGATCCCATCCACGCAGACACGGTCTGGTCGGGGGAAGAGAAGTTGCGCGCCAGATTTTCTCCAGCGTACTTATAATCATAGCCGTTTTTCTCAATTGATCCCCAGACGAAATTTCCCTCGGGAGTCTGGTGGGAAAAATAATTCCGGCGGAGCATATCCTCCGTTTTTTGATTGGCTGCCATATTTAATTGGGCATTGATCGTCAGTGGAGGCAATTTTTTGGTAGATCTCTCCTCATTAATACGTCGCACAATTTGCGCTTCAAAAGAGCTGAGCTGAGGTGCACTGGCACTGCTTGCGTTGGCTATTTTATTTTCTTCTCCGAGAATATGTACTGAGAGGATCTGCCACAACAAAAAAGCGCAGATTCCCAACAGGAGATATCGCGGAACGCTTTTTTTCAACATAAAAAGGCTCCGTGAAATCCGTTGAGCCCTATCTACAAAAAGGCGCACTAAAAAAAGCGTCTTTTAGGTGATGAGCAAGTGACCGGTTACGCCACTGACTTCCCGTGGTTCAAGGCGTCCAAAATAAGGACCACGGTTCAACGTCTTCACTAACTCTAAAAATTAAAATCTTAGGTACTTGGTTCACATTATAGTTATTTTCCCTTTTCTGTCAATTTTTCCAGCGCCTAGACAAGTATTGGCTTGAAATAAGCTTATTTAGTGCTAGTATTTTTTAGACATTTTTCAAAAAAAAGAAATTTTTGGTCATTTTTCATCCGCGCTTGCCAAAACTGTTCATTTGTGCTAGAATAATATATTGGTTTTTTAACAACTGAATGTTCATAGAACTCACGCATTTGACCCGCAATTTTAGGGTTTTCGGGTTGGATGAGTGAGTTTTATGAATGACAAAATAATCTAAAAAGAGAAGGAGAAAAAAGATGAGAATTTTGGTAATCGAAGAGGACTTGATGATGGCACATTTCCTTAAGGAAATACTGGCTAGTCTGTTTCCTGGTTGCGAGACTGGTGGCACGTATAGACAAGAAAGTGAAGCCCTACTGAAGGAGGGCTGGGATATTGTTGTGCATGGCTTGAGTTCTGGTCAGAATAGCGCTATGTTTTTGCAAAAAATAAAAAGACGGTATCCTAGTATTATGACCGTTCTTGTTATGGGGATTCTTGGAAGGGATGACAATGCCAACTTAATTGTTGACTATGTCTGGGAAAGTCCATTCGATCATAATCCGTTGAAGGAGGCTGTGAAAATTTTCTTTGGCTGAAAGGAGGCAACTTGCTGAATAATATTCCTCCCATAAATGATCTATTGATAGGAGCCACTAAGGATGTTCTCCTGTTAGTTTTTCTTCTGGTAACTTTTTTTATTTTTTTGAAAGGAGGGCTTATGGTTGATGGCAAAACAGCAGCTGCAGGTGGCGCACTTGGCGACGATGCCGAGCGCTATGCCGAAAAAATTTTTCCCGGGGAGAAGTCCTCTCTGATACCAGCAATGACCAAGAGTAAGTTTCCTCTCGAACAAACACTGTTCGGGCCGGTTCCTCGGAAAATGAAAAAACAAAAAAAGAGGAAAGGAACAAACAATGATTCGGGCAGGATTCAGCAGGCACTCCCACTTAATGATGGAAAGGGGGAGGCATGAAAGAGTGGAAAAAATGCACTCTGTCGCTGGTCATTTCGCTCATCGTATTCGTAATCACCTTGGCAATAGCGCTGGCAATTGAAAATCTGGAAAAAAAATATATGACCCACCTTGATGATTCAATGGTCTGTAATATATCATTTTCCATTGGTTCAGCCTTGTTGGCTTTTGTGTTGGCGATTGTTTTCCTGGACATTCGTCCGAGGAACGCGAAGCTTACACGAAAGGAGGTTGGCTAGTGGAGATTTTCTGGATAATCGTCAGAAGTCCCACTTTCGTCATAATCGTGGTTGTGGTGTTTCTCTACTTGAAATCAAAAGGTTATTTTAATTTTCGGGCGAAGGAGGAATCCTTGCTCAAGACGAAGGGGGTGCCGTGGGAAGAGTGATGTTGACTGTTGTCTGGGCGTTCATCTTAATTGCATTGCTCTGGATCGCGTTTGATAAAACGAGATCAGATGCGTGGCGAATAGCGGCTTCGATGGTTGCTGTCGGTGGCTGTTTATTGGTCAATTGGATGAATAATCGCACATCGTGCAGGACAAGGAAGGAGGCGATGACTATTGAAAAAAGCTAGTCGTTTCGTGCTGGGAGTGCTTGCCGCTGTAGCTGCAGGCTTAGCAATCGGGGCAATCATAAAAGTTTGCGGTTAAGTAACAGCCCAAAATTTTTTGGAGGAAAAATTTTGGGCTATAGGGGTTTCGAGATTTAGTCGAGCCCCTTTTTTATTTGGGAATTTTCGTTTTTTTGTGATAATCTAGTGTCATCCCTGCCTATCGGCAGGCAGGCCCGAGAAGTCGGGGATCCATGCACCTCAGATTTTAAATTAAGAAAAAACGAATTATTGAAATTCAAGACTAACTGAAATTGAGAGCTTGCTGGACTTGCATCTCGATTTTCCAGAGTTAATAACTAGTGGAACCTGGATTCCCGCCTTCGCGGGAATGACACATTTTTTAACCAGTTTTGAAATTAGAAATTTAGCATATTATGGATTTCAAATACACCAGTCTAATTCTTTCCAAGTGCGACATCAATGAAGTTGATCGGATCTATAACTTTTTTACTTTGGAAGAAGGCAAAATTCAGGCAGTAGGGAGGGGAGTGAGAAAACCGAATGCGAAATTGGCGGGGAATTTGGAGCCGCTGACGCACTCAGAAATTTATGTTTCCAGGAAAAAAGGACTGGGGCGGATTACCGGGGCGATTGCTGTCAATAATTTTTCCGCTGTGAAAGCGGATTTTTCGGCGACGAGTCGGGTGTTTTGGGCGCTGTCTCTTTTTGATAAATTGATCACCCAACAAGAAAAAGACGCGCGCGTGTTTGAACTTTTTTTAGAATATCTGGAAGCGATGGAAAAACTAAGCTTGGAAAAAAAGGCGGAGTATAAATTTGACGTGGTCACTTTGGGATTTTTATTCAAGTTGATGGAAAGTTTGGGCTACAAGATTCGGGTGGAATATTGCGCCAATTGTGGCCAAAAAATCACCGCCGGGAATGATAACTATTTTAGCGCTGAGCGGGGTGGGGCGCTGTGCGCCGAGTGCGCCAAGACCGAACGGAAGAAGGTGCGAAACAGTGACTCGTCGATCAAGCTTGTGAAAATATTTTTGAAAAATAAGATCGGGAGTTTTTCTAAATTGGAAGTGAATGAAAAAGATCTGCGCGAATTGAAGTTGATCTGGAAAGAGTTGATCGATTGGGTCTAGCTTAAGGGAAGGTACTTGCAGTTTAGTGGTGGTAGCTTTCCGCTGTTGCTAACTTTTTATTTCGTGGTATAATAAATTGGACGGTTAGATAAGAAACAAAAAACTATCAATAATAGATGTTTGATTTTAATTTCAAAAAAAACGTATTCCTCGGAATTGATATCGGTACGGCTTCCGTGAAGATTGTTGAGCTTAAGATAGTAGATGGAAAGACAATCTTATCTAACTATGCCTGGATGCCACTTGGCGGAGATATTTTGGGAAAAAATAAGGCGGATGCGGATTATCTGCAGACTGTCCTGCCTCAGTGTATCAAGAAAATCATCAAAAAGGCGAAGATTTCTGGAAGAAATGCCTATGTGTCTTTGCCGGCTTTCGGTGGACTCATTGCGCTTATTGATTTTCCTGAGATGGCTGATGGCGATATGGAGCAAGCAATAAAGTTCGAAGCGCATAAATATGTGCCAACATCGCTTGATGAGGTTGTGATCAGTTGGGAAATCGTGGAAAGGGGAACTGGTGCGGTCACTGAGATGCCTCAAGAGAAGGACTTTTTAGGGGCTCCGTCCGGCAAGAATGTTGATTCGGGAGAAAAGATCAAGGTGTTGCTTGTGGCTGCTTCACGGAAGAAAGTTTTGTGTTATGAAAATTTGATCAAGGCGTCTGGATTGAGTTTGCGTTCGATCGACATCGAGACTTTTTCCATCGTTCGTTCGCTCGTCGGCAATGATTTGGGTAATTTCATCATCGTAGATATCGGGGCACGGGTTTGTAATATTATTTTAGTTGAGAAGGGCATAATCAGGATCAATCGCAATATTGATGCAGGGGGGATAGAAATGACTAAGACGATTGCCAAGGCAATGGGGATTGATTTTGAGAGAGCAGAGGCACTGAAAGTTTCTGGTAGGGATTTTTTTGCTGCCGATTCGGCTATCAGTTTTTTTACATTGGAACTTATCACGGGCGAGGTAGAACGGATAATCCGTACCTGTCATAAAGATGGAGAGCAGAATACCCCAGACAGGCTGATCCTATCTGGCGGGACGTCAAAGTTGGTCGGTATGGGGAAATATTTTTCTGATAAATTGCAGATAGAGGTGGTTATTGGCAATCCTTTTGCGCGGATTAGTTATGACAGCAGATTGGAGCCTTCTATCTCTAATATTCAAAATAATTTTGCGGTAGCTGTCGGATTGGCGTTGAAAGGAGTGGAGGAGTATCACAAAAAGGAACTAGTTAAGAAAGTAATTTTAAAATAAATTTAAACATCCTGCTGAGTCCCGCTGGCCGGGAATCGTCCTTGTGGGGACGAATCTGACAGGATAAAAATAAAAATGGCAAATATAAATTTGGTCACCGACAAGGAAGAAACCAAAATGATGGGAATGGGCACTAGCGTTCTTCTCGCTGTGTTCTTTCTGGTCATTTTAATTTATTGCGGCTTATTTTTCTATGGGAAAAAGCTGAGCAAGGATACTGATGCTCTGACTGCCGCATACAGCGCTAAGCGTAGCAGTTTTATTGTTGGCGATTCAAAGAGGGTGTTAGATTTTCAAAATAGACTATCGATTTCGAATGATCTTTTAGCTCAAGAGCGCAATGCCAATCAAAACGTGGTAAAAGTGGAAGAATCGATGATTGCCGGCGTCTATTTGAGCGCCTACGAATATGATGACGACACAAAAGCAATCACGCTTGATTGCTATGCGGATAATTATGAGATGGTCGCTAAACAGATCTTAAGTTTTAAGAGCTCTGATTATTTTACATCTGTTCTTGCGGGAGAGAGTGAATTTGACACGAGGCTTAATAAGATTAGTTTTACGGTTGTTTTAAAAATTAAATAAAAAAATATGAAAATAAAAATATTACTCGCCCCGTCGCTGATCGTTTTAATAATAGTAACAATTATTTGGTACGCCTATCCGGCTTATACTAACGGAGTCGATGGCGTCAAGGAGAGAAGCGAAAAATTGGTCCAGCAAGAAAGTCTGATGTCGGGTCTGGATGGTCGCATCAGCAATGCCAATAAATTAGTGGCAGATCTGGATTCTAATTCCTTCGAAAACTCAGTTGTTTTTAATTATGTTCCAGTGAATACGGAGGAAGAGAAGATTATTGATAACCTGAATTCTTTAGCAAAGAACAATGCCTTGTCCGTGCTTAATATTTCAGTTTTTCCGGAAAAAGAAACTGCCGTAGTGGTGCCGACTATCGATGCTAGTGCTACTAGCTATCTCCCTGTCTCTGGCAATGCGGGGGCTCCTGCTCCTGTGACGCCGAAGGCGGTGCCAAAAAATTTGGAAGTGAATTTTTCTGTACTGGGGGAATACGAAAATATAAAAAGTTTGCTCGGAAAAATTCAGAAGCTGAAAAGATTTGACAAAGTTTCTGCACTGACAATAAAGACACTGATCAATAGCGATCAGGTCGTGAGCGCTTCACTGCAAGCAGATATTACTTTGGAATTTAATTATCTCGATGAGCTGAAGAGGTTGGCGGATGGGGATATTGATAATGACATCTTCGTCAGGGGAGCTTTTGATAAGCAGGTGATAGGAAAAATTAAAGATAGTCGCAACATCGATGTTAACAATGTTCTTCCTGGCGAAAGAGGTGGGAACAATCCTTTTAATGTCGCAAAATAATGACCAAAAAAGTGGCGGAGAAAAACGATGGAGATCTGAGTGGCGATGTTCCTGCCGGACAGGGAATCAGTCAGAATCTTTTGCGTGAGGTGCCGAAGAATATTCCGGGCAATGTTGTCAACATAATTCCCAAAGAAGTAGCTGAGAAATATGGCATGATGGCTTTTGAAAAATCAGAAGGCATCTTGAAAATTGCCATGCTTTATCCGGAAAATGTTGAAGCGCTCAATGCTTTGAATTTTGTGGCAGAAAAAGAAAAGGCAAGAATTGAAACATACGCTGTTTCTCCTGATATTTTCTCTGGCCTGTTTGTTTTATACAATGAAACTAATGAAGCATTGAAGGAAGCGGTGGATTCTTTTGAGGACGAAAAATATCGGATGGATGTTGATGACAGCGGAAAGAGTGATAAAAAAAAAGAAAAGGAGATTCTGAAAGATGCTCCTGTGACCAAATTGGTAGAGGTGGTTATCAGTCATGCCGTGGAAGGAAAGGCAAGCGATATCCATATTGAGCCAATGGACAAAGACTATCGAGTGCGTTTCAGAGTGGATGGAGTGCTTCATGTCAGCTTGATTTTTCCACTTGAGATTGGGCCAGTGGTGATTTCTCGGATAAAGATTTTGGCAAATCTAAAAATTGATGAAAAGAGAAAGCCCCAGGATGGAAGGTTCCGGCTAAACTTCAATAAGAAGGACATTGATTTTCGCGTATCCTCATTGCCTGTGGTCGGTGGAGAAAAAATTGTGATGCGGATTTTGGACAAAGATGGCGGCACGGGCAGTATTGATGCTTTAGGGCTGGTAGGAAGAGCGAGGACCGATATTGAAAAAGCCATCCAGGAAACCTATGGAATGATTCTGATGACTGGTCCGACAGGCAGTGGAAAATCAACCACCCTTTATACGCTGTTGAAAATTCTAAACAATGAAGAGCGAAATATTATCACGCTGGAAGATCCAGTCGAGTACTTTATCGAAGGGATGAATCAAAGCCAGGTCAAGCCGGAAATCGGCTATACTTTTGCTTCAGGGCTCCGTACAGTTTTGCGTCAAGATCCAAATGTGATTATGGTGGGCGAAATCCGTGACGGCGAAACTGCTGAACTTGCTGTGCATGCGGCGCTCACAGGGCATCTGATGTTTTCCACCTTACACACAAACACGGCAATTGGCGCTATTCCACGTCTGATCGATATGGGCATCGAGCCCTTTCTTCTCTCTTCATCGTTACGGATGGTAATTGCACAAAGATTGGTGCGTCGGATCTGTGAAAAGTGCAAAAAGGAAAAAGAAATTTCTGCTGTTGTTGGGTCCAGGATAATAGATAAAATTAAAAATATTTCCGCTAAACAAGTAGAAGATTATGGAATTAACCTAACTGATGGGGTCAAGTTTTATCATGGCGAGGGATGTGATGCATGCAACGGGACAGGACTGAAGGGCCGGGTGGCTATTTATGAAGCAGTGCCAGTGACGGAAGCGATAAAAAATATCATTATTGAAAAAAGAGGAAGTGAGGAGCTGATAAAAAAAGAACGTGATCGGATGGGAGTTCTTACGATCGAGCAGGACGGAGTCTTGAAGATTCTAAAAGGCCTCACGACGATCGAAGAAGTGGAGCGGGTTACTGAATGTAATTTTACCACGCTAGAGGAAGCTAATGATTGATTTTTAATTTAATTTTTCTAAGTTGATTTGTTTACAGCTATATGGAAGAAAGCAGGAAAAAAATAATGATTATCGAGGATGATTATTTTGTGCTCGATATCTATCACACAAAGCTGACCCAAGAAGGCTTTGAAGTGCTTGATGCGAAGGATGGCGGAGAAGGATTGGAGAAATTGCGGACACAAGAAAAACTTCCCGATCTGATCCTTTTGGATATCATCATGCCAAATCTGGGAGGATTGGACGTCCTAGGCGCAATCAAGCAGGATGAGCGTTTAAGGAATATTCCCATAATCCTTCTGACCAATTTGAGCCAGAAGGATGAAATAGATAAGGGATTGGAGTTGGGAGCGACTGATTACCTGATCAAATCGCATTTTACTCCATCGGAAGTCCTGGAAAAAATTAATAGTGTGCTTAGTAAAGCTTAAAAATATGCTACGAACAGAACAGAAAGTAAAAAATTTACTTCGGATTGCTGCTCAGCGTGGAGCATCCGATTTGCATCTGGTGGTTGGGCGTTATCCGACGTATCGGATCGATGGGCGGCTTTATCCGCTCAACCAAGATACAATTCTCACTCCTAGCGCGACTAAAGAAATTTGTGAGGTCGTTCTGGATGAAGAAAAGAGGAAAATTTTAGAAAAAGATGGGCAAGTCGATCTTTCCTATAATTTTGAGGATAAGGTACGTTTTCGGGTCAATGCTTTTATCCAGCAGGGCTATACTAGTATTGCTTTTCGGCTTATTCCCAGAGAAATCAGAACGCTGGAAGAATTGGGCGTGCCAGAAATGCTGTATGATTTTACGACAGTGTCTCAGGGGTTATTCTTGATGGTTGGGCCAGTGGGGCATGGAAAATCAACTACTCTGGCGGCAATGCTCGATCACATCAATCACAACCAAGAAAGGCACATTCTCACAATTGAAGATCCGATCGAATATATCTATGAACAGGATCGCTCAATTATCAACCAGCGGGAAGTTTTCCAAGACACGGATTCTTTTCAGGGAGCGCTTAAGGCGGTTTTTCGCGAGGATGCTAATGTGGTGCTTATTGGTGAATTGCGGGACTTGGATACGATTGCTACCGCAATGACGGCAGCGGAAACAGGGCATCTGATCTTTGCTACCTTGCACACCAACGATGCTCCGCAGACGATTGATCGGATCGTGGATGTTTTTCCGGCTCACCAGCAAAATCAGGTACGTTCGCAATTGGCCAATGTGCTTTTGGCTGTAGTTTCTCAGCGACTGATGACGCGTGTGGACAAGGGACGGGTTCCGGCGATCGAGATAATGATTAAGAATCATGCCGTGGAGAATTTGATCCGGGAGAATAAAAGCTATCAGATCGGCAATGTTATTGAGACCAGTTCGCAAGAAGGTATGGTCACGATGGATAAGTCTCTGGCTGATCTGGTGCGCAGGGGCCTAGTTTCTCTGGAGGTCGCCACATCTTATGCGCGTGATCAGAAAAATTTTGAAACACTATTAAAATATTAGTCCATTTTTAGAATTAGTGGTATAATAAAAATATGAAATTTAAATTCAAAGCCAAAACAAAAACAGGAGAAACTAGTGAAGGTGTGGTGAACGCAATGAATAAAGACGCCGCCGCCGCTATTTTGCAAAAAAACGAACTCTTTCCGATCAATATTCAGGAAGAGAGTGAGAATGAGTTGATGAAAACTATCAATAAATATTATGACAAGGTGACGGATAAGGACTTGGTAGTTTTTTTTCGCCAACTGGCAATTCTCATCGAGGCACGCGTTCCGATTGTGACGGCTCTCACTGCTATCAGCGAGCAGACGAGCGGTAATTTTTTGAAAATTATCTTGTCCGAGGCAATCAAGGACATCGAAGATGGCGTGACTCTCTCCGACGCTTTTGCTAAGCATATGGATGTCTTTTCCACCCTATCCATCAATATCATCAAAGCAGGAGAGGCTTCAGGTAATTTGAAAAAATCTGTCGAATATGTAGCGGATAATATTGAACGGAACTATGAATTGACCAGCAAGGTTAAGTCGGCCATGATGTATCCAGCTATTGTTTTGGTGGTGTTTTTTGTGATCGGTTTTTTGGTGATCACGCTCATTATTCCAAAGCTAACAGTGATGATTAAAGATCTGAACGCGGAAGTGCCATGGTATACAAATCTGCTTATCAATATCGGTGATTTTATGGCAGTTTATTGGTGGGCAGTCTTGGTGATTATTTCTGGGATAGTTGCCGGCATCGTTTATTACATGAGCACGGTTGATGGCAGGAGAGAGTGGGATCAGATTAAATTAAAATTACCGATCGTGGGCGTGATGTTCCGCTATATATATATCACCAGGTTTTCTGAAAATTTGCAGGTTCTTTTAGCAGGAGGGATTCCTATCATTAAGGCGCTTACAATCGTGAGTGCTGTTATTGGCAATACCGTCTATGAGGAATTGTATCTGCGGACAGCGGAAAATGTGAAAAGAGGACAGAATATGAGCGATATCTTAACTCGGAGTCCGCTTATTCCGCCAATGGTTTCGCATATGATAAAAATCGGAGAAGAATCAGGACAAATTGATTCCGTGCTCGGACATATTACCAAGTTCTATGGGCAAGAGGTGGAGCTGATGGCCAAAAATATGTCTACGCTGATTGAGCCGATCTTGATGATCCTGATCGGTCTTGGTGTTGGCCTTATGGCGGTCGGAGTTTTGATGCCAATCTATAATATTGCCGGTCAGATTAAATAAAAGCAAGAAGTGTGATATGATATCAAAAGGAAAAAACATAGGGCAGGCGCAATCAATGCTTAATGATAAGAACTATGGTTTCACACTGATTGAGCTTCTGGTTGTGATTGCGATTATCGGAATTTTAGCCTCCATTGTGTTGGTCAGCTTGAACAGTGCCAGAGCTAAGGCGAAACAAGCTGAGTTTAAATCTGGAGTATCAAGTTTGAAATCTGCCTATCTCAGTGAGTGTAGTGATTCACTCGGAACAACAACTGCCGTGACTCCACCACCTTCTGTTCAATCCCCGGCCTTTACGGATGAAGAGTGCGATGGAGATGGTGGGTTTTTGGATGCTATTAAGGTGACTCCGACTGATATTAGTGGTGTTCCAGCTACGTGCAAGGGAGCGACGATTACTGTTGAAGGTGCTGATTTCACTAGCGATCCTGATTATTCCTGTCCCTAAAAAAGATTATTGACTGATTTAATATAGGAATAATCTTGCCAGATCCGGCGCAGCCGGTATCCGCCTAAAACGGAATTTGGCAGGAAAAATAAACACTTGGCAAAATCTCGAGTACTCGAGATGGCGCGAGGTAAACTAGAAGGAGAGGTGAAAAAAATGAATACAAATAAAAAAGGTTTTACATTGATCGAACTTTTGATCGTTATCGCGATCATCGGTATTTTGGCTTCAATCGTGTTGGTCAGCTTGAACTCAGCTAGAAATAAAGCTAACGCTGCAGCTATGAAATCATCGCTGTCATCATTAGCCTCAGGAGTGACATTGTGTTGCGATACAACTACCAACACGCTCTACGCAGGCGCTGGAGGCGCAGGTACTGATTTGTGTGTAGGTACTGCTATCGGATCTGCTATGCCAGATACTCTTGATTTGAAGTTGGGTGCCTCAGGTACCGTAGCCTATACAGCACCAGCTGCTGGAAATTGTAATACAGCGACACCTTATATGGTAGCTACTGTTGATAATAGAAATAACACTGCTTGCTCAGGAACCTATTACATTTCTCCAAGTGGAATCAGGAATGGTGGTGTTTATCCTGGAACGAATAATGGTTTTCCATCAGGATGCTAAGCTGATTGAAATTTTCTTTGCTTGCCAATCTGCATATGCATTGGTTGGCGATAAGATCAAAGAGGGTAAGTTTTGCGACTTGCCCTTTTGGTTTTTTTGGCGAAGTAAGCTGTTGTATTTATTCTAAGCCGATGATATAATAAAAACATAAAGACAAGTCTTAATCTCCGATTCTCTAAAATATACTTATTATGCTTATCATCTTTTTTCTTTTTGGATTGATCATCGGCAGTTTTCTCAATGTGGTAGTCTATCGCATCAGGACGGCCGAAACGATTTTGGGGCGGTCGCATTGCGCGCATTGTAAGAAAATGATTCATTGGTATGATAATATTCCGCTAATCAGTTTTGTACTTCTAAAATTCAAGTGTCGAGAATGCGGGGAAAGAATTTCTTGGCAGTATCCACTAGTAGAATTTTTTACCGGCATTGCGTTTATGCTTTTGGGTGGAAAGTTTTTTGTCTTAACTGATTCGGCTACTTGGTTTTTTACTTTCTATTATCTCACAATTGTCTCCGCGTTGATCGTTATCCTTATTTATGATTTGCTTTATTTGGAAATTCCCAGTATCGTGCTTTGGACAACGGTCGGTTTTGCTATTTTTTGCAACCTCTTGATTGATTTTCAAATGGCGAATTTTAATGGCAGTATCCTGAATAATTTGACTTATTCCGGTACGTTGGCTGCTTTTGTGGCGTTCATATCCTTTTTCCTGCTATCTTCTCTTTCCAGGGAAAAGTTTATGGGAATGGGCGATGCTTTTTTGGTCATTCTTATCGGATTGGTTTTGGGCTGGCCCAAAATTCTCTTGGGGCTGTTTTTGGCTTTTGCAATTGGGGCGATTTGTGGTATAGTTTTAGTGAGCCTGAAGAAGAAAAAAATGGGCAGTCAGATTCCTTTCGCTCCATTTTTGGCCGTGGGAGCAATCATTTCGATGCTTTATTACACACCTATCGTTAGTTGGTATTTGAAATTTTTCTAAATGATGCAAGATAAACTAAAAATAAACAGAAAAAAGAGGCAGAAAGGTTTCACTTTTGTTGAGGTGATAATTGTGATTGGTATTGTTGGAATCATGCTTTCAATCGGGTTTGTTTCTTTGCGGCCAGCTCAGGATTTAGCTAAACTCAAGGCGGCACAGTCGGAAGTGGCGGCGGACATCAAGCAAGCGCAGAGTAACGCCTTGCAGGGGAAAATGACAGGAGGATCCGTGCCGAAATATTATGGAGTGCGCTTTAATGCTGATGGGAAAACCTACTATCTCTGCTACAGTAATATTCTAACTAGTTGCAATAATATTATTTATACGCAAAAGTTAAAAGACGGGGTCGCTTCTAATGCTGGCGGAAAAATGATGATGTTTGATGTTCCGAACGGAAATTATAAGTCTGCTGCTTTAGTAATAACCTTTACTCTTAATACAAAAACAAAAACTGTGACAATTGGAGCAAATGGATCAATTGCGCAAAATTAAGTTGAAAAAATGTTGAAAAAAAACAAGAAGCACAATTATGCCGGTTTTTCTTTCATGGAAGTGATGCTTTCAGTGGCAGTCCTGTCGATCGGTGTCATGGGTGTTTTGCCGCTTTTTACTTCCGCACTGAGACAGTCGCTTGACAGTCGCGATCAGATTATTGGAGCTATGCTTGCGCAAGAGGGAGTAGAATTGGTACAAAATCTTCGGGATAATAACTTTAAAAATAGAGTAGATGCATTTTCTGGGGCATTTCCTGCTGATGATACCGTTAATTGTCGGATTGATTTTCAGTCTGCATTAGACTGCTCATCGACATTGTTTAGACTTTATGCTGATAATGTGACAAATTTCTATAAACATTCAACAACTTCCGCAACAATTACAAAATTTCGAAGAAGAGTAAATATAGACTACTCGCTAATTGACGGTTCTGATTCAGATGCTGAAAATGCCGCAAAAGCCAAGGTCTATGTCACTGCGGGTTGGGGGGCCGCTGGACTGCCCAGTTCTCCTAATTCTAGCAATTGCAATACCAATAATAAATGCGCTTTTGCTATTGTAACGTTAACAAAATGGTAAAAAAACTAAAAAAGGGCAGGAAAAATTATTATGGTTTTTCAATGTTGGAAGTAATGATTTCCGTTTCTATTTTTACCGTGGTGATTTTTGCTGTGACTGCTACTTATGCGAGAACTTTTAGCGCTGGCCAGAAAAGTCGCATCGTGCAGCGTAATATGGAAGCAAGTCGCACAGCTATGGAAGCTATGGCTAAAAATATGCGGATGAGTACTAAATTAATGGTGGATGCGACCAAAAAGACAGTAATAATGTTTAATAATTCTCAAGCCACATGCATCAGATATAGCTTTACTGGAGGGAGCCTGACAAGTCTTTTTTATCCTTCAGATCCAGCCTACTCGCCAGGTGATTTGGAATATCCCGATTGTAGTACGGCCAGCGGGACTCCGACTGAGCTAATTTCTGCGGATGTGGATGGAATTTTTGAGGTTACGCCGACTTCGGCTACTCCCAAAGTCGTAGGCAAGGCAACTGTCCTACTCAATATTGGCAATGGTGTGGATGCCCAGCATATCCAAACCAGTATTTCTTTCCGAGATTTTGACTACGAATAGCTATCTATGTTTGCTAGTCTCCACGCTGGATATTGTGATAAGAGTGAAATAATTAATTTAAATTTTTCAAAGGAGTCCCGGTCTTTTTTTAGGGCCAGAACTTCAAAATAAAAAGATGCCAACAAAAAAGTTTAAAGCTTCTATCTTGGTAGTTACGATGATGATTTTGGGTATCATGCTTGTAACTGCGCTATCTGTTTCCTTGGTTTCCATCAAAGATCGCCAAGCTTCCATGGGGGAGAGTAAGTCTACCCAGGCCTTCCAAAACGCCCAGAGTGGAGTGGAGCTGGTGATGCGACAAATCACCGAAGGAGGGCATAGCACAGTGGGTGATATCTGCGGTACAGCTGCTTTTATGGATACCGCTGGTGTGGGTTATGATATAGTATTAAAAAAAGAGGATGACTCAGACCTGAGTTGCACAACTGATGCACTCAGTCCAATATCTGAAATAGCTTCTATTAAATCAATCGGCACCGGCTCCGGAGATCAACGCGCGATTGAGGCGGCAGTGGCGGCAACCAGTCTGACGTGGACAAATCTACCGCTTGAAACGGCAGCCGGATGGGTTAATTATAATACTGGACACCAAGTAGCTCAATATGCGATAGATAGCAGTACCGGGCTGGTGTATTTGCGCGGATTGGTTGTGCATAAAACTGGTGCTAGTGTTACAGCGGCCACTGGCGTTTTTGCTACAATTCCAACATCTAATTGTCGTCCTTTAAAAAGACTAACGTTTCCTGCTTGGGCGAGTATTGGTGGAGCCTATACAGCGGGAAGGATAGACATTTTACCGAATGGCAATTTACGCCAAGAAGCTGCTAATAATGGATTTGCAACTCTTGACGGGATAGTTTTTTCTACCGACTAAATTTGCTTTGTGGCTCCGGAGGTAGGCGCCTCCGGAGCTTTTTTTTGTGTGCTATAATTAAATATATGAATAAATCCGACCAACAAACGAAAGAGCGCATCGAGAAGCTTTCGGCGGAAATCAACAAATTGCGCTACGAATACCATATTCTGGACAAACCTGATCTGACCGATGAGGTCTATTCGTCGTTGATGGCGGAACTCAAAGAGCTGGAAGAAAAATATCCAGAGTGGAAATTTCCCGATTCTCCGACGCAACGGATCGGCGGGCGACCGCTCGACAAGTTTCAAAAAGTCTTGCATAAAACCCGACAGTGGTCGTTTGATGATGCGTTCAGTTTTGAAGAAATCGGAAAATGGGAAGAGAAAATATTGCGCTTAATTTCAAAATCTAAAGTTGAGGATGAAAAACTAGATTACGTCTGCGAGTTAAAAATTGATGGCCTAAAAGTGATTTTGACCTATGAAAATGGCAATTTTGTGCGCGGGGCGACGCGGGGCGATGGGATGATCGGCGAGGATGTGACTGAGAATCTGAAAACTATTTTCAATATTCCCTTGAAGCTAAAAAAGGCCATAACGTGTATCGTGGTGGGAGAGTGTTTTATGGGAAAAAAGGAATTGGCGCGGATCAACAAATTGCGTGCGAAAAAAGGCGAAGCGCAGTTTGCCAATTCGCGCAACGCCGCTGCCGGATCGATCCGCCAATTGGATCCAAAAATCGCTTCCGAACGTCGGTTGGAATGTTTTGTGTATGATATTGATCAAATACACCTCACCCTTCCACCTTCGCCACTTGGCGAACGCGGAATCTCCTTAGTAAGGAGAAGGGGTGAAGAGTATATTAAAATACCAGAAACACAGATTGAGGAACTGGAATTGTTGGAAGAGTTGGGTTTTCGTGTGAATGAAAATTATCGTTTGTGTGAAAGCATCGAGGAGATTGAAAATTATTACGAGGAATGGACGAGGAAAAAAGACAAAGAAGATTATGGGATTGATGGTGTCGTGATTAAGATCAATTCGCGGTCGTTGCAAGAAAAATTGGGTTATACGGGAAAATCTCCCCGTTGGGGCATCGCCTATAAATTTCCGGCGGAAAAAGTTACCACGGTGGTGGAGGATATTTTGGTACAAGTCGGTCGGACCGGAGCGCTCACGCCCGTCGCGCATCTGCGTCCGGTGCTTGTTGCTGGTTCGATGGTTTCGCGCGCGACACTGCACAACGAAGATGAAATCCGGCGCTTGGATGTGCGGATCGGGGACACGGTCGTCGTGCAAAAAGCGGGCGATGTTATCCCGGAAATCACAGAGACCTTGGTGGGTTTGCGCACGGGAAAGGAAAAAATATTTTCCATGCCCAAAACCTGTCCGATCTGCGGGGGACCAACAGGCAAATTTCCAATTTCCAATTTCCAATTTCCAAATAAATCTCAAATATCAAAATCCAAAAAAACAAACCAAAAAGAAGAAAGAATGGGGGTGGCTATGTATTGCTTGAATCCCAAGTGTTTTGCAGTTGAGATCGAAAAAATCATCCATTTTGTTTCCAAAAAAGGGTTCAATATTGATGGCTTGGGAGAGAAAATTGTTGAGCAATTAGTGAATGAAGGCGTGATTGCCAACGCAGCGGAAATTTTTGAATTGAAAAAAGGTGACTTGGAGCCATTAGAGCGCTTTGCGGAAAAATCTGCTGACAATCTAATTGTGGCAATCGAAAAAAGTAAAAAAATAACTTTACAAAAATTTCTCTATGCACTGGGGATTCGGCATGCCGGGGAAGAAACAGCAGTTTTGATTGCTGAAGCAATCAAAACTGAATTTCTAATTTCTAATTTTGAATTTCTAAACAATTCCCAATTATCAAATTTCAAATTTCAAAACCTAGCAGATATTATTAATTATTTTCCATTAATTTTGAAAGAAGATTGGGTAAAAATTAAAGGTATTGGAGAAAAGTCGGCGGAGAGCTTGGTTCAATGGTTTGCAGATGCGGAAAACATGAAAATGCTGGAAAAAATGCGGGATTGTGGCGTGGAAATTATCGTAGAGACGAGGCACGCCTCGTCTGAGCAGAAATTGCAGGGAAAAACCTTTGTGCTTACTGGAGAAGCGGGAAACTTTACAAGAGATGAGCTTAAGGATATGATTAGAAAAGCAGGAGGAAGCGTGTCTTCTTCCGTCAGCAAAAAGACTGATTTTGTTTTGGCTGGATCTAGTCCGGGTTCGAAATATGCCAAAGCAAAAGAGTTGGGAGTGAAAATTATTGATGAAAAAGAATTTAGTAAAATGCTAAAATTATGATCAGTAAAGACGAAGTCAAACACATTGCCAGTTTAGCCAGAATCGGTCTAGAAGAGAAAGAGATTGAAAAATTCTCTCATGATTTGTCGTCGATTTTGGATTGGATCAAACAACTCGAAGAAGTGGATGTGGCTGGAGTTCTTCCAACAGCACACATCACAGGAATGAATAATAATAGTCGTGAAGATAGGACAGATGAATTTTTAAATAAAGAAAAAATCGTGGAACTTTTTCCGGAGAGTAGGAATGGGTATGATAAGGTGAAGAGCGTACTATAATAATTTTTAATTTTTAATTTTTAATTTTGTAAATAAATCTTAATTTTTAATGTTTAAACCAGCGTAAACAAGTTGGTTTAAAAATTCTAGCATTAAAAATTATTTAAAAATTACAAAATTACAAAATTACAAAATTATTATCAGATGATAAGAGAATTGCATAATAAATTAGTTAACAAAGAAATAACTTCTGTTGATTTAACGCAACAGTATTTCGACGTGATTGAAAAAAAAGACAAAGATATTTTTGCCTATCTAACTTTGACCAAAGATTTAGCTTTAGTCCAAGCCAGGGCAGTCGATGAGAAAATTGCGCGCGGCGAAAAAATAGAATTACTTGAGGGAATTCCAGGAGCAATCAAGGACAATCTTTGTATTGCCGGGGTGCGGACAACTGCTTCTTCTAAAATTCTAGATAATTATATCGCCCCCTACGATGCGACAGTAATTGAAAAGCTGAAAGAAGCTGGCGCGGTATTTCTGGGAAAGACCAATCTGGACGAATTTGCGATGGGATCCTCGACGGAAAATAGCGCTTATGGCCCGACTAAAAATCCGCGTGATTTGACGCGTGTGCCAGGCGGTTCATCAGGTGGATCGGCAGCGGCCGTGGCATCAGGCGAGGCTGTTTGGGCATTAGGAACGGACACGGGCGGATCAATCCGTGAACCAGCTTCCTTTTGCGGGTTGGTGGGACTGAAACCAACCTATGGCCGTGTTTCTCGTTATGGGGCAATTGCCATGGCATCGAGCCTTGATCAGATCGGACCAATCACGAAAACCGTCGAAGACGCGGCAATCGTTCTGAGCATCATTGCCGGGCAAGATAAAATGGATGCAACAAGTGCGCATAGCGCGGGTAAGGATTATACGAATTATCTGACCGGAGAAGTGAAGGGTCTGCGGATCGGGATCGTATTGGAACATATCTCCGGATTGGGCGAGCAAGAACAAAAATCGATCAACGCCGTGGTTGAGACTTATAAAAAACTGGGCGCAGAAATCGTAGAGATTGAATTGCCTCATTCCAAATATTCTCTGGCGACCTATTATATCATCCAGCCTTGTGAAGTCAGTTCCAATTTGGCGCGTTATGATGGCATTCGCTATGGACTTTCGATCAACGATGAAAAGGATGAGGTGAATTCCAATCTTTCGGAAAACGGACTGCCAAAGAAATTATTGGAAACGTATCTTGACTCTCGTCACTATGGTCTGGGCAAGGAAGTGCAGAGGCGGATCATGTTGGGAGCTTATTCGCTTTCCTCCGGGTACTATGATGCCTATTATCTCAAAGCGCAAAAAGTACGGACACTAATCAAACAGGATTTTGAGAAAGCGTTCGAGAAAGTCGATTTGATTCTCATGCCAACCGCGCCGACCCCCGCTTTTAAGATCGGTGAAAAAACGCAAGACCCGTTGGAGATGTATCTAGCTGATATGTTTTCTATCACCGCCAATATTGTCGGAGTGCCGGCAATTTCCCTGCCTGCTCCGGAAGTTGAAGTTGATAATAAATCACTTCCGTTCGGATTTCAATTGATGGCCAAATGGTTTGATGAAGAAAACCTGCTCCGCGCGGCGCATGCTTACGAGATCAATAAATAATTTTTACCAAAATAAAAATGGACGTACTTTTGGAAAATTTTTCCAGCGGACTCATTGCTCTAGCAAAAGCTTTTTCCACCTCAATGACTTTTGCGGCTATCAAACTGTTTTTGGAAGTTTATGTCATCGTGATGTTTGTTGATCTTGTGTTAATGCTCAAACAGCGCGGTTTGGGCGCTGACATCAGGGATACTCTGGTCGGAATGAATATTCCGTCAGAGTTCGGAAATCGAAAAAATAAGTTGCGGGCCAAATGGGCGAAAGTAAGGGTGAGGCTTGAGAGCAAGAACGAATCAGAATATAAGGTGGCGATAATTGAGGCGGACAACATCATTGATAATCTTGTCGCTCGGATGAATTATAAAGGAACAAATTTGACTGAGCGGTTGGACAGTATCACTCCTGGGCAAATTGAAAATATCGAAGATCTGCGCAAAGCGCATGAAATTAGGAACCGGATCATCCATGACGAAACTTTTGTCCTCACTAAAGCAGAAGCGGAAAAAATCTTCGGGTATTATGAAGATTTTCTGCGATTTTTCATGGTTTTGGATTAAATCACTGCTTTGTTGACGTTTGGTTTTTTTTGGGTTAGAATGGATAATAGTTCGAAAAAGATAGCGGGATGGAGCAATGGCAGCTCGTCTGGCTCATAACCAGAAGGTTGTAGGTTCGAATCCTACTCCCGCAACATAGTAGTATTTGGTATCCTGACGTATCTGGCATTGTTTTTTTACTGCTAAATACAAATTACAAAATACCGGACACTGATGAGGCAGGGTAGCTCAGCCGGTTAGAGCGCAGCACTCATAACGCTGAGGTCGTGAGTTCGAGTCTCACCCCTGCTACAAAAAAAATTAAAATTAAAAAATCAAAGTGAAAAATTTAGGAAAATTGTCGCGAAGCGACTCCTTATTTTTTCATTTTGAGATTTGCATTTTACATTTGCAACGGGGGCGTAGCTCAGTTGGTTAGAGCGACTGCCTGTCACGCAGTAGGTCACCGGTTCGAGTCCGGCCGTCCCCGCAGTTGATTTAGTGGCTTAATTCAGGCCTCTTTTTCGATGGGGAAAACGGTGCCTCGAACATTATTCCGATCTAGTTGACAAAATCGACTTTTCGCGGTAGAGTGTTAAATCAGAATATGACGGCACATTAACAACATTCAGCGCATATTTGCGCTTTTAGCTTATCTAGGGAGGGAGAATATGAACGCTGTGAAATTAAGAAGATTTTCCAAGTTTGGAGCGGTTTATTGCTTGGTTGTGGCGATAATATGGTCATTTGACTATATCTATATGCCGTGGCTGGCAATTAAGTTCCAATACTTTGCGACTATTCCGCTTTTCTTTTCCATTTTGCTGGCTTGCTGGGGCGGATTATATCTATATGATTTTTTTGATGAAGATGTTTTTTTTATCAGGAAGATTCGACCTTGGCTGGAAAGGAAAAGCTCATGGAAGTTAATCGAATGGACAAAGCGGATGATCCGCCAAAGTCCCAATGCGACTTTTGTTGCCATTTCGGCTTGGTGGAGTCCCTTGCATGCCTATCTTTTTTTCAGAATGGAAGGGGACAATTCTGCGGGGGCTTTGGTGAAAATTATTGAAGGATCAATCTATTGTGCCATTTTTTGGAGCATCGTGATTGATCTTATCGTTTTCATTTGGGAATATACAAAAATATGGCTTAAAATATAGCTGTGGCTTTCTGCCAAAAGGGGGTGATTATGCAAGTATTCTTAACAGGTGCAACTGGGTTTTTGGGCGGAGAGCTTCTCGTATTACTCTCCAAGGATGAAAGGATCGATAAAATTTATTGCCTTGTAAGGGCGACCGATAGTATTGAAGCAGACAAGCGATTGGTAAGAGTTTTTGCTTTTCATGATGATTATTTTGACCGAAAGAAAATAATTCCTATACCCGGTGATTTATCAAGGGAATTCTTGGTTGATCAGATGGAGGCAATGGAAGAATTGTGTGACGTGGATACGATTATCCATGCCGCCGCCGATACTTCATTTGCTCCCAGTCACAAAGACAATATTCAGCAAGTGAACATCATCGGGGCTAGTAATGTTGCCAAGTGGGCAGCCAGACTTCCTAATCTGAAAACTTTCGTGTATGTGGGAACTTCCTGGATATGCGGATGTGATAAGCCTCATCGCATTGTCCACGAAGATGAATCTCCGAACATTGAATACAGCCAGCTCGTTGAATACAGTCGCAGCAAATCGATTGGTGAAATCAATATTCGAAAAATGATTCCGGCGGATAAACTTCTAGTGGTGCGGCCATCCATTATTATGGGCGACAGCAGAGCTTGGGCGCCCAGATCGTTCGTCATCAGTTGGGCGATTGCGGCTTTCAATCTACTAAGGCTGGTTGCGATGGATTCCGAAGCATTTTGCGACATAATTCCCATCGACTATGCCACTAAAGCGATTGCAGAGTTGCTTTTTTCTCAAAGGAGTTTCAATACCTATCACATTTCATCCGGAGTAAATACATCCACTAATATGAATTTACTTTTGAATGCAATCGGTGCTGATGATAATCGACCAGGGTTTCATTTTGTGGATTACTCCTTAATGAGACAGATGCAGCTTTTTTCCAAAAGGCAGTTAACGGACATGGCTGGTTTGAAAGATTGTTCCGAGTATTTGGCTTATTGGGGCAAAACATTCAATGGTGACAATGCTCTCCGCAGATTGCTCTGGGCAGTTAACTATTATTATCAGTTCGTAAACTTGAGTTTGGTTTTTGACAATACCAGACTACTCAAGGATACAGACATCGGTTTCTCAGAGCCTGCTCATCGGTATATGGGAAGAAACAGGGAACAGCTCAGAAAGATTGACATTATTGGCGGATCGCTTGATCCATGAAAAAATTGTCATAACAAAAACGAAGGGAGTGTGGATAAAAATTCACCCTCCCTTTAATATTGTATAAATTTTCAAAATGTAGTATTATTTAGGCACAAAAAATAAACAATAAAACTATAATTGCCACATGTGCGATACAAGTGTTTTTTTGAAGTTAGGAATATATGCGAACTATATTTCTATTCCTCCGATAGTAGTTCTTTTGTTACTGGGATTATTAATTCTTTTTTCTGATTTTAAAAAGACAGCAAACAGAATTTATTTCATAATTTCCATTTTTTTGATTGTTTGGATAACTTCGGATTTTTTGAGTTATAAACTTTCCAGCCCCGTAGGCGTTTTGTGGGCAGATAGAATATCTTCACTAGGGTTATTTGCAGGGGCATTCTTTGTCCTTTTTATTTATCTGTTTCCGGAGAAAGAAAAAATACCGAGAAAAATTTTGTATTATGTGTTTGTTCCGCTTTTACCTTTTTTCTTTTTAGTCCCAACGGATTTTTATGAAACGATTGGCCCCGCGCCTAGCTGTGATACTTTAGCTGGGCCAGCGTATATAATAATGGCAGCCATTCTTTTGTATGACATTATTTTGGGGATCTTCTTTTCTGTTAAAAAAATTAAGCTCTTGGACGAAAATCAAAAAAAGCAGTTTAAAATATTTGCCACAGGGTCTCTGCTTATGATATTTCTGGGCGGAATGATAGATGTGGTGCCGTCTATCTTTGATAATGCAACTATAGTGCTTTTCACTCCCTATTCCTCACTTGTATTTGCCTTATTTGGAGCCTATGCCATGGTTAAATATAAAGCGTTAAATGCAAAAGTTCTCGCTGCTCAAATGCTAGTAGTATCTTTGATAATCCTAATAGGTTCGCAATTATTTTTTATAACTAATCCGATCAATCGCGGTATAACAATAATCACTTTATTTATTGCTACAGTTTTTGGTTGGTGGCTGGTAAATTCAGTTAAAAAAGAGGTCAAGCAAAAAGAAGCCCTGGAGTTTGCCAATGAAGAATTGAAGCGGATGGATCAAGTCAAAAACGAGTTCATCAATATCGCCTCGCATCAGTTGCGCACCCCCGTCACTGTCATTAAAGGCACAATCGCAATGCTGATCGATGGGACGATGGATTCTTTTGATGCCGAGACCAAAAAGAAATTTTATGCTGGCGCTCAATTCAAGTGCAAGAAGCTGGAGGATATTATAAATGACATCCTAAGTGCTACTGCGCTGACAAACAAAAAGTTCAACGCCATGGATACGGAAGTGGAAAAAATTAACCTCAGGGAATTTTTTGACAAGATGATTGACGGCTTCAAGCCAGAAACAATGGAGCGGGAGATCGAATTGTCCCTGGGAAAGTTAGATAAATCTACACCGGATATTTTTGGACAAAAACAATACCTGGAGGAAGTTTTTTCTAATTTAATTACCAATGCTATCAAATACACACCTTCTCCCAAAATGACTCCGGATATTCGGGATAAGAGAGCCGGGAAAGCAATTATTAAAATCAACAGTCGCAAAGAAGGGGAAAATATTATTTTTTCTGTCAAAGACAATGGTATCGGTATTCCCGTCGAAGCCATCCCGAATTTATTTCAAAAATTCGTGCGAGCAAAAAACGCTGTGGATATGTATACTGACGGAACAGGACTCGGGCTATTTATTATCAGAGAAATTGTCGAAGGTCACGGCGGAAAAGTTTGGGTAAAATCCCAATTAGGCAAAGGCTCGGAATTTTTTGTGCAACTGCCAATCAAGCCTGTCGGCAAAGTAGATATTAAGGAATATATCAAAGAGAGAGCGGAAATTAAAATGTAATTTTTAGCCAAAGCGTATGATTAATAATAAGATTAAAGTTCTATTTGTTGAAGATGATCCGGAACAAGTGTTTCTTTTTAGTAAAGTTTTTGACATCAAAGGTCTTCTTACTATGCCGGCCACTACGAGTGAGGAGGTTTTTAAAGTAATTTCTTGGGATAGGCCGGACATTGTGCTTTTGGATGTGATGCTCCGCAATGAAAACGGATTGGATATTATGGAAAAACTAAGGAATGATTCCCGCGTGAAAGGCGTGCCAATTTTTGTTTTTACTAATACTGACAAAAAAGAATACAAAGATCGAGCGGAAAAACTGGGAGCGGAGGATTATATTATCAAAGCCAATACTACTCCGCAGGAAATGGTGGAGCGGATAAAGAGGTTTGTGAAAGATGGGGGTGTTATCTGATATATATATATATTTATTATACTAGGCTAAATTGATCAAGGACACTTCATGGGAGAGGCTAAGTCCCCGATTGGGGATTTAGCCTCTCTCAATCTCAAATATTAATTTTTATGGTGGCTGTTAATATGTGGAAAGGAATTGCACTTCAAAATGGAATTTAAGGATACGATTAAGGATACGATTATTGACAAAAAGGAGCATTTCATGTTAGTATGATTTGATTTTGAATGTAAGCTTGCTTATTAAAAAGGGAAGGTTGATTGTGCGAAAATTATTAAGCGAGATTGGTTAATTGAATTATTTTCAATTTATTTTTCCCCAAGCTGGTATATTATGAAGAGCAAAAAAAGTTTAGACTGGGAAGAGGAAGAAATAGGATCATATTTGAGCTCTACTGGCATAATAAAAGGGTGCTGTTTTGTTTTTAAAATAGACAGGGGGATTGAAAGCAAAAACTACATCATCAGTGTTGGAAACAGGAGCAATTATAAATATCTATTGAAGATTTATTCAGAAAATAGTTATGGAGAAATCTTATATGAAATAGAGATTTTAAATAAATTAAACTCTTGTTTTGAGAAAAAATTTTTCCCGATTATTTCTAAGGAAGTATTCTTTATTGATAAAAAACCAAGTATTCTTTTGAAATATATCAAGGGTAATATTCTTTCAAAGAAAGAAATCTCTCCCAGTCTTGTTAGGAAGATAGCTAAAAAACAAGCAAGCATGCATCTTTCCCTTGCTGACTTTAGGCCTAAGCATAAGAGAACAAGACTTTCAATTTATAATTTTAGTTTTGCTGATTTTAATTTGGGCAACATCAATGACTCGCGTAAAAAAATATTGCAAAAAGAAGTTGGCGAGCTTAAGCAAGAAATTTGTCTATTTGAAAAAATAAAATTTAGAAAATCCATTATACATGAAGATTTGAGCATGGAAAATATAATTTTGACTAAAAATGACGGAGTTAGTTTTATTGATTTTGGCGAGTCTCACTATGCTGAAATGATTAGTGATGTAGCGATAGCAATAAAAGAAATAATTATAAGAAACAAGGGAGTCGATTTTGGTTTGATGAGGGATTATTTGGATTCATATCGGAAAACTATCAGTCTAGCTAAAGAAGAAGTGGGAGCTTTACTATTTTTATTAAAAAGACGGACAGCATTTATGCTGGCTTATCTTTTGAATAAGCAAGGGCTGGATAATGAAATTGAATTTACGAAAAAGATTGATGAAGAAATTCGAATGTTGAAATTATTGCGTAAGAATAGCCAGCTTATAAAAAATTTTATCAAAAACTATGAGTAAAACAAGAGGTTTGATTTTAGGAAAGTTTGCGCCATTTCATGTGGGACATGAGCGCCTCATAGAGACTGCCCTAAAAGAGGTTGATGACCTTTGTGTCATTGTGTATGATTGTCCTAATTTGACTAATATACCATTAAATGTGAGAGCTAATTGGATTCGTCAATTTTTTCCTCAAGTTTTTGTTATTGAAGGATGGGACGCTCCAAATAAACATGATGATACTGTTGAGGTAAAAAAAATGCAGGAGAATTATGTCCAAAAAGCGCTTAATGGAAAAAAAATTACCCACTTTTTTTCTTCTGAATATTACGGTGAACACATGAGTAAATTTTTGGGAGCTGTTGATAGGAGGCTTGACAGGCACGATCCTAGACAGGGCTATCTTACGACCGCTACAATGATAAGAAATGGAAATAATTTGAGTAAACATTTTTTGAGCGCGGTCGTGTATGGGGACATGCTAATTAAGGTTGCATTCGTTGGTGTTCCATCCCAAGAGCAATCAAAATTAGTAAGTTATCTTGCTAAAAAGTTGCATACGTCATACATAGAAGATAATATGCTAATGTCGCTTGGAGTAAAGCAAGACAAGGATAATAAACACAAAAAAATTATTCCCGATTTTTATAAAATTGCCAATAAAAAATATGAACTTGCGAATAGGGAATCTAATATATTTTCTGCAAAAGAATATCTGGTTTATAATTCAACAGGGTTTGTTGATCATTTATTGTCGGTAGCTACGCATGGCCGATTTAACAAGAAAATGTACGATCTTTTTTCTGAGGACATGAGTAGTTATGACTTGGTTCTTGTAAATAATAACCCCAAAAAAAGTATTGGTAAATCGCTGGATATTGATGATTCAATCTTTCTCAATCAATTGATTGCAAACCTCGATACAATAAATGTCAATTATCGATTACTGTCGGGAACATTTAGGGAAAAGTTAGCAATTTCTGAAAAATTAATAAATGCAGTTAATAAAAAATTTAATTTAAAATAATATGAATTATTTAGCCGGCAATACAAATTCACCTATTCCAATACCATCGCATTATCCGAGTGACATTGTGGGCGGAAATGGCCCATATGTTGTAAATAAGGGAGGTGATAAGTATATCGACTTGTGGATGGGTTATGGAGCGCTTCTTTTTGGACATGCAGACCAGGAGATAGTAGAAATAATCAAGAGTAATATAAGCAATGGCTGGTTTTTTTCTTACCAAACATTACTAGAGAAAGAGTTATCCGAAATTATACACAACATAATTCCAAGCGCCGAAAAGATTAGATTCGCAACGACCGGATCGGATGCGGTTGCATATGCGATAAGAGCATCAAGAGCGTATACGGGTAGAAAAAAAATCTTATCTATAGTTGGAGGCTACCATGGTGTCCACGAACAAATGATACCAAGCGATGGGACGATCGGTGAATCAGGTCTAGACCTAGTTCCATTTAACGATATTGATGCCGTTGAGGAAAAATTAAAAGATAATGAATATGCGTGTTTTTTGCTTGAGCCGATTCTGGCGAATTCTGGTTGTACACCGCCAAAAGAAGACTATCTTAATAGGGTGCGACAAGCTTGTGATAAGACTGGAACTATTTTGATTTTTGATGAGATTGTTACTGGATTTCGAATTAGTATTCATGGTGCGCAAGGATTTTTTAATGTAACTCCTGACATATCTTTATTTTCTAAGGCGATTGCTAGCGGATTTCCTCTCTCTGTTATATGTGGAAAAGAAAAGATAATGGAAACCTTTATTCCGACGGGCACTGTTTTTTTTGCTGGTACTTTCAATGGAAATCCCTTGTCGCTGATTGTTGCTAGAACGGTAATAGGAAAATTGCAAAATGGTAATATGCATAAAAAAAGTAAAGAAATTGGTGATGATTTAAGAAAATATATAACAGAGCAAATGGATAGTTTGAATATACCTGGATGCGTTCAGGGAATATTATCCATGCTAACTGTGGCGTTTGGTTGTAGTAGTTTTAAGCAAGGCATTAAATTGGAGCGCTGTGATGTTGGAGCTTATGGCTTTTTTATTGAAGAGATGGCTAAAAGAAGAGTCTTATTGCCTCCTCTACAAACTGAAACAATTTTTTTGTCTCCAGTTCATGAGTGTGTATTGGGTGAAATAAAAATCGCTATAAAACAGTCCCTCGAAGAAATGAAAAAAATTTATTATAAGAATGCATAACAATTTTTAAATATTAACATTATGAAGAAAAAAGATCTGCAATTAAAGCTTCTGAATGAGACTCTGCGGGTAGCTAGAAAATCAGCTTTTTATAAAGACAAGCTTCTTAAATATCCAAAGAAAATAAATGATGTTGCTCGGTTAGCAGAATTTCCATTCACAACAAAAAAAGAATTGAGGGAATGCTATCCCTTTGGCACGCTGGCGGTACCAGTTAGTGATGTTATTGAGCTACATACTAGTTCTGGCACGACAGGAAAAGCTACGCTGTCTTTTTATACTAAAGAGGATTTAAAAAATGGATCAAAAGCAATCGCGCAGGCCTGGAAGTGTTTTGGGGTGAATGAGAATAGCCGCGTGCAATTTATGATGAGTTATGGGCTATTTAGTGGTGCAACTCTCAATACCTATGCGATTCAAGAGCTTGGCGGGTTAGTGATACCTGCCAGTATCCAATCAGCCGAAAAGCAAATACAAATGATGTTAGATTTTAAAACGGATACTATCGTTGGAACGGTGGGTTATTACTTTTACCTTCTGGATTATTTGAATGAAAATAAAATTTCACTTGAACAGTTTTCTCTTAAGCGCGGTATAATGGCTGGCGAAATATATTCTGATAAAATCCGGGAGGAGATTGAGCGTAAATTTAATATAAAAATATTTGATCACTATGGATTATGTGAAGTCAATACCGGCATAGCATATGAATGTGATTTTAGGACGGGACTACATATTTTAGATGAGTATGTTTTGCCGGAAATTATTGATCCGGAGAGTGGTGAGGTTTTGCCTATGGATAGCGAGGGCGAGCTGGTGCTCACTACATTAAAAAAGAATGCGTCGCCACTAATACGGTATCGTACCGGCGATATTACGTCGATAAAATCAGGCAAATGTCCTTGTGGTAGGAATTCTGTTCGAATAGATAGGATAAAGAGAAGGGTCGATGATCTCTTGTTTATCAAGGGAATAAAGGTTGATCCATATGAGCTAAAAGATCACATTTTTGAAATTGCGAGCGAGTATATTTATGGTGATATAAAAATAAAAATACGGAATGATTTTAAAAATTATAGGCCAGAAATATTAGTTAGTTTAAAGGAGTTATCTAATGTAACCATTTTAAATTTTATAAAAAAATCATTAAAGGAAAAAACATTACTGAGTTTTGATATTAAGCATGTTGACCGCGATTATTTTCAAAGGGGGTCAAATAATAAAGTTAAATTTGTCGAATATATTGACAAGGGGTAATTTTATACTATGAGCAATTATAAAATTAAAGATAAAAAAGCCATCAGGGGAATTATACGGGAGCTGATAGGAATTCTTAAGAAAAATAAGAAAGATCTTTTTGCTTTAAATAAGATATGCACGCAAGATGCTCTGTGTTGGATAAAAGAAGATTGGGAAAACGTTATTGATTATTTGAAAAACTATGAAAGAAATAATGAAAAAAATTTTTCAAAAAAAATAAAACCAAAGGGATCCGTTTTGATAATTCTTTCATATAATGAACCGTTGTTATTATCAATAATACCAATATTGAATGCTTTGATTGGTGGCAATAGCGTAAAGCTTAAACCTAGCAGGAAGGCACGAGAAATTATTAAAAAAATCTGGCTAGATTCCGGTATAATATTGAAATATAATTTAGATTTAGTGATCTTATTCGACGTTGCTCCTCAGTTGGTTGGACAGCAAATCAAACTGGTCAATGCGGTTTATTTTTTTGGGGGACATGATGTTGCTAGAGAGATATCGAAATTATGTGCAGATAATTTTGTTGAATTTTTTCCAGAAATTGAAACGGCTGATTGTAAGGTGTTAAATATGAAAAGCAGAAAAGACTTTAATCTGGAGCGAGATATTTCGTTAACCTTGCGTGAGTCTTTTTCTCACGCCGGACAGATCTGTCATAGGATCCAGGGGGTTGTCATAGTGGGTAGTTTATATCATCAATATGTTGACTCATTGAAAAAGCAATTCTTAGTATTGGGCGGTAGCAACTCGCAATGTTTTACTGAAGATTATAAAATAGATAGGGATTATTTAAAAAAGGCTATATGTGATATTGAAGATGCTCATCCGGAAGAATTGATTTGTAGCAACGAGGAGATTGGTATACCACTGTTAGTAGTTTCGCCAGAAAAAGATTGCGAATTTGTCAAAAAAGCATATTTTTTACCTATACTTTGGGTTATTGGTTTTAATTCTGAAAAAGAATTATTGACCTTTTTAAATTCTAGAAAATATTACCTAGGATTAAATATTTTTAGTGATGACAATGCGTTTGTGGAGTTTATTATTGGGAGTACAAAATTTAGCCGTTATACAATTAATACAGCGCATACTAAAATAAGATCTTATGAGGGCTGGGGAGGTGTTTGGCCAAGTGGTTATGGCGGATATAAAAGTTGGCTTGAACATTTTACTAATCCCTATACTATTGTGCGAAAATAATTTTTTTACTTAATATTACTCGGCTATTTATTGAAATAGATATCCGAGTTAGCCTTAAGTAGTGGTTAATTGTTTTCTTGGTTAGACGAGTTCTTTTAAAAACTATTGCAATTGATAGGTGGGCAGTGTACATTGCCTGGTCTTGTTTCTCGAAATAGCTTATTTTGACATCATTGTCTTTTATCGATATACTAGCTATTGTAAACTTATTACATTAAACCTTGGAGGGAACAAATGAAAGAAACTAAACTAGTATTAGAAGAATCCCGAGTGGATGGAATTCTTAATCGGGGCGTAATCGTTGAAGTTCTGCCAACTAAGAAAGAATTTCGTGAGCGTCTTCTCAGTGGAGACAAAATGAAATTCTACATTGGTGCCGATCCTACATCAACCTCACTTCATCTTAGCCATGCTAAAAATTACATGCTTTTAGAAGATTTTCGCCGTCTTGGCCACGAGGTAATAGTGTTATTCGGCGATTTCACTGCTAGAATCGGTGATCCAACGGATCGTGCTACAGCAAGAAAGCAGCTTACGCGTGAAGAGGTCTTGGCTAATGTGCAAGACTGGATAAATCAAATCCGGCCACTTATGGATTTTGATGCCAAAGAAAATCCTCCACGTATAGTTTACAACCATGATTGGTTGTCTAAGTTAACAATGGAGGATGTGGTTAATCTGGCTTCAAATATGACCGTTCAACGTATGTTAGAGCGCGATATGTTTGAGAAAAGAATGAGGGAAGAGAAGCCGATTTTTCTCCACGAATTCATGTACCCGCTTATGCAGGGCTTTGACAGTGTAGCTTTGGAAGTTGATGTAGAGCTTTGTGGCACGGATCAGACTTTTAATGCGTTAGTTGGAAGGACTTTGCTTAAGAAGCTCAAAGGTAAGGATAAATTTGTGGTAGCTGTGCATTTAATGGAAAACCCTGTCACGGGAGAGTTGATGTCTAAGAGTCGCGGTACCGGCGTGTTCTTAAATTCAACACCGTTTGATATGTATGGCTCAATTATGGCTCAGTCCGATGAAATGACGCAGCATTTCCTTATTTGCAATACCAGGATTCCGTTAGATGAAGTAAAAAAAATACTTCAAGCTAAAAATCCTCGTGACGCAAAAATGATTGCTGCCTATGAAGTTACAAAGGTATTTCATGGCGAGGATGCTACTAAGGAAGCACAAGACAAATTTATCCGATTAGTTCAAAAAAAAGAATTTGCAGAAGACGTGCCCGAGGTTGTCATTACCAACCCCTCTATAGGCTTGTTTGATCTTCTACGCAAAGGTCTTAATGATGACTATAGCAACACAAAAATTCGTCAGTTAATAAGGCAAAAATCTGTGAAAATTAATGGCGAAGTTGTGGATGTTCCCGATGAAATCATACATTTAAGCGGAGCAGTTAATGTCCGTGTTGGTAAAAAAGTGTGGTTTAAAGTTGTTCGATAAGTTGTTTGAATATGGATGATTCGATGGCTCAGTTTCTTTATCAGAAGCTGAGCCTATTTTTTACAAAAATTTATATTATTTATTTGCGCAAGCATAGTTTGGTAGGTTGGTCTTATTCAAGAGAAAGATATATGCTATACTAAAAACATTGGAAAGAAAATCATCTATATTGGCTTGAAGAGAACCCCCTTTATTTGCTAGAAAGATTATTCACTAAAAAGATAAAGAATAACATTCAGCATCTTAAGCTTGAATATTTTGCCGACAGAGAGGGGTTCTCTCGCGTTCCAACGCAGAGTCGTTAGAACGCCTCTTTCTTAAATTGTTATTGTAATAAAAAACAGTATGTTACCACAAAAACTAAATCCAGGCGACACCGTCGTAATTGTTTCTCCGTCTTGGGGTGGGCCAAGTGTTTTTCCGCATGTCTATGAAAATGGACTTAAAATTTTAACAGAGTGGGGACTGAAAATTAAAGAATATCCGACAGCGAGGGCTGATGCGGGATATCTTCGGAAAAATCCAGAGGTTCGTGCAAAAGATATTAACAACGCTTTTTCTGATCCGGAAGTAAAAGCTATTTTTACCTCAATTGGCGGTGATGATTCGGTTAGAATTTTGCCTTATCTCAATAAAGAAACTATCAAAAATAATCCCAAAATACTCATGGGTTTCTCTGATACGACAACGCTTCATGCATTTTGTAATCAATTGGGGTTGGTCACTTTCTATGGACCATCAATTATGGCGGGGTTTTCTCAGATGAAAAATTTACCGGAAAGTTTTGAATGCCATGTCAGGGAGATGTTATTTGAATCGAAAGATGATTATGAGTATATTCCCTATGGAGAATATGCCGAAGGCTATTTTGGCTGGTCAGATAAGAATATTGTCGGTAAAACTAAGGAGCTTAAGAAAGAAAATGATGGCTGGAAATTCCTGCAAGGCTCAGGCATTATTCGGGGAGAATTGTTTGGTGGTTGCATCGAAGTTTTGGAAATGATGAAGGGAACGGAATTTTGGCCACAGCCAGAATTTTGGAATGGCAAAATTTTAGTATTAGAAACATCTGAAGATAAACCGACATATTCTCAGGTTGGTTGGATGCTTTTAAATTATGGCATGCAAGGTATATTTGATCGAATCGGTGGTATTGTTATAGGAAGAGCACGAGATTATTCTGCGGAAGAAAAATTAGAGTTGGAGAAAAAAATTATTTCAGTTGTCAGAGATGAATTTGGTCGAGCAGACCTATCAATTATTGCTAATATGGATTTTGGCCATACTGATCCGCAATTTGTTTTACCATTGGGAGCAAAAGCGGAAATCGATTGTGATAATAAGAAGTTTAAAATAGTCGAACCTTGCTTGAAGTAGCTTCTTAAAAAGAGTATCCTAAAAACAGAAGCAGGCCTATTTCATCTAAAAGGAGGTGAGGAGTATGCTTATTGACTCAACCGATCGTGATGCAATGTCTGATGCCAGACTTGCGCATACGCATCCAGAGGCTTATGAGGCCAAGATGAAGGCAAGAGCCGAATGGAATCCCATAGGAGATCTCATTAATTTTCTCAGAAGGCTAATTGCCAGAAAAGGAAAGTGAGATCCAAGGCGTTCGGGTGTGTAAACACCGCCCGAACGCATTTTTTTTTAAGAAAAGAGACAATCGATCGTCTTGGTTTTCAAAATAAGACACATACTGTCTCGTGTCTCATTTGTCTCATTTCACCTTTGAAATTGCGACCGAGGAGCCTCAAAAACCACTTTGCCCAAGACCTCTAATAAATCCCTCAACGGCCTTATTCTTGAAAGTTCTAGACCGAGGATGCCCGCCAAAGAAAATGTAGGTCATCCCGCCAAGGCGGGGCCGTCCCCGCAAATAAAAATAAGGCTAACCCGCCTTATTTTTTTGTATTTTTTTGAAATTTATCTTCAAACTGATTAGAAGATAATTATTTATTGACACCTATGGTATACTGAAACATATAATTTAAAAGAGCTAAATTTTAATTCATATGGCAGAATTCAATGGTGGATTTCTTGAAAAATCTAACAAGATCAATGGAATATCGGAAGCGGAACGCGCTCCAAAAGGAGAGTTGGTTAATTTTCAGGAATTATCTCAAAAACAGGAAAATTTTTTGATAGATCGAATCGAGAAGAGCGAAGGAAAGATAATCGTTTTTATTCATCCGCATTATTCAGAGAAAGAATCAATTCATACGGATATAGGATTTGTGAGCGCGGATAGTTTGAGAGGTATGAGGGAAGCATTGCCAAGATTACTTGCCGGTCAAAAAGAAGGTCATCCTCCAATTTTTATTTTCCATGATGCAAATAAGGTGGTAGAGTTGGAAGGTTTGTTAAAGGAAAATTTATTCACGGACGCATTTGTCGTAGGAACACATCCGGATGATCCCACTCCGGAACAGAGTAGTTGGGAAGAGCTTCTTGAAAAATTAAAATCCGTCGGTACCAAGACGGTTATTTTGGCTGGCATGAATCTTGTTATCAGCTGGCCAGATGGCAACGGTGAGCCTGAATTGGCGGGCTGTGTAATGGAGGCAGCCAAAGAGTTTTCAAAGGAGTTTCTGGTTAGTATGTCACGGCGCGTTTATCCTAATACTAGAGAAGATTATCATCGTTATGGCGGTCCGACTGGGGCTAATAAATAAGTATTACCAATTAATAATAAAATCGTGTAGTCGGGGGCTATGATTGAGGACTCGTAGCCCCTTCTTTTTATATAGGTTAGCTAATACAATAGAGATATGAAAATCATTTGCATCTTATTCCACGTCGGAAAAAAGAAAAGCGAAATAACCCAAGATTCGCGGTGGCGTCTTTTGGCTGGGGCTGAATTAGCCAAGAAAAATGAAAAGGCACTGGTTCTATTTGTGGGAGGCGGAGGATTGGAAATTTTCGGAGCAGAACTCTTGAAAGAGTTTTGGGTTAAAAATTTTCCAGAAATTAAAAATGAATATTTTGTGCTAAATTCGTCCAACAATACTTTTGATAATCTCAAGGAAGTGCAAAGTTTTCTTGTAAAGAAAAGCATTTCTTTTCCCGAAGTTAATATTATCAGCAGTCTGTATCACCAAGAGCGATTGCAAAAAATTGCTAGCAAGTTAAATTCAAAAGCGACAATCTTGTCAGCTGAAGAGATTTTAATTTCAAAAAATAAGCAAATCGATGAGGTGAAAAAATATTTGAATTCAGCGGAGTACAGAAAAAAGATTTTTCTGGAATGGATTTTGAGAGCTTGTTTGTTTCTGGATTCAAAACAAAGAATGATCCGCGCCTGGCGTTGGTTTAGCTATAACCGATAGGAGCTAGCAACCTTTCATTAGGACTTTCATTCTTTCTACTTTCACTCCGATACTGTCCCAATACGCCAATATTCCCTCAATCGACCGCTCAAAAATGTTCCCGACTAATAACTGTCCTTCCCGCACAAAATAGTCCAGAAATGGGCTATTTTTTTGTTTTTGCTCAACTTGTAGTATAATCGGTGTAATAAGCATTAACCAATAAAAACTATGTCAAAAACAACAGAAAACTTGCAAGCGGCGTTTGCCGGAGAGTCGCAGGCTAATCGGCGCTATTTGGCTTTTGCTAAAAAAGCCGAGAGCGAAGGAAATCTGGGAATCGCAAAACTTTTTCGCGCGGCGGCGGAAGGAGAGACGATCCATGCACTGAGACACTTGCAAACATTAGGAGAGGTTAAGGATACGGCGGAGAACCTGAAAGCGGCGGTGGCGGGCGAAACTTATGAAATCGACATGATGTACCCGGAATTTCTGACACAGGCGCAAGCGGAAAATGAAAAAGGTGCGGAAGCTTCTTTTTCACAAGCGCTCAAGGTGGAAATGATCCATCAGGCGCTTTTTCAAAAAGCACTCCAAAAATTGGAAGCAGGGGAGGATCTTTCTGATGTGGATTATTATATTTGCCCGGTCTGTGGTTATCCGGCGATCTTGGAAGTGCCGGATTTTTGCCCAGTTTGCCAGACGCCAAAAGCTAAATTTCAAAAAAATTAGCTTGCACGTTTTTTCAATACGGGCTATAATAGAAAGGCGCTAAAGAGGCGTAGGATAAGCAAAAAACGAACGCTTTTTTGCTTTCTGTTTTAGTTTGTTGATTGTTGATCCTCCTCCGTCCCGAAACATCGGGACTATGGCGGACGAAGAAAAATGGTACCACGTGGTTATCTTTGGCTAGTGAGAATAATCGGTCTTATCGCTCTTTCCGTTTTGATTTTTATTGTGCTGAAAATTGATCCGGAAAAGGATATTTGGGCTAAACTATTTTTCTATCTCGCGTTTTTTTTCCTGCTCGGTTCTTGGTTCAATTTGGCCTTACTGCGAATGCGGAAAAATCGGATGCGGGGAGAATTGGTCGGTGATAATATCATACTTAGTCTGCATCAAGGCTTCCTTTTGGCACTGCTTGCGACAATCCTGCTTGTTCTTCAGGGATTGCGCATGCTTTTGTGGTGGGACGGACTTTTGGTAGTCGCTGGCATATTTCTGATTGAACTCTATTTTCTTTCTAGGGAGAATGATTGAATGTAAAAAATAATTTTGTAGTAAATAAAAAACCATATGGCAGAAGATAATAAAAAGGCGAAAAGTAACGGGCCTGCCCGCAATGCTTCGCATAGCGATGCAGGCGGGGAATATAATGCCAAATCAATCCAAGTCTTGGAAGGCTTGGAGCCAGTCAGAAAACGTCCCGGAATGTATATCGGCGGAACATCGGTCGATGGCTTGCATCATTTGATCTGGGAAGTAGTCAATAACTCGATCGATGAAGCGATGGCGGGTCGTTGTGATAGCATAATTGTTAAGTTGCTCCCGGATAACATAATTGAAATTGAGGATAATGGTGCTGGTATCCCAGTGGAAAAACATCCGCAGACAAAAAAATCTGCCCTGGAAACCGTACTAACGGTGCTTCATGCCGGTGGAAAGTTCGGTGGCAATGGCTATAAAATCTCTGGAGGATTGCATGGCGTGGGTGTCTCGGTAGTCAATGCGCTTTCGGCATATCTCCGCGCTGAAGTCAAGCGGGATGGAAAAATTTATGCGATGGAATTTGAAAGAGGCAAGCCAAAAAGCAAGGATCCAATCGTGGTGGGAAAAGCGAAAGAGACGGGAACAAAAATCATTTTTCAAGCTGATCCGCAAATTTTTCCCGAAATCAATTATTCCTGGGAAAGAATCCTCGGCTATCTGCGCCAGCAATCCTATCTGACACAAGGCATTAGTGTGAAAATTTATGACACGCGCGAAGCGGGCAAAGAACGGGCTTATGGCTTTTTGTTTGATGGCGGATTAGTGTCTTACATCAAGTTTCTTAATCGAGGAAAGGCAATCAAAAATGAAATGCCTTTTTATGCGCGCAAAGAACAGGAAGACACATTGGTCGAAGTAGCAGTGCAATATACTGATTCCTACAAGGAGCATGTGTTTTCTTTTGCCAACAATATTTCCACACCAGAAGGGGGAATGCACGAGGCGGGTTTTCGTTCAGCTCTCACGCGCGTCATCAATACTTATGCGAAAAAAACCGGTTTGTTGAAAGAGAAAGATGACAACTTTACGGCAGAAGATTTTCAAGAAGGCCTCACTGCAGTCATCAGTGTGAAACTGCGCAATCCGCAATTTGAAGGACAGACTAAGGCAAAATTGGGAAATGGTGAAATCCGTGGCATCGTTTCTTCGGCGACAGCTGAAGCGTTAGCGGAATACTTGGAAGCGCATCCGAATAATGCTAAGGCGATTATTTCTAAAATCTCCCTAACCTCAAAAGCGCGATTGGCAGCGCGTGCAGCGAAAGACGCTGTTATCCGCAAAGGCGCCCTGGAGGGAATGACCCTGCCGGGAAAATTGGCAGATTGTTCCAGTCGTGACGCTTCGCAATCTGAGATCTATATCGTAGAGGGAGACTCGGCTGGTGGTAGCGCTAAGCAAGGACGCAATCGACGCTTTCAGGCGATTTTGCCACTGCGGGGAAAATTAGTGAATGTGGAAAAAGCGACGCTGGACAAGGTGGTAAAATCGGACACACTAAAGCCGATCATTATTGCCTTGGGTGCCGGCATTGGTGATAGTTTGGATATTAACAAATTACGCTATCACAAAGTGATTATCATGGCCGATGCCGATGTCGACGGATCGCATATCCGCACATTGCTTCTGACTTTTTTCTATCGCTATTTCGAACCGCTCATCCGCAATGGCCATATTTATATCGCGCAACCGCCACTCTACCGTTTGCAAAAGGGAAAGGAAGTGAATTATGCTTTTACTGATCAAGGCAGAGATGTGCTTATCGAATCGATGAAAAAGAAAAGCGAGGCAAATAAAAAAGACAAAGCAGACAAAGCAGCGGAGAAAAATCTAGAAGAGATTGTGCCAGAAATCGTGATTGAAACCGATGAAGACGGCGAAGTGAAAGAGGAAGTGTCCGGTATTACGATCCAGCGCTATAAAGGTTTGGGAGAGATGAACCCGACACAACTGTGGGAAACAACGATGGATCCGACGACCAGACTAATGATGCAGGTGAATATTGAAGACGCGGAAGCGGCGGACAAAATGTTTGATATCTTGATGGGTACCGAAGTGGAACCGCGCCGGCGTTTCATCCAAACCCATGCCAAGAGTGTGAAGAATTTGGATGTATAATTTGTATTTTTTGCAGTTTGCATTTCTCTTAGTTTTTTTGTATAATTTATACGGTTGAATAATTAACTCGTTTCTTATTTAAAAATAAAAGTATGGAATTACGATCTGACGGGCATAGGGTTGATGTTAACAGAGGCAATCAAGGTGATAATTTCTTTCGCAAGCCAGCTAACGTGGCGATGGATGGCGAAAGAATACCCGATACTAGCACGCCGCGCGGGCCAGAAAGAATCAGGGATTCAAAAATTATCCTGCGAATACTGGATAGAATCATTGGCGCTAGTCTTTTTATGCTCATTTTTGGCATCCCGCTTTTTTTCACAGGAGCTGCTTCTCAAGGGATTGTTTTTGAAAAACAGATTTATTTCTATTTCTGGCTACTACTCGCCCTCATCTCTTGGTCGGCGAAAGGCGTGATTAACGAGGAGATGGATATCCGTCGCACTCCGCTCGACATTCCGATCGTTATTTTTTGGTTGGTATATTTGGTATCTTCTTTTCTATCAGTTGATCGCTGGCATAGTTTTTGGGGTGCCTTTGGTGATCCATCGCGTGGTTTTATGAGCATAACAGCGATGATAATTGCGTACTATTTGATTATCAGTAATTTCAATGAAAAACGGCTGAAATTGATGCTGACTGCTTTTATCAGCTCGGGCGCGGTTTTGTCTGTCTGGACACTTTTGCTTTTTTTCAATGTGCCTTTCACGGGCTTCTCTTTCGGCTCTTTGATTCCTAATAGTATTGCTCAGTATATTCCACTAAGTCTTGTTGGCAGTGTTGGTGGATTGGGGGTGATTTTCTCTGTAATGATAATTTTGGTTTCCATGGTGATTCTAAAAGTAGCTGAAAATGAAAATTTGACCGTTGGAAAAAGAAAGGCACTTTTAGGATTTTTGATGTTTATTCTTGTAGCCGATCTATTTTTACTGCTTAATATCAGTGGTTATGTCATCTGGTCGGGGTTGTTTGTCGGAGTCGTATTATTTCTTGTCTATATCTTGTCAAAAATTGTCCGTCCACATCGCAACTGGGTCTGGTTGCCGATGGTTCTTTTTGTGCTGATTATGATTGTCAAGATGACCGGTTCAGTTTCTTTAGTATCAGAAAAAATTAGTTTGCCAGTGGAAGTCAGTCCGGATTCCTTCATGGAAAACTATAAAGCATCGACGACGATTGCCACTAGTTCTCTGAAGCATAATTTTCTGATTGGTTCCGGCCCTGCTACCTATTCCTATGACTTCTCTCTCTATAAACCGCAAGCTTTCAATGACTCGATGTTTTATAATTTGCGCTTCTCCCAAGCTTCCGGGCTTTTCTTTGAAGCGATCTCAACCATCGGCGGGCTGGGAACGATCGCACTACTAATTCTCGCTCTCTCTTATCTTAGTGTCAGCTTTTATCTTATCTCGCGAGACAAAGAGAAAAATAAGTTGTATTCCCTGGGCGCTTTTTCTGCGGCGATTATTGCACTCGTGGCTGTGGCGACAACGAAGCTGGAGGGCAGCGTTCTGTTTTTTTCCATACTCTTGGGGATTTTTTCACTCGCAGTAATTTTGTTTGAGAGTGAGGCGAAACCGAGATATTTGGCTCTTTCGCTTAAGGCCTCTCCTAAGTTTGCCTTAGCTTTAGCCTTCATTTTTATGCTTGTCAGTGCTGGCGTGGCTTTCCTGTTTGTATTTTTGGGAAAAGTATACGTTGCGGATGTTTACGCGGGAAGAGCTGCACAGGCGTCTAGTCAGAATCAGGAAGATTCCATAATGAAAATGGGAAAAGCGATCGGACTCAATGCTAAGGAGGGCTTCTACTATACCAAAGCCAGTGTTTATTATATGATGCTGGCAAATAAGGAAGCACTTAAATCCGAACAAGAACGCAACGTTGATAATATCAGAAACTACATAAACTATTCTGTTTCAGCTGCTACGAAAGGATTAGAAATGAATAATAATAGCGTAGAAACGGTCGAGGCGTTGGCGCAGATTTATGAGAATTCAGGAATGTATGTTCCTGACTCATTGAAATTAGCGGAGTCCACCTATCAAAAAGCCCTCATGCTTGAGCCACATAATCCAAACTATCTTCTTAAGCTGGGACAGATCAAAATCGCCGATGGTGCGACGAAAAAAGACGAAGGAGAGCGAAAAGCCCTTTTTAATGAAGCCAAGGATTTTTTCCAAAAATCCGTTTCAGAAAAAAATAACTTCGCTCCTGGCTATTATCAACTATCTTTGATCCAGGACGCGCTTGGCGAGACGGACAGCGCGATTGAAAATTCAACTAAGGCCGCACAGCTTGATTCTAAAAATTCGGACTATTTGCTCAGTCTGGCCAACATGTATCGTCTGCGAGCAAAAAATGATGATCTGAAGATTGCTGAAGAAATTTTCAAGATGGTAGTCAAAGCGGATGACAAAAATATCAATGCTCACTTCTATCTTGGCTTAGCTTACGAGAAGGACAAAAATAAGGATGGGGCTAAGGAGGAATATCGAAAGGTGGTTGGACTTCTTTCTGGCGATGGTTCTGCTGATACAAAAAAGCAATTGGAAAAAATGATCAGCAATATCGACAAGGGAGTGGAGAATACTCCAGAAAATCTTGGTTTGACCACTAATGCTCCGGCGCAAGCTCCAGTGACACCAGCAGCAGATTCTTACGTCAATCCTAATCCAGGAACAACTCCGCTAGAGCAGGTTCCTCCTGCACCAGAGGTTAATCCCGCAGTACAACCGACGCCTTAATTGGTCGTCTTGAAAAAACAAGAAATAAAAATTAAAAAATAAAATTCATCTTGCGGTGGTTCACTTTTGGACCAGCGAAGCACTGCAAGAGGACAAAAAAATGGACAATATTAAAACCTGGGGGGAGGCCATCACGCTCTCGCTCATTAATGTTGGAGAGAAGATGATGAATTTTTTGCCGACGCTATTGGGCGCACTGATCGTGCTTGTGGCTGGCTGGATCATGGCAGTAACACTTGGCAGATTGGTGGCAAAAATGGTTTCGGAATTAGGCGTTGATAGCGCAATGAAAAAGATGGGTTTTGGTGGAGGTAAGAGTTCTAAGAATGGCCTTAATCTCACAGTTTCCAATATTGTCGGCGGCCTTTTCGAATGGTTTTTGATTTTGGTTTTTCTAATGGCGGCGACAGACATTTTGCATCTTGATCAGGTAACGATTTTTCTCAACAAAATAATTCTCTACCTGCCGAACGTTATGGTCGCGGTAGTGATTCTCACGGCCGTATTTCTTTTGGGAAATTTTGTCTATCACATCGTCAAAGGCAGTACGCGCGCGGCTGGCGTAATGTCAGCAACGCTCCTGGCGACAATTTCCAAGTGGGCGATTATCATCTTTGGTTTTTTTGCCGCGCTGATCCAATTGGGTGTGGCTAATTCTCTCGTCAACACAATGTTTATCGGCCTCATTGCAATGATCGCTCTGGCCGGCGGATTGGCTTTTGGCTTGGGCGGACGCGACGAAGCGCAACTGATTCTCAAAAAACTGCGAGAAGAATTGACGGAAGGGAGGAAATAGAAAAATATTATTTTATCCAAATCGTAGAGACGCTCTCGACTAGGCGAGGACGTCTCTTTTTTGTGTATTTTTTGTTGTTTTTTGGCGAAAATTAGGTATAATAATAGTGTAAGAAAAAATATAAAAATGCAAAACCTAAAACTAAAAATATTTTTTCTGGCAATAATTTTTGGCTGGGTTTTTGGTGTGGCGGAAAAATCTTTTGGGGCGACGATCAATGCGGTGAGTTGTTCCTATAATGATGTGAGTAGTGCTATTACAGCTGCTTCGCCGGAAGACACTGTTGTCGTTCCGCAAGGATCGTGCATTTGGAATTCCGGGCTCAATATTACAAAAGGTATTAATCTGATCGGAGGACTGGGTGGCGTAACAACAATTACGGCCGCGACTTCATTTGGTGATGATTTTATGATTAAATATTCTCCTACTACTAATAACTTGCAATATAATTATGCCTTTCGATTAAGTGGTTTTACTATTGATGCCGATAATAAAGCGCACGGAGTAGTTCTTGGCGGACAGATCGATCCGCCCTATGTCATGCAAGACAAAGTTAGGGTCGATCATAATATTATTCAAAATACGCTTGGATATAAGGGAATCTGGAATTTTTGCAATTTTTATGGCGTTGTCGATAATAATATAATCACTAATGCTGATTATCCAATTAAGAATGACACGCAATCAAGCGAAGTGAGTTGGTATTCCAATGCGCCCCAAAATATTTTCATATCCGGAACGAATAATTATCTGTATTTTGAGGATAATACTATTACCTATGAAGGCCATCCAGACGGTTTGGCTCTTGAGTCGCAATTTAATGGCCGTTATGCTGCTCGCTATAACACGATTATTGCTCATGGACCATCCTATTCACTTTTTGAAGCACATGGCCATCAAGGAGAGGGTTCTAGTGGCGAAACGATGGGTAGTACTTTTGGTGCGGAAGTCTATGGTAATCGGGTTGAGGCGGCGGATTATCATATGATTTTTTTTAAAACCAGAGGCGGGCGATCATTCATATTTTATAACAGTGTAGCTACAACTTATGTTTTAAGCAATGAAGCTTATGATGGTCTTTTAACTTGCCCAGCTATTTATGCTTATGAGCAGATGATTCATGATACCTATTGGTGGCAAACTCGCAAAGACTTTACTGGCTCGTTAGCTGAGACAGCTGCTGATCATCCTCTTGGTGTTACTTGTGCCGGTTTAGCTAATCGTCCAACTCTAGGCAGGGATGTTTTTTCTGATTCTTCCAGCCCTGGAGTCGGATGCGGTATTTTAGAAAATCGCCCATTAACATGTATCGTCGGGCAAGGATATTGGGCTACAAATCAGTCCTGTGCTGATTTGACCGGCATGGTTGGAACAAATCCCGCAACGCCAATTTCCGGCACACTCTATAAATGTACACAAGAAAATACTTGGACAGCTTTTTATACGCCTTATGTTTATCCTCATCCACTGCGCAATGAAAGTAGTGACACCACTCCGCCAAGCTCGCCAATTGGACTTATGGTAGAATAATTCTCAACTAAAAAATGCCAATCAAAAACTTAAAACTAAAAATCTTTTTTCTCGCAATTATCTTTGGTGGAATTTTTGGAGTGGCGGAAAAAACTTTTGGCGCGACGATCAACGCGGTGAGTTGTTCCCAGATTGATGTTCAATCTGCTATAGATGCATCAGTGAGTGGGGATACTGTTTCAGTTCCAGCTGGAGATTGCACTTGGAGTTCTGAGGTTACCATTCCTGACTCAAAGGGTATTACGATTGAGGCTAATAGTTCTACGATAAGCGGTCGATTGGTGTTTAACCAGAATTATGATACGAGTACACGAATAACTGGTTTTAATTTTATCAGTGGCAATGCCGTTTATGTGGCTGGTATAAAAACCAGTGCGCCGTTTCGAGTAGATCACAATACTTTCACAGTGACAGAAGGATCTAGCATTTTACTTGAAGTCGAAGGGAATGCCCCAGGTCTTGTCGACAATAATAGTTTTAATGCTCCGACTAATTCTGAAATGATTCATAATTACGGTATGGGGGCAGTTGATGCTTCTGGATGGAATGATGATATCATTCCAGGAAGCGCTGATGCGGTATACATTGAAGACAATATTTTTACAAACAATGACCCATCCTTTTGGTACGGCAGACCCCGCCTATTTTTGGGGGAACTCTTCAGTCCAGTCATATTATGGCGCAAGAACTGTCTTTAGGCACAACACACTAAATATGTCTCAGATAGATCAGCACGGTACGCCCGGCATGATTGGTGCGCGATGGTGGGAAATCTATGATAACACCTTTAACAATGGCGTGCCTCATGCGAGCCAATGCTGTTTTATAAGTTTGCGAGCGGGAAGCGGAGTGGTTTTTAATAACCACCATACTGGAGTAAGCCAAGACGGGAATTCTATCGACTTGTATGAGGAAGATAGTGGATATCCGGCTCTTTACCAAATTGGAAGAGGAAAAAACCAGGCACTAGATCCAGCTTATGTTTGGGACAATGATTTATTTTTTTCTGTGGACAGTCAGACGCCAAATATGGTGCAAGAAAATAGGGATTATTATTTGTTTGCAAAACCAGACTATATCCCCTATACTTATCCCCACCCACTCCGCAATGAAAGCGGTGACAGCACTCCGCCCGCATCTCCATCCGGACTGGCCGTAGATTAGCCAAAAAATGGGAAAAATTGCCAAGAAAATCCAAAAGCTTGACAAACTTTTTCAGTTTGCTATGATGAGTAAGCGTTAAAAACAGATAAGTGATCTTTGGCTTTCCTAGGGGAATTTTCAAGGGTGCAATAAATGATACATTTTGTTAATTTTTTTCCAAGAATAAGCGGGTGAGTCGTTTTTGTTTTTGCTCAAAACCCGTTTAGTTGCGGGTTCTTTTTTTATTTCTTATCTAAATCTTTGATTTAGCTATAAGAAATAAATCCGCCTTGGGCGGATAGCTCCACAGAAAAATCATTAGTTCGGAAATCAGCTTGTTTAGTAAGAGCGACTGATCAATCAAATTTCCGCGTTAGTGCGAACCTTACCAATTGAATACAGGTCTTGATCAAGTATCAGGTTTTTATGTCTGGCGGGAAATAAGTCTGGTATGACGATCGATTCGTCTTAATATCTTTAAGAGGTAAGATATTAAGAAAATAGTAGGTAAATAAATGCAAACCGCATTATTCCGGCGCTGCGTCGGAAGATGCGAGATAAACAGTTAGCGATTGCTAACTGCTAACCGATAGATCCTCGTGCAAACGAGGATAGGATTTAAGAGCGGTAATACTAATGCATATGGTGAATGCCTTGACACTAAAAAGCGATGAAGGACGTAGCTAGCTGCGATAAGCTTCGGTGAGGTGCTGAGCAACCTTTGACCCGGAGATTTCCGAATGGGAAAACCCTTCCGACTATACGTCGGAAACTTCTACCTGAATACATAGGGTATTAGAGCGAACCCTGGGAACTGAAACATCTTAGTACCAGGAGGAATAGAAAACAAATGTGATTCCGTGAGTAGTGGCGAGCGAAAGCGGAAAAGTCTAAACCATCAGTCGCAAGACTAGTGGGGTTGCGAGATAAGCAGACTCGTTTAATCGGGGTCTGAAATAGTTTATTAGCGGAACGCTCCTGGAAAGGACGGCGACACAAAGTGAAAGCCTTGTACGCGAAAATAAATTATCAAGATGAGCTTATTCTCAAGTAGGGCGGGACCGGAGAAATCCCGTTTGAAGCTGGGGCCACTATAGCTCCAAGACTAAATATTTTTAGTGATCGATAGCGAAATGAGTACCGTGAGGGAAAGGTGAAAAGTATCCCGATGAGGGAGATGAAATAGTATCTGAAACCATATGCTAACGAAGAGTAGGAGCCCCGCCTCGGCGGGGTGACTGCGTGCTTTTTGTAGAACGATCCAGCGAGTTAGTTCTATGTCGTTGACTAAGCAACTTTGTTGCGGAGTCAGAGTGAAAGCGAGCCTGAAAGGGCGAACATAATGGCATGGACTAGAC
>JBAZYF010000006.1 GCA_041659505.1 Parcubacteria group bacterium
CCGAGGGTCTAACCCTCTCGACTTGCATGCCTTATCCACGCCGCCAGCGTTCATCCTGAGCCAGGATCAAACTCTCAAAAAATATCAGAAGTAAATCTGATTATATAAAAGAAAATAAATTCTTTTTAATTTACTACGACTCCGAGGAGCAATAGTAAATATTTGAAATAGACTCGAATTTTTGTCTCGATTGCTCGAGACCGGACTAATCGCAAAAAATTGCGATTAATTTTTGCTTCTCTAAATCAAAAGGTTGGATTTAGAGAAACTATTCACTTGTTAAAGTTCACGCTTTCTATTCTTACGAACAAAAAACACATCTCTGCGGACAAACACAATCATACGCAAAGATGCATCTTCAGTCTTTTCTCTCACCCCTAATTTTAAAAGTCTTTATTGAGTATTATTTAATGCCTTGTTTGGTTTTAAATAATTATATCTGGAACTCAACTGTCTTTAGCCATTGTAGAGCGCTTTTCGAAACCTGTCAAGGGGTAATTTTTCAGTCGCCCTAGGCTTTGGCCAAAGCCGTTTTTTCCAGCTTAATTAGGCGCATTTCGTGCCCCTCTAAGCGTTCGTCTGCCTTTTCATCTTTCTCCTTATTTTCTGCTAGTGAAGATTTAACATAATCCATGTCTTCAATCAACAAATCTGTTTTTTCAGCTAACCAATCAACTCTTTCGGTTAAAACATCTACCCTACCAGTTAGGACATCTACTCTACCAGTCAAAACATCAACTCTCTCAGTTAGCACATCAACTCTGCCAGTTAGAACATCTACCTTTAGAGTCAAATCATCTACCCTAATAGTCAAGACTTCAACCTTACTCGATAAGTTATCGACTTTCTTATCCAAACTATCAAACCTTCTCGAAAGATTCGAGAGTCCTTCACCGAAGACCTTGAAATCACCTCGGATGCCCTCAAGGACAACATCAAAGTGTCTTGTCATTCTTTCTTCTAATTTTTTGTCTTCTTCATTCATAATAATATTTTAGCACTTCTGAAATTACAGTCAAACTTCAATTTCATTGCTCTTGCAAATCTTGGCATATTCATAAAAGCTTTTCCGCGGGTGGCGTTCTAGGGTTTTGTAATCCATCTCAATCAGTCCAAAACGCGGCCAAAATCCCCTCATCTCAACAAACTCAAAATTATCCAAAAACGACCAATGGAAGTATCCCCGCACATCCACATCCTCCGAAATTGCTTTTTGCACAAACCTTAAATGATCCTTTGTAAACTTAGGCCTCTTTGAATCATCAGCATCGGCAATACCATTTTCTGTTATATAAATTGGCTTCCCACTTTTTGATGCTCTTTTTAAAACATTATATATTCCTTCTGGAAAAATCTGCCAACCCAAATCACTTTGCAACTCTGTGACTTTTTTATTTTCAAAAATTCTCCAAAAATGTCCGCCTAATTTTAGATTTATAGCAAATAGTTGATAATATTGAATTCCAAGAAAATCGCAAGAATCGTCAAAGGCTTTAAAAAAACGATAATTAGCAAAATAATCCATTATTTTAGCAGCTAAAATATTCCAAGGAAAATCATTATACGGCCTTATATCAAACATAAAATGAGAACAGCCTATTTGAAAATCAGGAGAAATTGATTTTGCAAGCTTATAGACATCTTTTTGGGTCTGCATCAAATTTTTAAAAGCAAAATTGGCGCCAATTTTGCTTTTAAGTCCGGGGGGTTGATTTCCAAACAAATAACCCAGAGATACTTCCGTTCCGGGTTCATTCAAAGGCATCCAGAATTTAACTAAACCTTTGTATTCATTGAAGATACGCTCTGCATATCTCAGATAATATTTGACAGTGTCTTTATTTTTCCAAGCATTCATCTGTCCAACCCAAACAGGATTAGGCCAATGCCAAAGAGTGACAAACGGTTCAATGCCTCTTTCTCGTAAAGCTATTAAAACTTTTCGGTAATGCTCGATCTCTTTTTCATCAAATCTTCCTTCTTCTGGTTCGATGCGCGACCATTCGATAGAAAATCGATGAGCGTTGTGTCCGCCCTCTTTCGCCAAATCAAAATCCTCCTCATATCGATTATAATGATCACAAGCTCGTCCTGAAATATAATTTTGCGCATCAAACATTTCCGGAAATTTTTCCTGTTGCCATTTTTCCCATTTTTTGCCAGCCCCTCGAGCTATCCTATCGGCATTATTTTTTTCCCATTGCGTCCAGTCATTATTAGTTCCACCCTCCACCTGATGTGCCGAAGTCGCCGCACCCCATAAGAAACCTCTTGGAAATTTTAGTTTTTTGTTTTGCATATGATTCAAATTTTACCTAAATTTTACTCCGCTCAGTTTCAAAATCTTTTTCGCGTCGGTCCGAACTAATTTTACCGCGTCCCATTCGGGATGTTTTTTCTTCAGTGCTAAAATAATATACCTTCCCATTTTATACCCCAAAAGAGCTGGCTTGCCTTCTCCGCCATATGCCCAGGAATAATAGGCTGACATTTTCCTCCATTTAATTTTATCCATCCTACAAATCCAATTTTCTATCTGCCGATCCTTGGAGGCTAATTTTTCAGAATCATAGACATTGGGAGCACACTCCTGCGCAAAAACATCCGCCAAGCCTTCTGAAAGAACAGAATTTATCAGCATATGATTTTTACCCTCCGGCAAAAATCCGACATAGCCACGCGAAGCATGATGCATTTCATGATAAACCAGATAAGCAAGTCTATCTAATATTTTTTGCTTTATTCCTTTTTTAAAATCCAGTTCTTTCGGATTTAGCATAATCCGCACCCAATCAGTTGCCTGAGCAAAGCCATGCGCGCCTTTCCTTTTCCAGGGATACACAGTGAAAGTGAAAACTTTCGTTTCAAAAGGAAGAATCTTAGCAACTTTTGCCGAATCTTCCCTAATAATCTTTCCAATCAACACTTTGACTCCCTTAGAAAAATCATTGTCTGCTTCAATAAACTGGATATTAATTTTCATCGCCTATTTATTAATACCTATTTTTACCCTCAAATCTTCCAAACACTCTACTGCTTTTTCGGAATCTTCTGCTGGCATCCAAGACGCAAATTGCTTATCTTTTTCCACACTTTCCCATGGCCCATCTTTTGTTTCAAAAACAACGCTATCCGGCTTTAAGGCAACCAATGAATGATAAATTCCAGCGGAAAGCTCGATTGTTCGAATTTTATCCGGAGCAAGAATATACGTTCCAGTAATATTTCCGTCTTGATCAAATATCAAAACAGACACTTCTCCTTGATATAGGGTAAATAATTCTCGCTTAGCGGGCGACTCGTGCTTGTGTGCTTGCATATATGTCTCTGGCTGGAGTGCCATCGCCATTCGCTGAACCAAATCAGATTTTTCGGTGTGCAAACAAACACTGGCTCTTTTTCTTGGACTCTTTCTAGATTCATCCAACAGCTCTTCTATTACTTTTTGACCGATTATTTTTACTCCAGCTTCATTGTATGCCATGTCTTGCATATTTTTTAAATTTAAAATTATTTCCTCACGATCCCTTGTCGGTTCAACGTCTCCTGACTTGAACCATGAATTTCTTGGAATTTATTTAATTAATCGCAATAAATCGCAACTCTACTTTTTTACAATCCTCTCCAAACCCCCCGGCATCCATTTCCGCAAAACCTCCGGCACAGTCACTGATCCGTCTTCGTTTTGATAATTTTCTAAGATAGCAATCAGTGGTCGTACGGATGGCAAGGCGGTGTTATTCAAAAGATAGGCGAATTTTTTGTTGCCGTCCTTGTCTTTATATTTCACATTGAGTCGCCGCGCTTGCCAATCAACAAAGTTCGAAGCTGAACCGGTCTCACCCCAGCGATTGAGGCCTGGCATCCAGGCTTCCAGATCGAACGCACGATATTTTCCCGGAGCCATATCCCCAGTGCAGATTTGTAATTTACGATATGGCAGTCCCAATTCCCGATGCATTTCTTCTGAGATTCCCACCATTTCTTCTTGCAAAGCAGTAGAAGCCACAATATCCGCCTCTGAAACCACGACTTGCTCCACTTTGAAAAATTCATGCACACGATAAAGTCCTTTATTGTCCTTGCCATAATCCCCAATCTCACTGCGATAGCACGGAGAAAATCCGCAAACTTTGATCGGTAATTTTGCGCCGTCGAGCATCTCGTCAGAAAAATATGCCAGTAGCGATGGCTCGGCAGTGCCGACCAAAAATTTCTTTTCCTTCGAATCCGCCCCGTCCATTTCCTTGTCGCGCGTGGCAATTTGATAGATATTATCCGACGCACTGTCATAATCCGTACCCTTGAAATAGCCACTGCCAAACAGCGCAAAACCTTTTATGAGCGTCGGTGGAATGATCGGTGCGTAACCCTTTTCCGCCATTTTGTTTAGCGCATACATCATGAGCGCCATCACAAGCAGCGAGCCTTCATTTTTCAAATAATACCCACGATAACCGGAAACTTTCGCTCCTTTTTCAAAATCGACCAAATCCAAATCCTCGGCCAGTTCAATGTGCGTCTTAGGTTTAAAATCGAATTTACGAATTTCTCCCTTTTGATAAACTTCCACATTCCCACTTTCATCTTTCCCAACCGGCGTATCTTCTGAGGGAATGATCGGCACTTGCACCATGAGTGTGTCAAATTGTTTTTTCAGCTCCACATATTCCGGCTCCGCCTTGGCCATTTTTTCCTTGACTGTTTTTCCTTGCTCAATCGCCACTTTGCGTTCATCATCCGTTTTGCTCATCTGCATCAACTCATTCAGTTTATTTTTTTCCGCGCTTAAAAGTTCAATGTGTTGCAAAGCTTCGACGCGTTTTTTGTCCACCGCCAAAAGCTCATCAAGATCCAACTTGACGTTTTTATTCTTGATCGCCTCTCTAAGTTTGTCCGCATTCTCACGGATGAATTTGATGTCTAGCATAACTTTTTTTAGCTTATTATTTAAGAATAGGTGTCATCCTGAGCGAAGTCCGTACTCGGACGCAGTCGAAGGATCTGCCTACGGTAATCGTAGTTCGTGCTATTCACAACAACACTAGCAGTAATTGAAAGCAGATTCTTCGACTCCGCTGCGCTACGCTCAGAATGACAATAAGGGTTACGAATTAAATTATTTTATCTTCTCTAGATCCCCATCCAAAACCACCGGCTCCATCGCCACCAGTTCATCGTAATAGGAGGACTCTGGAATCGGATTGAGTAAAAATATTTTTTTTCGCAGGACATGCGCAAACCCCATTTCCAAAAAAGTATTTCCGCCGATATAATTTTTGATGCCGTTCTTATCTAAATTACAAACCAAGATCGCATCTGACTTTTTTATTTCCTCATAATAGCCGCGGATCAAATCGTGCTCGATTTTGTTTTTCGCCGATTCTTTGTGCATTTCATCTTGAGTTAGAAGTGCGGCATACTCTTTCGTAAAATCAGGCAAGACAACCGCGTGACCGATTTCCCTCAACTTATTCCCAATCTCAAGCATTTCCCGGCAAGCGGTCATACTTCCACAAAAAGTAATTTTCATTAATTTATTTCCCCAATATCGACGACTTATATTTCTCCGGCTCAAAGCTTTTGAGCCTCACGATTTCCGCTTTAAGCTTACGTTTTTTGAGCTGTTCTGTCAATTCGGGGAGATCTACTCGCTGGTCATACCCGAGCGCAATCACCTCGGGTCGATATTTTTCAATTGCGACGTACTTGTCGTCCAGATCGCCCAAAATCACCTCATCAGCCAGTCCACTTTTTTCCAATGCTTCCAATCTCTCATCTTCGCTATTCCTCGTCCACTCACTCTTGACGCGAAGCACGGTCTCATCCCGCGCCACCACCACAATCAAATATTCCCCCAACGCTTTCGCCTGCGAGAGATAACTTTTATGTCCCGCATGAAATATATCAAACGTCCCAAATGCCATTACTTTTTTCATAGTCATTTCTTTTTTATAATCGCTTCGATCTTTTTGCAAAGTTCAGCTTTCTTTTTATTATCATAATAACCTTCAATTTTCCCTAAAAGCTTTGCTTTTTCAAAAAACAATAACGCTGGCAGTTTTTTGATTTTTAATTTTTTAGTCAGTTCTTTCTCTATTTTTACTTTTCTATATTTCATATCATGATCAACCAAGAGATCCTTAACTGGAATTGATTTTAAAAGACACATTATTGAATCATCATCAAAAAACTCCGCCATCACCGATTTCTCTGATTCTAAAACTTCTATTTGAAATTTATCATCTTTAATGAGAAAAGCTGGATGAATTGGCTCAGCGCCATAGCGATCAATAAATAAATCTGATCTTTTTCTTGGGTCAGCATCGATTTCCTTTTCAATCTTCTGATATTCTTTTTCATTCCTTGCAATAAAAATCGCATCCACCATACAGGCTTTTTCACACTTTTCACAACTGATGCATTTTTTATTATCAATTTTGATGCTTTTCTTTTTCTCGTCCCATGCCAAAGCCCCAGTCGGACAAACCGCCACCCCATTACACTCCTTAGCATTATCACAAATTTTAAAATTAATCAGGACTGGCATAGATTAATGTTGAAAAAAATATTAGAACCCAAGTTTACCAGAAATCCCTTGCAGCGCCAAAAGTCCAATCTCCAAAAATTCATCCAGCGGTATTCCCGCTTTTTCACACTCTTTGATTAGTTCACGATTACAACGCGCGGCAAAACCTTTGTTCTTAAATTTCTTTTTTAGCGATTGCAAAGTAAGACTGGAAAGTTTTTTGTCCGGTTGCATCAGTGTCGAAGCGATAATTAGCCCTGTTAAGGTTTCCGCCGCCACCAAACAGTATTGCAAATTCGTCGAACGCTCCTTATCTTTTAGCGCTGGAATTGCATCCATTCCATAGCCATGCGACTGAATTGTCTCAATCAGAAATTCACTTCCGCCCGCCTCACGCAAAATTTCCTGACACTGCACACAATGCTGCGCCGTATTATCTTTCGTCAAATCCCAGTCAATGTCATGAAGAAGTCCAATTATTCCCCAATTTTCTTCATCTTCTCCGAATCTTTTCGCCAACGCCCGCATAATCGCTTCTGATTCAAGCATATGCAACTTCGTAATTGGATCCTTGATAAATTCGTCCAACAATTTGTCTGCTTGTTGTTTTGTAATTCCTAACTCTTTAGTCATATTATTTATATTTTTAAAAACGGGTTATTTATCGAGAAAGTAAATTCCTCTAGGTCGCTAATATCAAACCTTTCTTTGGGCTGGTATTTTTCATTATATATTTCACTAATGGAGCAAAATCGCGCTTTGGCATAGTCGAAGCCTAATTTTTCCGCCATCTCTTTCACGTCAACTTCCGACAATCCTTCAATTTCAGCTAACGGCTCCAAGAATGGCCAATCATCAAGCATAATTTCCACAGTCCCCAATTTCCATACCTCCCGCTTATTTTCCTGATAGGATCTGCGATTGCACCCGATTAACATTAGGAATTCTAATCCTTTTTCAAAGCTATCAATTTCCAAAAGTGTTTCTTTTTGTTCCTCGATTCGATTCCCTCCAATAACCTTAAGGGTCATAGTAATTTTATCGCCCTCATCTCTCAATCGAAGCCAGCCACCTTCAATTTCATGCCCTTTTGGCAAATCAAAAACTATCCTTTTTTGCAAGAATTCTTTTTTGACTAACTTAGCGCCGTTAGCTTCTAGTTTCCGCCGTATTTCACCCTTATCAACATCTGGAAAAGTGGCTTCGTATTCTATTTGCATAATTTTAAATTTTCTTACAAGCCTCAAAATGAATCTTTGGGTCAGCTAAATCAAACACTTCCATCACGCGATATTTTCCTTTAGTGAAAACTCTTCCCTCTTCCAAAAAGTGTGTCGCTTCCAGAATTTTAATGCTGGCAATCGGTCGCGATAGTTCTTCTTTGCCATTCGTCTCACAAAGTGGAATCTGCCCATTCCCCCAAAACTCACTGTCGCTCAAGTAGAATAATCTCTGTTCGCTTTTTAGAAATGCATAAACTTTTCCCACTTCCAACTTCTCCGGAATACATTCCTCAATTTTCCGCTTGCCATTTTTGTGCTCCGCGATACTACGCAGCGCCAAATCCGGATTAAATTCAACTTTGATGCCCATAGTTATTTTTTAAAGTTTTTAATAAAATTTTCTACCGAACGATCAAATGTATTTTCCACATCTTTCGAAAAATAACAAGCCGGCAGTTCGCCTTTTTCTCGATGCTCTTTTATGCACTCACAACAAAAACCCTTAAGCTCGCAATCATAGGTGCAATTACAATTGATTTTATTTTTTTCTCTTTGGCATTCCATAATAACCTTTAATAATTGTCATTCCCGCGAAGGCGGGAATCTAGTGTAAAAACTAAATTTAGTTTGATTAGCCTAATGCTAAGATTATCTATTTAAACAGAATCTTTCCACTGGATCCCCGCCTCCGCGAGGAAGACAGAAAGAAAAATTATTCTTTTGTTTTCACCGACGGAAAAATAACCGTTTCGCGGATAGATTTATTCATCAGAAACGAAAACAGCCGTTCGCTCATGCCGAAACCAAACGCTGGCGGCATGCCATATTCCAAGGCTTCCACAAAATCTTCATCTAGCATCTGCGCTTCTTTGTCCCCGCCTTCACGCGCAGCCATCTGTTCCAAAAAGCGGTTTTTTTGATCGATCGGATCATTCAGTTCAGAAAATGCATTGCACAGTTCGCTCGCTCCCGCCACGATCTGCAAACGCAAAGTTCTTTTGGGATTTTTTGGATCAGTCTTGGCCAGTGGAGAAACCTCCAAGGGATGCCCGACGAGAAAACATGGTTGGATCAATTTTTGCCTGACAGTTTTTTTGTAGAGCAGATCAATCATCCGACCTTTGGAATAACCGGGTTCGTATTTTATTTTTAATTCGTCCGCCTTCGCGCGCAATGCTTCGGCGGATAAATCCGCGTTCAGGTCTAATCCCGTTTCTTTTTTAAATTCCGTGAAATAATCGACGACCGGAAAAGGCTTGCTCCAATCAATTTTAGCGCCTTCATATTCCGTGATTAGTCCACCCGTAACTTTCTCCACGATTTCGCGATAGAGTTTCTCGCAAAACTCCATTCCCGCTTGAAAATCCCAATAGCTGGCGTAGAATTCCATATGATCAAATTCTTGCAAATGATCGCGATCCATCCCTTCATTGCGAAAAACCCGCCCAATCTCAAAAACGCGCTCATAGCCTCCTACGAGCAATCTTTTCAAGGGTAGCTCTAAGGAGATACGGAGGTAAAAGTCTTGATCTAGGGCATTGTAGCGCGTCACAAACGGTTCTGCCTCTGCTCCACCAGGCGTATGCTCCAAAACCGGCGTTTGCACCTCCAAGAAGTTTTCCGCTACCAAAAACTGGCGGACAGTCTGCCAAAAAATATTTTTCTTGCGGAACAGCTCGCGCGTCTCGGCGTTCAGCATCAGGTCCAAATAACGTTTGCGCAAAAGCGCTTCTTCATCTTTCAAGCCAAAGTACTCCGTCGGGATCGGACGGATATTTTTGGAAAGCATTTTCCAATTTTCTACGCGAACACTTTTTTCATTTTGCTTTGTCAAAAACAATGTCCCCGTCATAGAAATAAAATCACCAATTTCAACGGTATCTTTAAATAAAGCAAATATTTTATTTTCGCTAGGCGTATCAATGGAAGCCAACATTTGTTCTGAAAAAAATCCCTGAATTTTACCCGTCCCATCCTCGATGTGGCAGAACGCTATTTTTCCCATTATTCTAAGTGACCGGACACGCCCAACGAGTGATATTTGCTTATCGGTGCCATTCAAATTATCGAATTGTTCCAAGGCCTCGGCATTAGTCATCGACCGCTCGCATTTCTCCGGATAAGCCTCCATCCCAAATTCTTGGATAGTTTTTAGTTTTTCCAGCTTAGTTTCCAAAATATCTTCACGCATAAAATTTGTGTTGATTAAATATTTTCTTAGCCAAGACGAGGCAATGCCTCGTCTCTACAATAGGTCTATATTAGCGCATTTGGCGCAAATTGGCAATTTTCGCTGAAATCAAATAGAGACGTCCCAGCGGAGCGTCTCTACAAAAATCAAATCTATTTCAAAACAAAAAATTACTTCACATCCAAAATCGTATAATTCACTATTCCACCCGGAGTCACAACATCTACCTTGTCACCTTTCTTTTTCGCCATAAAGGCTTTGCCCATCGGTGATTCGTTGGAAATTTTCAGATCAGCTGGACTAGCTTCGTTTGATCCGACGATTTGAAATTCCATCTCTGATCCGTTAAACTTCACACTCACCTTTGAACCTAATTGCACCACGCCTAAATTCTTGTCATAGGTCGCGACTTTTGATTCCTTGAGCATAAACTCCAACTCTGCAATCTTGGTTTCATTTTCTCCCTGCTGGGCTTTGGCGGCGCTGTATTCGGCGTTCTCGCTCAAATCACCTTGCTCCTTGGCTTCTTTGATTGCGTTCGCGATTCCCTGGCGCAGCGTAGTCTTTCTGTGTTGCAGCTCATCTTTGATTTTTTTCAAACCTTCCTCAGTAATGAATTTGATCATAGCATTTTTTTAGTTTGCTTTTTATAAAAAATTGTCGTTCCTTTTTGGACGACATTGGAAATTGTACCAGAAATAGAATATGTGTCAACCCCGTAAAATCGTTTCGCGACAGCGGGGCAAGTACTAGCATTTTTTTCACTAACTATTTTTTATCTCGCGAAAAATACCAATCATAAACTTCTTTCGTCACTGGTACCGCGCTGGAGTGGCCTTCACCTCCACCTTCGACGAGAACTACCATCGCAATCTTTGGATCATCAAACGGCGCGAAAGAAATGAACCATGCGTGAGTTTTATCCTGCGAGCCATATTGCGCCGTACCGGTCTTTCCAGCCACCGCCACTGGAACATCCTTAAGTGTCTGCGCTGTTCCAGAAGTGATCGTCTGGCGCATTCCTTCACGCACAACTTGCATAATTTCCGGAGAGATAAAGTCTTTCCGAATTATTTCTGGCTGGACATAAGAATCTTGGCCATTATTTCTACGGATCCGGTTGACCAATTTCGGTGAATAAAGCGTCCCGCCATTGGCCAGCGTCGCTGTATAATTGGCCAGTTGCAATGGCGTCGAGAGAACGAAGCCCTGACCGATCGCACAGTGATAACTATCACCGATATACCATTTCTCTCCAATCTTATCTTTTTTCCACTGTTCGCTCGGAATCAAACCGACAGATTCCCCTTGCAAATCGATTCCTGTTGCCTCGCCAAAACCGAACAAATCTTCATACTTTTTCATCCGATCCATTCCCAATCCGACAATATTCCCATAACCGCCACCGATGGTGTAGAAAAAAACGTCATTACTTTCCGCGATTGCCGTGCGCACATCGCTCGGACCATGCGCTTTCCAATCGCCAAAACGGAAAGCTCCGATACTAAGACTTCCACCCATACCATTGATAATTGTCGAAGGAGAAATTGTCCCCTCCGAAAGCGCGGCAGCGGCGACAGCCGGCTTAATCGTCGAACCAGGCGGGTATTCTCCGCCCGTAACCCGATTAAGCAAGGGAAGGTCTTTGTCAGTGATCAAGCTCTTGTAGGCATCACTCGTAATTCCGCTGGCAAATAAATTGTTATCATAACTTGGCAAACTGACCAGCGCTAAGATTCCGCCGGTCCGCGGATCGATCGCCACCGCGGCAGCCGTTTTTGTTTCTGTTTTTTCCAAGATGGCTGATAAGCTGTCATACAATTTTTTTTGCAATTCTTGATCGATATTCAAAATCAGATCGCTTCCGGCTTGCGGACTGATCACTCCCAGATTCTTTTTGATCTCTCCGCGAGAATCGACCTCAACTTGTTGCGCGCCATAGACACCCTTCAACTCTTTTTCATAACTTTTTTCCAAGCCCGTCTTGCCAATATAGTCAGTCATAAAATAGCCCTTGTTCGTTTCCATTTCCGCCTGGGTTATTTTCCCATCATAACCGATGATGTGGGAAAAAATTGCACTGTTTTCATAGTTCCTGATCGCAGTTTTTTCCAAAGCGATCCCGGGAAATTCGTTGATTTTTTCTGCCAAAATTAGCGACTGATCTTGGGTGATATTTTCTTTAAGCAAAATCGGATCAGTCGATTTGTCATTCTGACTGAGCAGTGCCATTTCCACATTGCCTTGGTTCATATTAAGAACACCAGCTAAGTTTTGCGCCAACATCTTTTTTTCTTCTGGATTTTTTGGCAAATAGCTCGGTAAAATAACCACATCGATACTTGGTGAATTTCGCGCTAAAATATTGCCAAATTTGTCATAGATATTCCCCCGCGGAGCTTTGATTATGATTTTTCTGATCCGATTTTCCGCCGAAACGAGTGAGTAATATTTACCATTGACGATATCCAAAAAAAAGACGCGGCCGAAAAGAAAAATGAGAACTGCAAAAACAAGATACCAAACGATTGCTAAGCCGTTCCGCTCAAATGGTTTTTCAATGATAGCTTTTTCCTTCTGCTCGACATTCATGATTGCGTCTTCAATCTCAATGCCGCGCGCCATCCTCCTGTTTGTAAAATATCCTCGAAACATAGGCAATTAAAATATCTTACTCCGCGTCTTCAGAAATTCCCAACTCTCGATTTTTTTCATTGAAAAATACACCAGAGGAAAAAACAAACTGTTCAAAATAATCGCTTTCAACAAAGTTCCGCTAAAAAAATAGACAGGAACATCCCCAATCGCAATTCTGCTGAAATAATTTTCAATCAAAAATAGTCCGCTTAAAAATAAATTGTTAGCTAATGTGCCAAAAATGATCATCATTATCAAGATGAATACCCGCCAATTACGCGCGACAACCAGAAATCGTTTGGAAATGAAACTGACAAAAAAAGCGATCAAGACATAGGTCACGATATGCACGCCGACCGGATGAAAAGTTATCAGATCCTGGACAAAACCAGCCAAAATATTGCCAAACAATGCTTTCTCAAAGCCTTCGCGTGCAGTCCAGACAATGACCAGAAGCAGCATGACATCAGGGCCCAGTCCCCAAAAAAAACTATTAGAAAACACCGCCGTCTGCAAGATGGCCGAAAAAAAAATGATCAAACAGATGGCTAATTTTTGCAGCATATTATTTTATCACAAAAACGGTATCCAGCTTGGGATATTTTATCCGGGAAACAACGACCGCCCGCTGGAACAAACGATCTTCAGAAACCTTAACTTCCTTAACTTTTCCCACCAAGAGTCCTCGCGGAATATTGCCACCAAGTCCGGAAGTAATGATCGTATCGCCAATATTGAGTACATCCGACTGCATTACCATATCCATAACAAGCCCCAGGCCATATTCTCCCCGGATGATCCCTTTAGCTCCCGTTTCTACATCAGTCACATTGACCGCACTATTGGAACTAGCCAGCAGATTGATTTTTGAGCTGGAAGAATAGACCTCTTCCACTTTTCCAACCAAGATCCCATTTGCCACAATCACCGCCATTCCAGAAGCAATTCCGTCCTTTTCACCTTTGTCAATAATGATCCAACCTTCCGAACCTTGCGGATCTTGCCCAATCACAAAACTACCGACCAGAGAAAATTTGTCCCGAGGGAGCAATTCCAGCTGTTCACGGAGCATCACGTTTTCATTTTCCATCTGCTTAAGTCTGGCCACCTCGCCCGCTAAAAAATTATTCTCTTTGGAAAGTTGCACATTGTCATTCTTTATTTCTGAAATAGAAGCAAGCAACGAAGTCGTTTCGCCGACTTTCTGGCTCGCTCCATAGAATATTTTTTGAAAAGGCAATGTCAGGCTCAAAAAAATTCCCCGCATCGGTTCAAAAAAACCTCTCGGATTAAGAAAGATCAGAAAAGCACACACCACCGCGACCAGGACCAGCTTGGTTATTTTTGATGTAAAATATTTTTTCGGCATAAACTAGTCAAATGATTTTTCATGCTGATTCTCTACCAGTACTTCGCGCAACGCTTCTATATCTTCCAATACGATCCCCGTGCCACGTACGACCGCTGTCAGTGGATCTTCCATCATCCGCACCGGAATTTCTGTGTGATTAGCGATCATACGATCGATTCCGCGGATCAGTCCACCGCCGCCAGCCAAGATGATCCCTTTTTGCATAATATCGGAAAGTAGTTCCGGCGGAGTTTCTTCCACGGCCGTCTTAATATTATTGATAATGATCCGGATAGAACGCGAAAGCGCTTCACGCGCCTGGTCATCCGTGACTGTCACCTCTTTGGGTAGTCCGGTGACAAGATCGCGTCCACGCACTTGCATCTGTTTTTTTTCTTTTTGCACACACGCACTGCCAATCGCGATCTTCACGTCTTCGGCCGTTTTTTCTCCAATCAAAAGATTAAACTCATCCCGACAATAACGCACGATATCTTCATTCATCTCATCGCCCGCAATGCGCAAATTGCGCGAAACCACAATTCCACCGAGAGAAATGATTGCGATATCCGTCGTCCCACCTCCGATATCCACCACCATATTGCCTGAAGCTTCCTGCACGGGCAGACGCGCGCCAATCGCCGCCGCCATCGGTTCCTCGATCAAATAGGCTTCCCGCGCTCCTGCGTTGATTGTCGCATCAATCACGGCTCTTTTTTCAACTTCCGTCACATCCGAAGGAATGCCAACCACTACTCGCGGACGCGGAAACAGCGTAAAACCGCCACCGCGATGAACCTTATCGATAAAATATTTAAGCATCTGCTGGGTAATTTCAAAATCACTAACGACGCCGTCAACCAATGGCCGGATCGCCACAATATGCCCAGGAGTCTTTCCCACCATCCGCTTCGCCTCTTTTCCGATCGCCAAAACTTGACCGGTCTTTTTGTTGATCGCCACCACGGAGGGTTCATTGATCACAATTCCCCGTCCTTTGACATAGACCAGGGTGTTTGCCGTTCCCAAATCAATCCCAATATCCTTGGAAAAACCGCCAAACATACCGCCCGATATTTTTCTAGAAAGATTTTTAATTTTCTTTAACATAAAATGTCTTGAACTATGATTAGTCTGATTGTCTGCTGAACTCAGCACTTACAAATTTACCCGAGTCAGCCTTATTTTCTAAAAAATTCTGTCTGAGAATGCCTTTTTTCTTCAAAATTTTCCATTGGCTGCCGTTGATTGAGGGGAAATTTTGAAAAGAAAAAAGAGCATTCGAGTTATTTTTTTAGAAAATAAGGCTGTGAGGAAAAATAAGCAACTCCTATATAGTCTAAAATAACTTAGCAATATCTTTGTAGGTCACTGCCAGCATCAAAAGCATAAGCAGGGCGAAAAATATCGTATGAAAAGTTTGCTCAACTTTCTGACTGACGGGAGAGCCTTTGATTTTTTCAATCAGCACAAACAAGATTCTTCCACCATCCAAGGCCGGAATTGGCAAGATATTGATAATCCCAAGATTGATGCTAAGAATCGCAGCAAATTGGATGATATAGACCAGACCAAGATTAGCCACTTCTCGCGTAAGAATCGCAATACCGACCGGCCCCGCCACATCAGCCGATCCTCCGTGACCGGCAAAGAGCATTTTAATCAGACCAAAAAGTCCAGCGAAAATCATCGCTGTCATATCCCAAACTGCCACCAACCCTTTCCAAATCGCTTCCGGCCAAACATATTTGACTAGCGTAGTTTCCGACAGAGCAATGCCTAATGCGCCTTGCCCCTCCGGCGCATCGACCCGTGGAGTGCCTTTCAATGCCAACTTTTCCTTTCCGCGAAAAACTTCCAAGGTGATTTCTTTTCCCCGATTGGCGTTGATATAATTCTGGACATCTTTAACGTTTTTTAGCGCTACCGCTTTTCCCTCTGAGTCTGTTTGCACTTTGCTAATTTCATCACCGACTTTGAGACCCATCATACTTGCCGGAGCATCAGCAATGAGACCGGAAATTTGAATTTTGGATTTCGCCGTGTTATTCGCATCAGAATTAACTTCTTCTGGCGCCCCGATCATAAAAGCGATTGAAAGCAAGAGCCAAGCAAACATAAAGTTCATAAATACTCCCGCGGACAAAATCTTCACGCGCTTCCAAGCACTCTTGCCGGCGAAACTATCATCATCACCCGCATGTCCGCCATCCTCACCCTTGATCCGCACGAACCCGCCTAATGGAAACCAGTTCAAAGAATAGATGGTTCCACCTTGTAGTTTTTTCTCATGTGCTTCATGCAGATCCACTTTTTCATTTTCGTCGTCACCGTCTTTTCCACCCCAGATGATCCGCCACTTGGAAAAGAGTTTTTTCTTTTTTCCCGGTTCGGGTTTTTCCCGCAAGAATTGAAAACCGACGATCCGTGGCGGAAAACCAAAACCGAACTCCGGCGCTTTGACGCCATTCCTCCGCGCCACCACGAAATGCCCCAACTCATGGACAAAAACTAACATCCCCAAAATTATGATGAAAATCAAAATCGCTACGAACATAGTAGTTTATATTAGTTGATTATTTTTTTGTTTTTTATTTCTCAAACCTGCATAATCTCCGCTTCTTTTTTCTTCCGAATATCCTCAATTACGGCGTTATATTCCTCCACAACTTTCTGTAATTTTTCCTTGCCTTGAAACTTATCGTCCTCTCCGATCGTCAGCGCCTGAATTTCATCCCACACATCCTCCCTGAGTTTTCGCACTGCAACGCGCGCGCCTTCCGCTTCTTGGTTCAAAATTTTCACAAATTCTTTCCTCCGTTCTTCTGTGAGCGCCGGCACATTGATACGAATTATTATTCCATCATTCATTGGATTGAGTCCCAAGTCAGATTCCTTGATGGCTTTTTCAATGAGCGCTAGCGTGCTTTTGTCCCACGGAGAAATGACAATCGTGCGTGGTTCCGGCACAGAAACGCTGGCCACTTGTTTTAAGGGTGATTTTGCGCCATAGTAATCCACCATGACATTATCCACCATTGCCGTTGTCGCTCTCCCGGTTCGCACCTTCCCCAGATTTTCCTTGAAATGCGCAACGGTTTTTTCAAAATTAACTTTACTTTTTTCGATCAGTTCTTGATACATAGATTTAAGAATAAATGATTATTTCCAAGACTTATTTCGCCGTAAACCCAGCATAAATGATACTTGGATTCGTCGGCGCGTATTCCAAAATGCTCATCGGCTTTGCCACATCAAATTGCGAAGTGACCCAAGTCTTACCCTCATCGAGTGATTTATAGGTCGCTTGCATCGCGCCATAGATAATTTCGCGTGAATTTTGGGGATTGATCGCTAACGCGCTAACAGGAGAATTTTGCGGATTGTTCAGTATCAAAATCGTCTCCCAAGTGCTTCCGCCATCCTTACTGCGAATGATACCGGTTTTCCCAGCCAAATAGACCCACTTGCCATTAGTCGGATCAGTTTCCAAAACACTAAAACCATTTCCCAAGCTTCCCGTGACCGTCGTCTTGTTTGCCAAGCTATCAAACTTATCTCCACCATCAGAACTGGCCAAAATGTCGCCGCTCTTTGTCAATAAATATACCAAATTACTATCCCGCGCATCCAGTACAATTTTCACTACAGGAGCTTGCGCTTGAAAAAGATTGCGCCAAGAAACTCCACCATCCGCACTTTTCAACACCTGATTATCACTTGTCGCCGCATAGAGCGTATTGGCACTTTTTTTGTCCACGGTCAGGTACACTACCAACGGTCCGTTGGTTGCGGCAGTATAGATTTCCGTCCAACTGTCTGTCGCACCTGAGGCGGTATTTTTGAAAATTTTTCCGCGATTATTCACGACCGAACTGGCATAAATTATTTTCGAATCGCTCGGATCAATCACCAGTCCATAAACTTTGTCCGACTTGAAAGTTAAAAATTCCCAGCTATCTCCGCCATTAGTTGATTTCATGATGCCTCCCGAGCGCAGTCCTGCATAGACAATATTTTGATCATGCGGATCAAAAACCAGTGTGAGCGGATTAATATCAGCCACGGTCGGCTTATTGCTCGCCGCACTGGAATCTTTCCAGCTTTTTCCACCATCCTTGGAAACCCAGATACTCTTAGAAACTGAATACTTCTGCACCACTCCCGGAGCATTAGTCGAACTCGTCAAAGAACACCCGGAAAGCACCAGGCTAGCAAGAAAACCAGTCAAAATAACTACGCCTCTTTTCATATCCTTCATTATATACTACCAAACAAAAAAAATCCACTAGTGGATTTTTTTTTGGCTTTAAATCAAATTACCACGAAACTAGACTTTACTGCCATCATTAGCCTGCTTTTCAACCTCTTTAACCTCCGCTTCTTGAATAGATTCCGACTGAGTTGGTGCGACCACGGTTTCCTTTTTTTTGATATTAACAAAAGCTAAGATCACTAAAAGCAACGTGAAAGCAATGGGGAAATTGATAAGTGCAAAAGGAGAGATGATGAGCAGTGGCAAAGTCATCAGGTGCAAGCCCAATTGGTAAGATTTGCCATAACCGATTTCCACATTCTTAGCATGCGCGACGAGCCAGATGAGCAGTGCCGCCAAAAGAAGATAACACAAACGAAACATGATAAAGAAGATGGCGAAAATAAAAAAACCGACCACAAACAAAGGAAACAGCAATTTCAAGTATGGCGAGTATTTATCGACAAAGCTTGTCACGGATATCTTGTCAATGACCATGTCCGGCATTTTTTCTAAGGATTGGGTAGTAATTTTTCCATTGCTTTCCTGATAAACCAGATAATTTTTCGTGACCAGAATAGCTGTCTTATATTTCGACAGGTTATCCGCGCTCGCTTCGCTCTTCGTGTCGATCGTGATCAGATTTTCAAGTTTTCTCGACCGATCAGTATCTTCTTTCATTGAATCCGGCAATTTCAAAAAATACGGCTCATCTGCGTTGATAGAAACATTTCCATTTTTGAAAGTTACGACCAACTCTTGAGGATAGCTCTCTACTGCCGTATGCACGGCGTCATTCAGTACCTTATTAATTTTTGGAAAAGAGAATAGTGAAAACCCCGCCACCAAAACGACCACTGCGATCAAAGAAAATAGTGCGAAATATTTCACAGAATAGGAAAAGGGTTTTTCAATCAGTTCTTGATAATACTCCGGGCCATAGATACTTTTCCCCACTTTCTTAAAAAAGCCGACTGGCTGTGCTTGTTGTTCCATTTTTTTAATTTATTTTTTATGCCTGAATTATAGCATATATTTTCACTCCCGAAAAACAAAAAATTCCCCGAGAGGAATTTTTAGCTTAAAGACAAATCCTTAATTTTTCATTTCGAGATTTGCATTTTTAATTTTCTATGTGCGCCCACCAAGACTCGAACTTGGGACCGTTTGCTTAAAAGGCAACTGCTCTACCGACTGAGCTATAGGCGCATAATTAGGTTTTAAAGCAACTTTGCTAGTATAACACTAAAAAACTTTCCGTCAAGGAAGTTATTCGCTTCGCGAACCCGTACTACCTGCCCGCAATGCTACGCATGGCGTTGCAGGCGGACGAAAACGGGACACTCGCCAGGCCGAAGCCTTGGCGTAGCGCTGGTGCGAATTAACCCTTTTTTGAAAAACTACATGATAAAATCTACCCTACCTGAGGAGTTTTTTATGGATAAGAAACATAAACAGGAGTGGCGCCAGCATCCAAAAAAAAGCAAAATTAGGTGAAATCAAATAGTCATAGGAACTGGAAGATACGTAGCTAAGAGCGATTTTTTTTGGCACGATGGAAAGCATTACACTAAGCATCAGCATTACCTCCAAAAAACTCATCGCAAATACCCGCCAAAGGAAACCCTTGCCCGAACCGGAAAGCGGAATCTCAAACATTTTCTTGCCCAAAATCGTCAAAACAACAATAATACCGAAAAATAAAATCAACTCGTAAGTATAATCAGGGAGAATCTTCTCCGGAAAAACGCTGAGCAGTGCCACGGCAACATAGATATTGATGAGCACTGTGATCAACTTGAAACGGCCGATCGACATGCCAAACACAAAACTGATCAGCGCCACGACCAGAAACAGCATCACATCCTGGGAAGTTTTCGCCGAAAGCCCCAATTGAGAAAAAATCAAACTAAGATTCATATTTATTTTTTATTTTTATAGTTTAATTTTACTCCCTTTTTGTTTTTTTGTCACGAAAAAATTATTCTCCCAACCTTCCCAACTCCTCCAAGAGTCTTTTTTGATCACGAGAAAGTTTTTTCGGGATCCGCACCATCACTTTTACAATCTGATTGCCTCGCGCACCAGAATGCAAATCGGGGATACCTTTGCCTTTCACGCGAAATTGCTCGCCCGATTGGGTACCGGCCGGAATCTTCAGTGTCAGCCGCCCATCGATCGTTTCAATGATTGTCTCACCACCAAGCGCTGCGACCGAAAAAGGAATTTCCACCGAACTCAAAACATCTTGTCCGCTCCGCTTGAAATCATTGTGCGCCCTCACATGAACATTGATATACAAATCCCCGGAAACACCCCCGACACCGCCCGCTTCGCCTGCGCCTTGCATCGAGAGCGTCTGGCCATCCATGATGCCGGCTGGAATTTTAATCTCTAACTTAGTCTCTTCCATCACTCGCCCATCGCCGCCACACTTAGAACATTTTTTCGCAGTAACCTTCCCAGATCCGTGACACTCGGGACACTCAGCCACTTGCGAAAAATTACCAAAAAAACTGCGACTGACTTTTTGCACTCGTCCCGCTCCACCGCAAGTCGGGCAAGTTTTCAATTCACTGCCCTTTTCTGCTCCCGTGCCATCACAACGGTCACAAACTGTCTGTTTGCGTAGATTGATCTGGCGCGTCGCTCCGCTGACCATCTCGGAAAATTCAATTTCTACATCAACCTGAATGTCCTTGCCCCGTTTTCTGCGCGTAGTCGCACCACCTCGTCCGCCGCTAAAAATAGAAGAAAAGATATCCTCAAAGTCTCCGCCTCCAAACTCAAAGTCGGCATTTTGTCCTCCTCCGCCAAAACCTTGAAATCCGGAGAAATCGAATCCACCAAACCCCTGCCCTCCGCCCGCGCCAGCACCTGACCGACCTGCTTGTTCGAAAGTTTGGCCATACTGGTCATATTGCGAACGCTTGGTCTTGTCGGACAGCACCTGATAGGCTTCATTAATTTCTTTGAATTTTGCCTCATCTCCACCGGCCTTGTCCGGATGATGTTTGTGCGCCAATTTGCGATAAGCTTTCTTGATCTCATCGTCACTTGCGCCCTTGGAAACGCCTAATGTATCGTAAAAATTTTTAGCCATAAAAAATTATAAAGCAGTTTGATTTAGAGAAAATTCACACCCCAAATATTAGCACGAAATAAAAAAATTAGCAATCCCCTCTGGTGAGTGCTAATTTGCCTATTTCTTTCCCCGGACAACGTTACTCGATCACTTCCATCTCCACCGGCACTTTTTTTACGCTTACTATTTTCGCGCTAAGCATGATCCAAAAAATAATACTGATCAGATGGACCAAAATCCGCAGAAGAAACGCGCCGAGCGAAAGGACTGTCAAAAACAAGATGAACGCCATTCCGAATGGGACGACCGGAAATTTTTCGTTGGTATAATCTGGCGAAACGATGCTTTGGATTTTTTGATTGATACTTTCCCGCATCACATCCGCCACTTTCTCTGATCCGGTCAATTTCCGATTGACCATCTTCCCAAACTGCTCCCGACCTGCTTCTAGCACTTTTTGTTTTTGAAGCTCTTGCATCTTCTGAAGATTGGCAGGAGAAATCGCCTGACTATTCTCGGCTAAATTAAGCAAGTCAGCATCTCCGCTGGCCGCTTGATTTTCTTGATAATTTTCCAAAATTATCTGATCGACTGTCAGATCCTTATCCTCCAGCTTCTGCAGATCAGGATTGAATTTATAGAGAATCTCTTTCGCCCATTTATTATCCAAAATAGTTCCGGCGTCAAAAGTTGGCAACTTCAAAAGTCCCACCGTCTTAGCTTCAAAATAATATTGGCTGGAAATCACCAGCGCTATCGCTAACACAAAAAAAGCCTTACCCATCCGCAAAGTTTTTGGCAGGCAGATTTTCACATTCAACCCCAGATCCTTTTTGGTCTGTAGATAAGCGATATGCAAAAATATTGCGGAAAAAAGCAAGATCAGCAGATGCCAAAAATTTGGCGCAAAGATGAAACTCAGGAAAAACCCGACAAAAATCGAAATGACCGGCCAAATCTTTTCCTTGACCAAAACAAATTCCAACGAAAGGACGATATACAAAAAAGAGAACCAGAGCATCGGCACCAGCCAGACGCTCGAATCTGCGACGGTCACCGCCCGACTGACAGAAAACCAAGAGAAAAAAGCCGCCAAGATCGAAAGGAAGAAAAGCGAAAACTTCAAAATATTTTTTTGCATTTTTTAGTTTTTAGATTATACCAATATTTTAGCAAAATTTGGCCGATCCGAGAAGAGCTTGTCAGGACAACTCTTTCGTGCTACTAATGAGGCAAGTAGAAAACCAGCCAGCAACTTAAAAACCGAAGGAGGAAATCGCCATGGAACCAAAAGAAAAAAACACGAAAGAATGGTATGCCTGGGCATTGAGGCATCATTATTATTACAACCCGATTTTTTTCGCATGTGCGATCAAAAGAGGACTTGATCTGGCAGTACTCAGAAATTATCTGAGCTGCTTAGAGAACCATACTGATAGCGAAAAGTTCTCCGCGTTGCTAATGAAAAATCATCGCTTCAATACGATACTTATCTGGATTGCCCATAGAAACGGGTTTGGCATGATTGACATACTCCAAAAATATGTTGACTGCCTGGAAGCTGAAATGACCAAGCATGCTCCAGAATTTCCAGCTTGACAAACAGCCAGATTCAGCGTATAATTACGAGCTAGTGCCTATTGAAGGTAAACCAAGAAACGGCCCTAAAATTAGGGCAAAAGGAGAAAGTGATGTTGCGTAAAAAATTCATTGTCGCATTGGCAATACCGGTACTGTTCGCATTATTTTCTGGCAATCGTGGTTGTGGCCACGCCGGACCACTGGTCGGCGCGGCGATTGTCGGAGGAGTAGTCGGGGCAGCAGTGGCCGGTGCTGTCAGTCAATCGTCGCCACAGCCACAGCCTACGGTAGTCTACGTCGAACCGCAGCCATACTACCCTTGTTACATCGAGGGGGAACTTCGGTACGACCATCATGGTCGCAAATACTGGCATCGGTTCCAGACACCCCATCCAGTCCCCTGTCCGTAGTCATCACACGGCAAGCTCAAGATTCTATTGAGCCTCTGCCGTGTTTTTTATGCAAAAATCCATAAGCTAAAAATCTGGACAAAATCCAAATCTGCGCTATACTGACATATTGCACATTAACAAACAATAAGGAGGGAAAATCAATATGATCGCAATGCACTTACATTCTCATCATTCCGATGGGAAAGATAGCGTTAAAGAACTGGTCAAAGTGTTGAATATCGCCAAAGTTAAAGGCGCAATCCTCAGTGACCACGATAATGTTGGTGGAGTCGAAGAATTTCGAACACGGACAAAAAAAGCCGGCATTGAGTCAATACCTGGTTTCGAGTTATCAACCTGCTACGAAGAAAATTACTACATCCACATCCTCGCTTATGGTTTCGACTTGGAGAAAATGGATCTGGTCAAAAAGGGGCTAGAAAGAAATTGCCAAGCGCATAATGAATGCTTCGAGGAAGCCATTTCTGATGCGAATAAACACTTCGAGCTTAACTTGACGACCAAACTCATCAGGCAAGCGACTAATCGCGCGGGCCATACCAATTTTACTTTTCCCCTGTTCAGATATCTTATTGAGCGGATCGGCTTACCGCCAGAAATTGTCGGACGAACTATTTTCGGCCAAAACTCGCCGATGCGAAAACTTTTATCCTCGGGAAAATTAATGACCGTTGAAGAAGGCATGACATTCATCAAAGAAATCGGCGCCACACCCGTTCTTGCTCATCCTGGCTTTTTCGCAGAATACAGCATTAGCCAAAAAGGCACCGAAAAACAACTGGAAGAATTATTTGAAACACTAATTGATCTTGGCCTCAAAGGAGCGGAATATTATTATCCCTACCCCGACAAGCCAGAAATCCAGTTTTTCGCTTCCGTAGCAAAACGCCTGATTGATAAAAATAACAACCTCTGGAGACTCTCTGGCTCCGATTATCACGGAGCCTACAAAACAAACTCCTGTGGCATTGCAATGCCAGGAGTTTCCCTCGAAAAATTTCGAGGATTCAAAAAATTTTGCGAGGGATAAAAAAATCCCCCAAAGATAGCCCGCCTGTTGAAAAACAGCGGGCTATTTTAATTTCTAAATTTCTTCCAAATGCTTCACACAATTTTCCAAAATGATTTTTCCTTTCAATCCATCTTTCAACTCATAGATATACACCGAGGTGTTTTTCGGTTTCTCGACTTCAAAAAAGCGTTCGATCGGAATGCCCGATATGATAGCATGAAGAACCCGGCCAAATCCACCATGAGAAATAATGAGCACGTTTTCGTGAGGATGTTTTGCATATATCTCACCCACCGCGCGAGCTACTCTTTCATATAGCTCTGCAATTGTTTCCACATCAGCTGGAAGATTGTCCCAATCAACTTCACTGGCCATTTTTCCTTGATAGCTACCCAGATTTCTTTCTCGCAGATTTTCCTTGAAATAGATCGGGGCCTTATGGTGAACCGTTATTTTTTCCGCAGTATCTACCACTCTTTTGAGATCACTGCTATAGATTACATCAAACTTGACGTCTTTCAGTCTTTCGGCAACTTTTTCCGCCTGCAATAAACCTTCTTTGGATAGTTTTCCTGGACGATGGCCTTGCAGGATAAATTTAGCGTTATCAATTGTCCGCCCATGTCGCACGATGTATAGTTTCATAAATTGATTATTTTTTCCATAAATTATTCCTTAAACCTTATTTATTCCGCGTACCTCCAATAGACTCTGCATATGAAACTTGGCGGCACAATCCTTAAGCTCCACGATAAGCTCTGGATTATCCTCTCGAGCATATGCGTCAAGATTAAAAGAAATATTATTGTGTTTTTCCCTGAACTCTGAAAGAGTAGTTTTCGTAATAAATTCAGCGTGCTCCAACCCTTCTTTGAATTTATTATCTCCCTTTGGCGCCAAAACCTCAATCCCTTCAATCATAAAATTATCATAACTCAATGGCTCTTTCAATCGACAAACCAAAACCGGCCGACCACCAAATATTTTGTCACTATAATTTTGCGAAAATTCAAGTAAGCCTTTTTTTATTTTTTCATAATTCTCAAGGCTCTCGGTTCTGTATGCAATATGATCCAATTCCTTAAATTCATCCATTGAAAATCCGGATTCTTTCAAGCTGTCAAAAATCCGATCTAAAAAATTTTCGTAATCACCGATGATGGATTTGATTGATTCTTGTGTTTTTTGTTCAGTCATATTTTTTAATAAAACTTCATTCCCACTTTGCATAGTATGGATGAAAAAACCTAAACCCATCTTTCTTTTTGAGTTCCTTTAAAATATTATCTTTTTTAATTTCAACTGGTATTGCATTAAGAGGCGCCTCTCCTCCTAGCTTACTATCAAACCACCAAACACCCAAATCTTTTTCATAAAGAGATATGTTAAAAATTTTCGCATACGTCGGGATTTTATATTCCAGCATTCCTATTTCCCGATTTTTAACCGTCAGATATTTTTCAAAAAATATTCTTGGAAAAATCTGAAAGATAAAAAGTGAGCACAAAACAGCATCCACGTATCCATAATTCTTTTTCACATAATCGACAAATCCAAGATAGTTCTTTCGTTCTTCTTTTTTGGGATTAGTCCAACTCCATCTATTTTCCGTTTCACTATCTAGCTTTTTTGTCCCTGAAATAAAAATCTGATCTTTTTTAAGTCCTGTAAACTGATTCTGGATTGAATCAAAAACAAGCATATCCCATTGAACAACCGCAATACTATCCCAATCAAGCTTTTTTCCTCTTGCGCCATACCAATCTAAAATCATAAGGTCCCCATTAATCCATTTCCAATCAGGATCATCCGATTGAGAAACATAGAAATCGTCGAGGTACTCGCCAAGAGTCTCTTGATATTTTCCTGCTTCTTTTTGATCACCCCCAAAAAGACCAAAGATTTTCAACTCCGGATTATGCTTTTTCAATAGCTCCAATCGATTTTTGCAAATATCTAACTCCTTATAGAACCAAAACAGTATAGCTAGTTTCATATGTTTTTAGCTCTTATAATAATCATCCCTGCTTCAACCTTACCAAGTTTTCCCGATTTTGTCATTATCTCAGAAATCCACCTCATCCGGCCTACGGCCACCTTCTCCTTGGCAAGGAGAAGGGCTTTCTTTAACATTTTTCACGCTCCTATTACCAGAAAATATTCCAACAACTCTGCATCCCGTCCCCTCTCCTTACCAAGGAGAGGGTTAGGGTGAGGTGGATTTAGATTTTAAAGTGTTTGAAATTCATAACATTTTAAAAATTAAATTTTTAGTTATCGCAACCCTTTATTATCAATATTTTTTATCATATTGTGCTAATCTCTCAACAGAATATTTTCCACCTTCAATGGAAGCGCGCACAATACACCCAAAATATTTTTTACCAAAAATCTCCGAGATTTCTTTTAAATTCTTTACAAAATATAAAGAAGCCGCTTCAGTTCCAAGAACACCAAAACCACCTATTAAATAAGAAAAATCGCACTCATCTTGTATATGTGGATTTTTAGCTTTTAAGATTATTCCGTAGCCATAGCCATCTTCCCGCTGAATGATTTCACCACTGTCCTTGTCATAAATCTCTTGTGCATTCATTCCATAGCCAACATTTTTCATAATCTCATAGAATTTCAGTGATGAATCAGCTTGAGCTCCTAGGATAATTACATTCTCATCCCATTCTCTTTGATTAGACATTTTTTCAATCAAGACGTCGTCTTTTCCTAGCTTTGCAAATAATTTTATTAAGTCCATCGATGCGTTCACTTCAACATCTGCCCAAACACAATCTATATTTGGATGTATCCATTGTTTTCCATCAGAGCCAGTTGCGGTTAATTTCGGGCTATCATAAGTATTATTGGGAACAAAAAAATCTCTAGAATAAATTTTAATATTTTTTTTGTTTTTTAACAGCTTGCCAAATATTCTTCCAGCAGGTCTTCTTAAATTTATATATAATTTAATTGAATTTACTATAAATCTAAAAAAACTAAAAATATCCTTCATAAAACTTACTGCGGAAGAAAATAATGTTAGTGGCTCCATATTTTTTAAAGAGCGAGGGCTTTCGCCCCCGCTCAAATTAAATCTATTCCGTTTTAGGTTCTTCACTCTTAGGTTCATCCTTAGTCTCCGCATCCTTCACTTCCTCTTTCGGCGCCTCACCTTCCTTTGGCTGCTCGCCTCCTGGGGTAGCTTGCGGCCCTTGGCCCGCCGTAGCTTCAGCGGAGGCGGCTTTATACAGCTTCTCCCCAATCTTCTGCGCTTCTTGCGAGAGTTCTTCAGTCGCTTTTTTGATCGCTTCAGAGTCATCGCCGTCCTTGACTTTCTTCAACGCTTCGATTTTTTCTTCGACGGGTTTTTTCTCGTCGGCGGTGATTTTGTCACCGGCGTCGCGCAATGCTTTTTCGGTTGTGTAGACCAGCGTGTCGGCCATATTTTTGGCCTCAATCGCTTCTTTCTTTTTCTTATCCTCCTCTGCATGGACTTCGGCGTCTTTTTTCATCTTTTCGATCTCATCTTTCGAAAGTCCGGTGGAAGCTTCGATGCGGATGGATTGTTCTTTGTTCGTCGCCTTGTCTTTAGCTTTGACGTTCAGAATTCCGTTGGCATCGATGTCAAAAGTCACTTCAACTTGCGGGATACCTCTTGGAGATGGTGGAATACCATCGAGAATAAACCGTCCAAGCGTTTTATTATCCGCGGCCATTTCCCGCTCACCTTGCAAGACATGAATTTCTACAGAAGGCTGATTGTCAGCCGCAGTGGAGAATACTTGTGATTTGGAAGTTGGGATGGTCGTGTTTCGGTCAATTAGCGGTGTTCTCACTCCGCCCATCGTTTCAATGCCGAATGTCAGCGGTGTCACATCGAGCAGGAGAACATCTTTCACGTCACCCTGCAAAACTCCACCTTGGATGGCAGCGCCTAATGCGACCACTTCATCCGGGTTCACTGTGATGTTTGGTTTTTTACCAAAGAATTTTTCCACCGTGGAAAGCACGAGTGGCATCCGAGTCATTCCTCCAACCAAGACAACTTCGTTGATGTCCGAGACAGAAAGTTTCGCATCAGCCAACGCTTTTTTAGTCGGCTCGAGAGTTTTCTGGATCAAATCACCGACTAATTCTTCCAATTTAGAACGAGTCAGTTTCATCACGAGATGTTTTGGACCGTTGGCGTCCGTAGTGATGAACGGTTGATTGATTTCTGATTCCATGGCGGTGGAAAGTTCAATCTTGGCTTTTTCGGCCGCTTCTTTAATTCTCTGCAGAGCCAATGAATCTTTAGAAAGATCAATCGCTTCTTGTTTTTTGAACTCGTCAATGATCCAATTGATGATGATTTGATCGAAGTCATCGCCTCCCAGATGGGTGTCCCCGTTGGTCGATTTCACTTCGACAGTGTCCTCGGACACTTCCAAGATGGAGATATCAAACGTTCCACCTCCCAAGTCATAGACCGCAATTTTCTCGTCTTTTTTCTTGTTGAATCCATAAGCCAAAGCGGCAGCTGTTGGTTCGTTGATGATGCGTCGCACATTGAGGCCAGCAATTTCACCAGCTTCTTTCGTCGCTTTTCTTTGCGCGTCGTCAAAATAGGCAGGAACAGTAATGACCGCTTCCGTGATTTTCTCGCCCAATTTTTCTTCCGCATCGGCTTTCAGTTTGGCCAAAATCATGGCGGAAATTTCTTGCGGGGTATATTCCTTGCCGCCCATCTCTACTTTCACGCCGCCATTAGCTTTCACGATTTTATAGGGCAATAGTTTCAAATCACGTTGCACTTCTTCATCCTCAAACTTGCGCCCAATGAGACGTTTGATGGAATAGAGTGTATTGCCCGGATTGGTCACAGCTTGGCGTTTGGCCAAAAGCCCGACCAAGCGTTCATTGGACTTGGAAATCGCCACCATTGATGGAGTTGTGCGATTGCCCTCTTTGTTTTCGATGATACTTGGTGATCCACCTTCAACCACTGCCATTGCGGAGTTGGTCGTACCAAGATCGATTCCTAATATTTTTGCCATACCCATTGATTAGCAATACTTTGCATCATTTATACTGATGCGAAGTACGCTTTGATTAAATAATTTTTAAACTCACTTAAACTTCAAAATCCAAATTACAAATTACCAATCAATGTCCAATATCAAATGCCTAAATCATAAAATTTTGTCATTTGAGTTTTGATCTTTGCTTGACATTGGAAATTGGAAATTGGAAATTTGATATTTCACCATCTCATCTCCCCTATCGGTCACCGGAATCTTCCGATGACCTAAGGTCAGACGACTCATTTAACCTTAACCGCAATTCTCTTCGGCTTCACCTCATCCGCTTTAGGAATAATAATTTTCAGCATTCCCTTCTCGGAGTGAGCTTCAGCCTTGTCAGCTTTCACCGACATCGGAAGAATCACGGAGCGAGAAAAAGATCCGCTGCGCACTTCTTTACGATAATAATCTTCGCGCTTGACTTCCTTCTTTTCCTCAGTGCAACCGGAAATCGTGAGCACATCATTTTCGACTGAAATTTCCACTCTCTCCGGATCAACGCCAGCGAGCGGTGTTTCCACAATCACATTATCCTTGTCTTGATAAACATCCACTGCTGGAGTAAAATCCGCCCCTTCCCTCGTATCCTCTTCGAAAAATCGGTTAAGATCCCTCATCGGAGACCATTGAATAATTCCTCTGTTCATATTATTCACCTCCTTTCTTTTTAATTATGACTATTTTCTATCTTGCAAATTTCAATCTTTAATTTGGCTTAAAAATTGAAGCTTAAAAGATAAGCATTGACTTTTTGGGATTTTTGATACATATTTTCATTAGCACATTCATCAACTACTAGCCTAAGGAGGGCACATGCAAGGACGGAAAAAAATTTTCGTAATTGAACCGATGGAGATCTCAAAAAATGAACTACTACCATTAATGGCTAAAATTGTCGAAAAAATCGATCAATTACATCCAGCCCAAAGAAAGTTAATAGGCAACGCGCTAGTTGAAACACCGTTGAGTAGCGATACGCTTATTATAAGCAAAAGACTTGTTCAGTCAGTTGAAAAATTGACAGGAACAAAGCTTAGAGCCGCTCCTCATATTGCCAAAAAAATCCTACGGAGTAATTTCTCCTGACTCACCCGCCCCAAGATAGCAATCGCATCTTGGGGTGTTATTTTTTAAAAGAACTTCCTGCTCCTATCTATTCTACGATCACCCGTGCCGCGCGGATCACTTTTTCCCCTAATTTATAGCCCTTTACTACAACTTTTTTAATCTTATTCTTTAGCTCTTTTTCCTCCCCTTCTTTGGCCTCATTATCAGTAATCGCTTCATGCAGATTCGGATCAAATTCATCACCCACTTTCGTGTCCATTTCTGTAACACCCTTTTCTTTCAAAATACCTTCCAACTGCTTTTGGATATACATCACCCCCACCACCCAAGGCACTTCTTTTTGCTCGGCGGGGATGTGCTCGATCGCACTGTGGAAATTATCAATTACCGGAATAATCTGTAAAATCATATCTTCCTTGATATACCCCCCGATATTTTTGGCCGATTCTTGTTGACGTTTTTTGTAGTTCTCAAAATCCGCCAAACACCTCCTCCAGCCCAACAGATATGTGTCCGCCAGAGCCTTGGCGTCGGAGGATTCTTCTTCCTTGCTCTCCTGCTTTATAGCCTTTTTAAAGATACTTTTTTTTATATCCCGCTTATCAGTCTCTTTCGGAGTCACATCCGCCTTTTTCATATCCTCAATATCTTCCAGAATTTCTTCCCCGCCTGCATCGCTATGCGAAGCATTGCGGGCAGGTTCGATTTTTTTTTCGTCCGTCATGTTTTTAAATAAAATTAATAACAATTAAAATTACCGCGCTAGAACTCAAAAACTTTTTCATATATTCCATCAGCGATTTGTTCTTGGCATATTTCATCCGCTTTGGTCCGATAATGGCCAGAAGGCCTTTTTCGCCCTCGGTCGTTTCATAGGGCGAAACTATCATTGAACAATTAGAGATGCCCTTGATCGGATTTTCTTTGCCGATAAAAATCTTCGTCTCCCCTAGTTTTATCTTTTTCAAAATTGCCTCTACATTTTCATCGATATAGTCTAAGGCTTCCGCTACTTTGCAAAATTCATCAATTTCTTGAAACTCCGGATTTTCCAAAAGTTCCTTGATTCCAAAATCATAAAATTCTTTTTCAAAACCGGTCACGGCCAGACTGCCACTCAGCGAAGAAAGTAATTTAGCTGTCGCGCGAGAGAGTCGGTTGTTTTGCGCCTTCATCTTCAACAGCTCCACTTGCATCTTTTTCTGTTCCGCGAGACTAAGCTCCTGTTCTGGCATAATCTCAGATACAAAATAGCGATATCCCCTGTCGGTCGGAATCCGGCCGGCAGAGGTGTGTGGCTGATAGAGATAGCCTTCTTTTTCCAATTCCGCCATATCATTCCTGATAGTGGCCGAACTGAGATCGGAAAAATATTTCTGCGAAAGGATCTTCGAACCGACTGCCACAGCCGTCGCCGTATATTCCTCTACTACGGCTGCCAAAATTTTCTGCTGTCTTTCTTCCATGGTTCTATTTTAGACTATTAGCACTCGGCTGTCTTGAGTGCTAATTTAATTTTACACGGGTTATTTTTGTCTGTCAATAGTTCGACAAAGATTGACCAAACTGATCCACTTAAGATAAATCATGCCTTAAATTGCAATTAAAAAAATGCCCGCATTGAGCATCTTTTTAATCTTTGATTTTATACCTAAAAAATTATCTCCTCCCCACACAATCCTTCTCCCCCACCTGCAAATTACAACCATCATTGCAAGAAACATCCTTGCAAGTATAGGAGGCACAGTCGGGAGCATCCGGATGGCAATCTTCACCAGTATTATTGACATTAATCTTAGCAACTGGAGTTGCCAGACAGCTTGGTCCGGTCACTTTCAGACTAGGAGCATAGGTGCCGTTTTTGTCGTAGGTGCAGGTAAAGGAACCATTCGTAGAATCTTT